>NZ_LT859958.1:965411-1287215 GCF_900184705.1 Brevefilum fermentans | reverse complement strand
AGACTGTTAACCAAGGGGTACCGCAATCTCTTTACTCCCTATGCAGAGCTTTACCATCATGAATCAGCCAGTCTTGGATTTGCCGCGTCTGTAAAACGTCAATCGCAATATAAAAAAGAACGGCAATATATGCTCGACCGTTGGAGTGAATTATTTTTAAATGATCCAGCTCATAACCCTAACCTCTCAATACCATGGCTAACGAATGTTATTGCGGATCACAGCAGGGCAGAAAAGCCATGGCAAAACCAGTGACCAAAATCAATTTAGATTTGGAGGCTCGATCAAAGCACGAGATGATGTTAAAATGTAATCTATCAGGCTTATGGATGAAGACATCTTGTTGATGATTTATGGTTCCGATCAAAGTTAATCGACAAACAATAGTGATCTTTGTCTCCTGAACATTCAACAAGTTGACCCGATGAGAACACCGATGATATCAATTATCGTCCTTTCGCACAACAATTGGCATTATACGGAAACTTGCATAAAAAGCATTTATCAAAACACGCGTTTCCCAGAATTCGAAATTATCATTGTCGATAATGCCTCAGACCAGGAAACTAGGAATTCTCTTGGTCAACTAACCGCTGCACATGACAACCTATCGGTGATTTTTAACCCGAAGAATTATGGCTTTGCAAAAGCAAACAATCTTGGTGCGAAGCAGGCAAAAGGCGATTATCTTGTGTTTCTAAATAATGACACAATCGTGTCAGAAGGGTGGCTCGGAAGGTTATTATCTCATTTACAGAATATTCCCGATGCGGGCATGGTCGGGCCGGTGACCAATGCGATTGGCAACGAAGCAAAAATCGCTGTTGACTATAGTGAACCAACCATAGAAGCAGTAAATCAATTTGCGAATTATCGGGCTGAGCATTTTTCAGGTCAATATTTTAAGATCAGGAACCTGGCATTGTATTGTTGCATCATTTCAAAAGAGCTTTTCGACAGAATTGGGGGCCTGGATGAGCGATATAAGATTGGAATGTTCGAAGATGACGATCTAGCAATGGTCATTTTGCAGGAAGGCCTTTTCCTTTATTGCGCAGAAGATGTGTTCATTCATCACTTTCATGGGGCATCATTTAATAAACTCAGCTTGTTAAAGCGAATTGTGATTTTTCATATTAATAAATATAAATTTGAAAGAAAATGGCGAACAAAATGGATCATTCATCAAAACAGGCCCTCATAATTATTCTAACTTGGAATACAAACTAACACCATTCTTGTTTCTGTTAGATTCAATGACCAGAATTTGTTGACAAAATTATGGCTGAAAACCCTTTACTGATTGTGGTTAATTTTTTCAAACAGATGCAAGGTCAACCCTGCATCGTTTTCCTTGGTGGATACCCGTATCCATCGCGGCTGGGGGATGGATACTATCAGCGGGTTGCATCCATCGGTCAACAGCTATCAAGTTTTTATCAAATTTACATAGATCGAAAGGACCTTCCCGACAAAACGGGTTGGCTGGACTGCCCTCAACCTGGCATCCTTTCGTTGTCAATACGCCATAATTGGGTGGCACGTCTCACTGCAATTATTTGCATATTATTGGCAAAAAAATTATATGTCCATAGTATTTATCCATTAAAACATCTCCTTTTTCTGTTGAGATTGCCTCATGTTCTCAAGCTCGTCGATTTTCACGGCGCGGTTCCAGAAGAACAGTCGATGATGAATGACCTAAAAACCTCAAGGCAATTAGAAAAAATGGAGAAGATTGCTATCGACAGAGCCGATCGTTATATATTTGTTACCGAGGCAATGGTAGAACATTTTTCAAAGAAATATCATGTTTCTTTTTCGTCTAATTATTTCACTATCCCAATTGTTCCAAAGCTTTCTTCCACCATCCCCAGCAAGCCACCAATTATCGATAAGCCAGTCGTCGTCTATGCTGGCGGAATTCAGGTTTGGCAAAAAATTCCTGAAATGATAGCTGCTATCAGCAATACCGTCGACGCTTATCAATTTCGACTCTTTACCACCCAACCAGAGGAAATGCGTTCATTACTATATGCAAAAGGAGTAGACCACACCAATATTGAGATTTCCAGGAAAACTCACGCTGAAATAATTGAGATATACAAGGATTGCCATTTCGGCTTTTTGCTTCGAGACGACCATGTAGTCAATCAAGTGGCATGCCCGACCAAATTGATCGAATACCTGGCGTTCGGTGTCCTCCCTATTTTGATTAATGTTCGTATCGGGGATTTTTCTTCAATGGGGATGAGGTACCTATCGCTAACAGATTTTGTGAATTTAAAAATACCTCATCAGAATAACCTGAAAGAAATGGTGGAACAAAATTACAATGTTTATCAATCATTGCAAACGAAGCATAATATGGAGATGGAATTATTAAAGCAATATTTATCTGTAGAACGTTGAGTTTTCATTACGGATAAATTTTCAGGCCAATCAATCGAGTTTTTATTGACCTTACCTGCATTTATTAAAAATGATTAGCTGAAGAATTTGCGCTTCTACCAGTAAGGATGATGATGGCAAATAAAAAATTTGTTGACCAGTTGAAATCCAGTTTAATCCACTGTGGTCCATTTTTGGTGTTCCTTGTGTTATTGCTCGTGTTTGCAAGTTACACCCTCTTTTTATCGCTCAATCTTCAAACGGGAATTATTCCAGACGAAACTTATCGATTCGCAGTTTCAAAGCATTTTAGCAGCACCTGGGGCATTCCGGATAATGGAGCAATTGCGCAAACTGCAGGTGAAAGTCTACAGCGGACTCCTTTTTTAGGTTATTGGATCTACGGAAGAATGCTGGTTCTGTTCCTTTTAGCGGTTCCAACAACAACAGAATGGCAAAGTTTGGTGTTTTTAAGGCTGGTTAATGCCATTTTTTCTTGGGGAACGGTCATCATTACTTATTTGATTGCAAAGGAAATCATTTCCAGCAAGTGGCTTCGACTGCTGCCAGTTTTTATGTTAACGAATACGCTGATGTTTGTTTTTTTGTCTGCCGGTGTCAATTATGACAATCCCACGATTTTGTTGTGTTCTGCCAGTCTTTTGTTTTATATTAAGGCACTTAAAAAACATGAAGCGTTTACCAAAAACAGCCTGGCATGGATGGTGCTTATATCTGCGGCATGCCTGGTAAAGTTTTCTGTCTTGCCCTTAGCCCTGATCATGGTTGTGATATGGATTGTTTATATTATCAAAAATAAACCTGAATTTTCAATATCTCAATTAAATAACAGGACCAGTTGGGTTCTATTATTCATGTTGATTATCCTTTTAGGATTTAATTTCAGTATTTATGGCATCAATATCATTCGCTATGGGTCACTACTTCCTTCATGTTCTGATATTTACTCAGAAGAAATTTGTGCTGTCAGTACCTATGCAATCCGCCATCAGGAAATGGCTTTGCCAGAAAAACTCTCAGTTTTTGCCGCATTTCGCCAGGGAGACCCGGAACCAATTCGCTATGTTTTTGATTATTGGATCAGAGCAATGTTAGATCGTATCTTTGGAATCATGGGGCACAAAATTTATTTCCCCATCAGTGTTTCATATTTTCTCATGTTGATATTTTGGTCAATTGGATTGGGAATGCGCTATATCCGAAAACCGAATTTCCTTTTGATTAGTCTTTTTAGCATCATCATTTTCTATGCTCTGGTCCTGGTTCGGATGAATTACAACTCAGAATTGGTATATGGTTTTCATACATCAGTTGCCTTGCAGGGTCGATATATTTTCCCTGTAATAACCATTGCTTATGTCATTTGGGCATACATAATCGAAAATGTCTCCAACAAACTGGTTCGCGTCACAACATTACTGGCTATAATCGCATTATTCTTCTATGGTGGACCCATCAGATTTATTTGGTACTACCATTCTGTTTTTGCTGACTGGTTCATATAATTTTGTTATTTAGCTTATTCACAAAGATGTCACATCTTTTTTTTAGATTGCGATCAAAATTCCTCTCTCCTAATTCACCATTAGAATTAGCTTTACGCACTTTGTACCACAAAATCGCTGCCACACGCCTATTCTTTTATTGGCAGGATTTTCTGACAAAGCAGTCTTATAGTAAATATCGATCAAAGCAAAAAAAGACACATCTTCCACAACTGGAATCCTCGTCTGCCCTTCCAAAGGTTACATTTTTAATTTCTTGTGATCGGTCTTCTCCAGAAGAGATCCAGAAGACAATAATCTCGCTGCAAACCCAAGAAAGTAACAACTGGAACGCTATTGTGTTCTTGACAAACCAGTTAGATCACCCGGATAGCAAGCGTTTCAACGATGACCGGATTAAACTTGCACCCATCACGGAACGGGTTGAACCCGGCAAAATTACCGCTGAATATGTCGTCTTCTGCCAGGCAGGAGATGAGTTTGACCGTGCTTTTTTGACCCATTTTTATCATTCGCTGGGCTCTGAAACGCCCGCAGATCTCACCTATTGTGATTGTGAGTATTTAGAAACGAAAATAGACCAAATCAAGCCTTTCTTCAAACCAAAAGGACAATCACCCGCTTTATTACTATCCGTCAATTATCTATCACGAGGTTTTATCCGCCTGCAAACCCTGGAGAAATTGTGGCCAAAAATCGATCACACCGCGAAGCTCGTCGCCCAGGAATATGATCTAACTCTAAGACTATGCGAAAATCATAAAATTCTTCGCCATATCCCCGAGGTATTAATAAGCCAAAAACACCTTCCAACTTCTGATGACCCCGAAATACAAAAGGTCCTCATAGACTTTCTGCGTCGACAGGGTCACACAAATATCGCAGCATCAAAGGTGAATGCAGGTGTTCGCTTTTCCTGGAAGAGCGGATCGCCCAGTTTAGCAACCGTTGTCCTTTCGAAAAATAATTACCGGTTTCTGCATCACCTGATTCCCGGACTATTAGCCACCCCTTATGAAGGACAACACACGATCTACATCGTCGATAATGGAAGCGATGACCCGGCAACGCTTGATTTTTACCGGCACATAGCCCAGGAATCTCGCGTTTCAATCCTCCCCTATCCTAAACCTTTCAACTATTCCGAGGCAATCAACCTGGGTGTGAATGAATCCAATTCTGACCTAGTTTTACTGATGAATGACGATATGGCGATCATGGATAAAATCTGGCTCGAAGAGCTTGTCCAATGGGCAATCAAACCTGAGATTGGGGTCGTAGGGGCAAAGCTCTTACGCAAAAATCGAACCATACAACACGCTGGGATCATCATTGGATTGACAGGTTTTGCCGGGCATATCTATTTAAATGCCCCCGAAAACTATCATGGTTTAATGGGTTCAACCAACTGGTACCGTAATTTCCTTGCGTTAACCGGCGCCTGTCAGATGGTTCGACGAGAGGTGTTCAATCAGGTAAATGGTTACAACGAAGCCTATCGGCTAGCCTTCGGAGATATCGACTTTTGCTTAAAAGTCTTTGAGAAAGGTTATCTGAATGTCTATTCTCCCTTTGCCCGATTATACCACTATGAGGGCAGTACGCGGGGTTATGAAACTCCTTTGGAAGATGCACGAATAGGGTACGAACGGCTTGAGCCTTATCTTATAAATGAAGATCCTTATTTCTCTCCCAATCTAACCAATAGCCGCATTCCAAAATGCATAACTCGATTACAATCCGAAGATGATCGCAAGCAGCGCATTGCTACAAGAAAAAAATACTACCTGAAAAAATAAAAACCGCTGTGAGCCAAATAGTTTCATCGGCGGTAATTGACATTTCAATTCATGGACTAAACAGATAATTCAGTACCCGATAGTTTTTCTATCACCCCAATTACAGCTGAATTGTCCAGCTCACGCATACCCATTTGAAGCATGGCATTAAATAGCTGCGTGTTCACTGCTGTGGTTGGCATCGATACGCCAAATTCCCGGGCAGTGTCCATCACAATCCCTAAATCCTTCGCCTGCATGTAGGCTTTAAACCCCGGTTGGCGATTACCTGCAAAAAGCCTGGGTGGTTTATTATCCAGCGTCCAACAGCCCGCTGCACCTCCCCGGATTGCCTCAATCACCTTTCGCGGATCTGCGCCGGCTTGTTGGGCAAAAATCAATAATTCCCCCATAGCGACCATCTGGGCTGCTACCATGATTTGGTTTGCAGCTTTGGCAATTTGACCATCTCCAAGCCCGCCCACATGGGTAATGGTCTTCCCAATTGCTTCCAGCACAGGCTTGACTTTGTGGAAAGCGTCCACCGGACCGCCGACCATGATGGTCAGCGTGCCTTCTCTGGCTCCGATGTCGCCACCGCTAACCGGAGCATCAAGCATAATCACACCTTTTTCAGCCAGGTGCTGGCCGACCATACGGGCTGTGGCTGGTTTAATGGTGGAATTGTCGATGTAGATCAATCCGTCGTGGGCTCCCGCAATTATCCCTTGGTCCCCCAAGGCGACCATTTCAACATCCGGTGAATCCGGCAGATTCGTGAAGATAACATCCACCTGTTCAGCCACTTCAGCCGGAGAATTAGCCTCAAACGCTCCCTCACTGACCAGTTCTTTGACGCTTTGGCGGCTTCGATTGTGAATCACCAGTGAAAAGCCTGCCTTTAAAATATTTCGTGCCATTGATTTCCCCATGATCCCCAAACCGATATAACCGATTTTCAAATCCATTGATCCAGTATTCCTTTCCATCTCACATCACAGACATGAATTATCCATGTACTTGCATGAAGATTTCCTCCTGTCCATTTAAAAACCACCCTGATCATACCATCTCTATTTTGACGACAGTAAATCTTAATCTACGCGCAATCCCTCAACTTTCCTTCTTGTTTCTCCCAATGTCCTTCTTCAAGTTCGTTCTTCCAGCTACCTGTGTTTATCCTCAAAAAACTGAGCCATTATCCGTCCCTATGCACGAGGCCCTGCTCCCAGGCAAACACGGCTGCTTGAGTTCGGTCGGCTAAATGCAATTTACTGAGTATATTGCTAACATGACCCTTGACCGTGTTCTCGCTAATAAATAAAGCTTCAGCAATTTCATTGTTTGAAAGCCCCCTGCCAATCAGTCGCAAAACCTCCATCTCTCGAGTAGTTAAATCTGAAAAAGGGTAAAAAGCCGCGCGTTTGGCATCATTTATTTCGAGAATCACTCGTTCCGCCACACGTGGGTGCAGTGTTGCTTCTCCAACAGCAGCTTTTTTGATAACATCCACCAGGTTTTCCATAGAAACGTCTTTAAGAACGTAAGAAATTGCCCCAGCCTGTAAGGCTGGGAAAATAAACTCATCCTGGTGATATGAGGTCAAAACAACGATTTGAGTGCGTGGTGTGATATCTTTTACTTTTCGGGTGGCTTGAACCCCACCCATGCCGCTCATAACCAGATCCATTAACACCACGTCAGGGAGCAGTTCGGTTGCCATTTGGACTGCTTCATCACCCGATGATGCTTCGCCAACCACAATAAACTCTGGTTGCGCATCCAAATATGCCCGCAAACCTTTGCGAACAACCTCATGATCATCAACAATCAATATCGTGATCTTGCGAGTGTACATCTCAAATCTCCGCTACCGGGTATGGATATCTCAAAACTATACTCGTTCCCCTGCCTGGGAAACTACTTATGATTAGCTCACCACCGATCAGAGCTGCACGTTCTTTCATAAAATCAAGCCCCATGCCTTCTCCACGCCTTTGTTCAACAACAAACCCTTTACCATCATCCTCGATGATCACAACCAGTATATACGAGCGGAAATCAAAGCTTACCCTGACTAGTTTTGCCTGGCTATGCCACAAAACATTGGCTAATGCTTCTTGAAGGATCCTGAAAATGCTTTTTTGAGCATCCAAGGGCAAGATATGCTCCTCTCCCCAGACATCAAATTCAATTGAAATTTCATTCCTTCTACGCCAATCGCTAATAAAATTTTCCGCTGCCACAACCAAACCCTTGCCCTTGATCTCTACTGGGCGCAGCTCTAGGATTAAATCAGTCAGTTCTTGGCGAACCTTTTCAATCAGCAGCTCGGCTTCCTTTAGTTGTTCATATGCTTTTTCGGGGTGTGCGTTCATGTGAACTCTGGCTGCCGCTAATTGAGCAGAGGCAGCAAAGGCTTGTTGTTTAACACTGTCATGTAGATCTCGCGCCAGGCGATTGCGTTCTTCGAGGATTGTCAACTCCTGCCGACGATCCATCAGGTTTTCTAACTGTTTCGCCATCAAGTTCAAATCTGAGGTTAGCTTTCCAATTTCATCTTTGCTGGTGTCCCTGATCGAAACTGAAAAATCACCACGAGCCCAGTCGTGTGCAGCTTGTGAAACATGGGTCAACCGACGTGTTAGCCCCTTAGCGGTCCATAATCCAAATACAGACCCGATCAAGCCAGCAAATAAGGTGATAATCAATAACGATCGCCCAATATAAAGGATAAGCTGTCCCAGGGGAAGAAATTGCCATGGAAAATGTTTGGTGGTAAACACAACGATACCCACCAGGTTGCGTTCAATATCAAGCAATGATTCTACGGGTACAGTAACATAGCCCACGTCTGTTGGCTCAAACCTGAACACAGGGATTGCACCAATGATGCGATGCCCGGGTTCCACAATCTCATACAACAGGTTTTGATCCTCCTCGCCCTGGAGTGCGGCTCTTAATGGGCGGTCCAAACCGGGAAGGTAGTCATAAGGTATCTTTTTACCCAGATCTTCCTCAGACACGATCCCGGATGGTATTGCATAAACAAGCGTACGATCATTCAACAAATAGTAAAAATGCAGAAAATCCTTTACTCTCATTTCCAATTGAAGGCTACCAAAAACCAACAACGGGCGAGTACGTATTACTGTCCCTTGAACATCTTCAAGATATTTTCTGGCCCCATCCACATCCGGAGGCTCTGACGAAAAGAAGTGCTGCATCATCGGCGTCCATTCTTCTCTTAAATTTGCGACCAGGGTTTCAGGAGTTAAATCGATACTTAAAACAAAATAAGACATCAAGATAATCATAACGATTAATTCAACAACCAACAAAGCGCTTATCGTAACGATGGTGTAACTCAGCGTCATGCGCCAGCGTAATGATCGAAAAATCGAAAAAATATTCCGGAAAGGAGCATTGGGATTGTGTTTTTTTTGGTCAGCTTTTGTCAATTTTTCTGATTTCTTCATTGTACACGGTCAGTTAATTGAGATTATGAGTGAAAAATAATCAATTGAAAGGCAAGCTCAAATCGACCAGGTAACTCAATTTTACTTGGGATGGCTAACTCTTGCATCATCCCGAAGTGGAGTTAAAAAATCCTTCCATGATGATTAACCAAATCGAGATTTCTTTTTTGCACCTTAATTGCTCACCAGCGTTTGCAAAACACCGGTCCATCATAACAAGCCAACCAGCCGACAGGCAAAGAAGGATCAAAGGTTTGCGGCACTTCACAACTACCGCACAAACCCAATCCACATCGCATGTGGGCTTCCCACGAGAATTGGTAATCCAGTTGATGCTCACAACATATCTTTGCTAGAGCAGTTAGCATCCCGACAGGACCGCAGGCAAAAAGCGTGTCAAAGTCAGATTCTTGAAGTGCTTGCTCAACGATCGATGTCACCAGGCCTTTTTGCCCACGGGAGCCGTCGTCTGTCGTAACCGATACCTGAAAACCTAAATTCTCAAATGCCTCCGGCAATAAAATACTGTCAGAATTTTGAGCTCCTAGGCAAACAAGCACCTGCAAATTCTGTGCCTTGGCAGCCTTTGCTAAAGGTATTAACGGAGCAGAGCCGTACCCTCCGCCGACAAGAAGCAAGCGTTGACCATCTACAGAAAATCCATGTCCCAAGGGACCTTTGACCCAGATGAAATCACCAACGGATAATTTTAGAAGCGCACGACTGAAAGGACCCACGCCAACAACCAGCAAACAAAACGGGTCTATCGAGGCAATACTGAAGGGTTTTTCTCCAATTCCAGGTAACCAAATCATCACAAATTGACCAGGTTGGGCATCGATGGATCCTTCAAGCGATAACCAGCAGGTTGTTTGATTAACCCAAAAGAGTTTTTGAACCTGCCTGATTTCAAATCCGCCTCTCATGCTTTGTGCGCCTTTCCGATAATTTCGCCAACCGATCGATACTTGTGTTGTTCTAAAAACGCAATCATTTCGGCTTTGATTAATTCAAAAGCATCCGGTCCTCGATACCATAACGCAGACCCGACGCCAACAGCCGTTGCCCCTGCCATCATCATCTCGATGGCATCCCGCCCGGTAAGCACTCCCCCTGTCCCGATGATGGGGACCTCTACAGCTTGAGCAATCTCAGCAATGCAATGCAGCGCAATCGGTTTCAGGGCGGGACCCGAAATCCCTCCGCTGCAATTGAACAGGACAGGCCGGGAGGCATCAGCGTTGATTAACATGCCCGGCATGGTATTGATCGCAGTAATTGCGTTTGCACCGGCTTCAACCACTGCTCGGGCGATCCTACCGATATCAGGCACATTTGGCGCCAATTTGACCGTGATCGGAATATCACCGACAGCTTGCTTTACAGACCGTGTCACATCGGCAGCGCTACGCCAATCAGCAGCGAAGGGCAGGCCAAAGTCATCCTGTACGTTGGGACAGGAAATATTCACCTCAATCATATCAGGCTCAACCACAGAAATTGCTCTTGCTACCTGCCCAAATGCTTCTACCGTTCCGGCAAAAATGCTGGCGATTAAGGGAGTTTTCAATGGGGACAATTTTTCATGCGCTTCTTTTATTAAATGAACTTCCTCTTCGACTCCGGGGTTGGTTAATCCAATGGCATTGATCAAACCATGTTCCCATTCAGCCATAACAGGATTAGGATGCCCGACGCGTGGCTCCGGACCACAGCTTTTGGCGGTAACGGCGCCAGCACCTGCCAGCGCAATCCGCTCAAGCAAAGTCGGGCTCGTGCCCATCACTCCTGATGCCAAAACCAAAGGGTTATTAAGCACGATTTTTCCAATGCTGACATTGATGTTTGGAATTGGCAAACTTATCATCCTCTCAATGAATGTTCTCAAGCCATGTGATTGAGAATTTCTGTTCCAATTGTAGTCGTATCAACCAATGTTTTTTATAATTAAATGTTGGTTTAATTATAAGGCAAAGGCGAAGTTAACAAGCCACCATTTTTGGGTTTTGTAATCAAATTCATTGGCAAAAGTCTGAGATCGCGGTAGAATAATATCGGTTCGCATGCGGGCGTCGCCAAGTGGTAAGGCAGTAGCTTCCCAAGCTACCATTCGTGGGTTCGAGTCCCATCGCCCGCTTTTCTCTTTCCTACAGGAATAAAAAAACACCTCTTGTTTACAGAGGTGTTTAATAAATATTTTCTACCATTAGCTCATAAAAAAATATGTACAGCTCAATGCGATTAATACCTGTCCGCCTGCGTAGTAAAGTGGGCCAAGTTGGAAGTTCATCGGCTTGTAAAATCGCCGAATCCCGTATTCAATGTCACCCATTGCAACCAGGGTAGCGCCGATCGCAACCATCCATGCAGAGACCTGGGAAAAACTTCCGCCAAACAGCGTCGATATCGCCCGCGTCACCATAAATATCACTACCAGCAAAAAGATCAGCACCGGCGCGCGAAAATCACCCAGCCCTTTCCAATATAACCGCGCCAGGAACAGGTAAATCAACAGCGCCACAACGCCAACAATGATGTCCTGAGACTGAAAACCACTAAAAAGCGTGAAAGCGATTGCATATTCCAGGTAGGCAATGAAAAATACAACCATTGCTGCAAAAAGAATCCGATCATTGCTCATATCGATATTGAAAATATCCCCCAACAAACACAGGCCCAGGCCAACCAGAATCCAGGTGGTATAACCCGGGTTGACATTTGGGCTGAGGTAACTCAACACAGCGATGATAATCGCCAGGAAGGTCAGCGCTGGCTGGGTCACCTTTATCATTTTCAGATTATTGCGATTGCGGGCGATCATGTACAAGATGATCAAGACAAGAGAAAAGGGAACAGGAATCAATGAATAATTCATCGTCATCATATCTCCTTATTTCACATCATCAGGACGAACTTCACGCCCTGTAGCGGCTGATTGCAGTGCAGCCAGAGAGAATTGCAAAACCGCCTTACCCGTCGGGCCATCCAGCCGTGGCTGACCACCCGTCTTCAATTTTTCGATGAAATCGATCGTTGTCGCAGTAAAGCTATCATGCCATTCTTCGCCATCCACGGGGATGGATGTTGTTTTTCCATCCTTGAAGACCATCAACGGAGGAAGGTCGACGGTTTTTGCAGTGTAGCGATTGATGAAAATGATGCCCTTCTCGCCAATGACCTCGATGCGATCATCATCACAATAATACAGCGAGTCAATGTGCATCTTCGGGGTATATTCGATGTCGAGCTGACCAAAGCAGTGAGGAGCTTTATATTGAAACATGATCATCGCCGGGGCATCAATATTAACCAAACCTGCAGCCTCCCTGACAGGTGTGTGCTCAATCCAGGCATATACCCTTTCCACAGGTCCACCTAAATAATAGCCCGCTGAAAACAGGTGGTGTCCATGGTCAAAGACCAACGGTCCGCCACCGCATAACTTCTCGTTGAAACGCCATGCCCAAGCCGACAGGGGCACTTCCCATGAAGTGCCCGAGCCGGTGTTAATATGCATACGCACGGCGCGCACCGAGCCGATCTCGCCAGCGTCGATCATTTCCCTGGCTTTCACCACTGGCGAATAATAGACCATCGTCTCATAAACCCTGAGCAATACACCTGCCTTGTTAGCCGAGAAGATCATTTCATCTGCCTCAGCAGCAGAAAGCGCCATGGGCTTCTGCACTGAGATGTGCTTGCCTGCCTGCGCAGCCTGAACCGTCATAGAACAATGCAGGTGATGTGGAGTGAGCAACTCTACCACGTCGATTTCTTGATCATCGAGCACCTGTTGGTAATCGGTATACACCTTCTCCACACCCCATGACCGGGCTTGGTGTTGAGCGCGCGATTTGTTGGTGTCGCAGACAGCTGCAATGATGGCATCCTGACGGCCGTGATAGCCAATCTCATGTAAGTCTGAAATGCGACCACATCCGACGATGGCAACTCGGATCGGTTTCATAATTTCTCCTTATTCTTTTGAATCCTGTTCTTTTTCAGCCCGTGCTGCAGCGTCCATGGCTTCAAGCTTTGCCCGCACTATTGCGTGGGTCTTGCGGGTAATTGGATACTTGAACAGAAAAGGTAAGGTGATGAAAATAAAAATCGCTGGAACCAAACCAAAGAAAAGACGAATTCCCAGAAGGGCATGCGGAGTCTGCGCCACGTTCGGCACATAGCCAAAACCGCTTAAAATCCAGCCAACACCTGCCAGCGCCAGGGCTTCTGAAAGCTTGGTTGCCAATCCCCAAACACCATAATACATTCCCGATCGTTGCTGACCGGTCTCCGCACGATCATAATCGCCCACATCTGCAACCATAGCCCAGGGATAGATCCAGTTGACAGCAAAGCCAAAACCAACCAGCACGAACAAAAGATAAAGGAGATTGGTGGGTTTGTTAGGTAGAAAGAAAGTGATCAGAACAGCGATAGCGCCAATCCCCATCCCGATTGCATATACGGGGCCCTTATCCATCTTCTTGCCCAGCCACTGCCAAAAAGGCAGCGAGAGGGTAACACAGATCAGCATCAAACCCATAGCAATTGAAATTTGATCTTTCATCAAGAGTTGGTATTCCACGTAATATGCCATCAAAATCTTACAGAAGGCGAAGGAGATATTCAGGGTGAAGTAGATGATACACAATTGAACGAAAGCCTTGTTCTTGAAGGCATTGCCAAAGGATTTTAGCGGAGAGGTTTCGGGTTCAGCAACAGCCAGGTCCTTGCGCTCGCAGAAACCAAGGGCGGAGATTATCAATACTAATCCAGCAAAAATGCCATAGGCAATACCAATGAAAGCCCAACCGGTGCGCTGTACGGCAAACATACCAACGATTGCAGGTGTCAACGCTGCCCCCACCAGATAAGCAGGCACGGCCATAGCCATGCGGTATGTGGTCAGGCTTGAGCGCTCATCGTAATCATCGGTTAATTCTGCAGTCAGCGCGTAGTAAGGAACATTGGTCAGTGTCCAGATCGTATCAAAGAGCAAGAAAGTGGCAGCGATCCAGAAAAAAGCCCAAACTCGATTCTGGGTGGGGACGAACCACAGAAGTGCAATTGCAATCGCCAGGGGGATTGCGCCGAACAACATAAACACCCGACGCTTCCCAAAGCGGTTTTTCGTGCGGTCTGTAAACCAACCAAACAGCGGATCGTTAATTGCATCCCATATCTTACCGATGAGCAGGGCATTACCTGCCAGGGCAGGCGGAATGAGAGCGCCATCGGTGTAGAACTTCATCAGGAAGAATTGAACAGCGGAATTAACCAAGGCATTTCCCAGGTCACCAATTCCATAAAAGATTTTTGTGCGCTTACTTAACTTGTTTGCATTTTCTGCCATGCTATTCTCCTTTTAAACATAATTTAGTGTTTAATCAGTCCTTCCAGCGTTGACTTGAGGAGGGGATCAGCCTCCAGTCCTGCCATCAGTGCTGCCTGGAACGTTGGAAAATCAAGTACTGGATGAAGCACCTCCTTCGGCAGGACTTTTACAATCTCTGCCATCGATTTATGGGTTGACTGTGAAACCTGCTTCAGTAAATGGCGAGCTTGTGCTTGCGGTTCAGCTCGCTGAGTGGGATATCCGCTGCCGGTTTCTGTGATAAAGAGGTTATCGAAGATCATGCTCAGGTTCACATCCCCTGCCCATCCGTACCCCTGGTTGAGCGCCAGCGAGATGCAATTTCCAGCATTGATGCGTGCAAACAAGAAAGCGTCTAACGGGGTCAAAATGTGTCCGCAAAACACGCCCGGGTATTGCATGACGGCATTATGGTAACCCAACCCGGTACCACAACCGCCAATGACAAAATCCACGATACCGAGGTGCAGCAAGAGGGCGGACATCAATCCAGTGTGGATATACAGCAGGGCGGGCATGTCTCCGCTTCGCGTATTACCCAGGTTGAGTACCTCATGTCCCCGACCTGTAAGCGCCGCCAGGATGTCAGTATTTTTATCAGCAGCGCTGATCTCATTGATAACAGCAATTTTCATATGAGCTCCTTGAACATATAGCAGAAGAGGCGAGTGAGTATTTGTTTATCCAAATTACCTCTTCCTTTCCATCACGCGCATCGCAGCAGCAATAATGTTTTCAACCGAGAGTCCAGAATGATCCATCAGTTTGTCCAGATCCCGACCAGTCACACAAAAACGATCCGGGATGCCAACCCGCTCGATTGGGATTGGAACCGTCTCTGCCAGTGCTTCAGCCACCGCGCTACCCAGCCCACCAATGATGTTGTGCTCCTCAGCGGTGACCACTGCCCCGGTCTCCTCGGCTGCTGAGATCAGTAATTCACGATCAAGAGGCTTAAGCGTGTGGACCTCCAACAGGCGGGCATCGATGCCGATTGCTGAGAGTTTTTCCGCTGCAACGAAGCAGCGCCCGACCATTGTCCCAGTAGCAACCAGAGTCAGGTCATCGCCTGAGCGCAACAAACGTCCTTTTCCGATCTCCAACTTCGCGCCCGACTGGTAGACCGGCAGCGCCCCTGCCCGACTGAGTCGCAAATAAACTGGACCATCATATTCAGCAATGAGCGGTACCCAGGCTGCAGCCTCAGCTGCATCAGCTGGGACAATAACGGTCATGTTTGGTAGGGCGCGCACATTCGCCAGATCGCTGATCGAGTAGTGAGTTGCACCGTCCTTAAAGTCTGAAACACCAGCATAGCCGGCAGCGATCTTCACATTTGTCTGGGCATAGCAGACACAGGTGCGAATCTGTTCCAGAGCGCGCAACGATAAGATTGACGCGAATCCATTGATGAAGGGCAAGAAACCGCCCAAAGCCAGACCGACTGCGACATCCACCATGCATGGTTCAGCGATGCCAATATTGAAAAAACAATCAGGAAACCTCTCAGCAAAGAATTTTGAGAGTGTTGAAGCTGAAGTATCCACATCCAGAGCAACCAGACGTTGATTGGTCTCTCCATACTCAGCCAGCGCCCTTCCATAAGCCTCACGCATTGAAAGATCAGTCATTTTCCACCTCCCCCAGCTCGATCAGAGCTTGCTTAAACTGTTCAGTGTTTGGAACATTACCGTGCCAGTAGGATTGATTCTCCATGAATGAAACGCCGCGTCCCTTGGTGGTATACGCGAGCACAGCCGTTGGTCGGTCATGGATCTGATGTGCCAGGTCAAGTGCTTCTGCGACAGCCTGCACCGAGTGACCGTTGACCTCTACAACATGCCAGCCACAGGCTGCCCATTTATCTGCCAGCGGTTCGAGCGGCATGACCGCAGAGACGGGACCGTCGAGCTGGACGTTGTTGTAGTCAATGATAACGGTCAGGTTTGCCAGTCGAAATTTTGAAGCAGCCATCGCCCCTTCCCAGACAATTCCTCCCTGGCACTCTCCATCACCAAGTAATACATAGGTACGATAGCTCATCTTATTCAACCGCGCTGACAGTCCAAGCCCAACCCCAATCGCGACCCCGTGCCCGAGCAGACCGCTGGTCATGTCCACTCCCGGAGTTTTAAAGCGGTCTGGATGACCCTGGTGCGGACAGTCCAGCTCGCCCCAAGTATCTAGTTCGGAGCGTGGAAAAAATCCACGCCGGGTTAGGGCAGCATAGTACACGGCTGAAGCGTGACCTTTACTGAGGATAAATCGGTCGCGTTCTTTCCATTCGGGTCGGGAAGGATCGATCTGCAGGACATGAAAGTAGAGCACGGCCATGATCTCTGCTGCTGAAAGTGCACCGCCCGGGTGGCCGGCTCCCCGGTTATAGATCAGTTTGAGGCTGTCAACACGCAAACAACGTGCGATCTCCTCCAGTTCAAACGTTTTTTCAAGGGTTAATGCTGACATAATTTCTCGTATCCAAGGTTTCTCATTGTTATTCCTTACAAGCCAATCTCGTGACGCAACTCTTGAACGTCATCGCACTGGTTTCCTACGTTCCATCGTCCATAAACCCCCATGCCTCCCAGAGGATCAGGGCCAAAATAAACCGGCACGTGTATCAAGCTCAATCCGGAATGCTCCCCAGCCTGTTGTAAGGCGGATTGTAAATCCTCGGGGGTCCGTCCTCCATCAAGTGCCAGCACACCCGGAACGGATCGCGCCCAGGCTACGTAATCAACGTGGATGGTATTCCAGGTTGCAAACTCTTGCCCGTACTGGTCATTCTGCAACGCGGTAATGGCCCCCATCCGCCCATTATCCAACAGCAGAATACAACCATTTGCTCCGTGCTCGGCACCGTCAATCAGAATTTGTGGGTTCATCGAAAACGAGCCATCGCCGGTCAGCGCCAAACCAAAAAAGGGCTTATTTGTAACGGCAGTTGCCAGCAGGGCAGAAACAGCGAAACCCATATATGAAGCACCTGTATCAGTAAAAGTCTGACCAGGATGGTCATCTTCCACAATCTGAAATCCATTGGCTTGCACATCTCCAGCATCAAAAAAACGGATTACACCATTATTCTTTGCCCAATCGCAGGCAATCTTGATGGCTGCCGGTTGTGTTAAGACCGGGCTGTTCCAATACTCATCCAGCAAAACTGGCGTATGCATTCGCGCGTCCTTAAAGGCTTGCCATTCCGCTTTTTTCTCAGCGCAAACCTGCAACCAGGTCTGATTAACTGCAGATGCCCCTTCCAGTGCAATGTTTAATCGAGCCAGCGTGTGTTGCACGTCGCCAATAAGCGCCAGGGTGTCACGGTAGTGGCTGGCGTCGTTGACATCGGCATTGATATTGATCACCCGTTTAACCCGAGGGTAGCCGGTACGTGAACTATCCGATTGACATACTGCCCGTGTTCCTACGGCGATTAACAGGTCTGCATTCTCCATAGCATAATTGCCGGGTAAAGATCCCTTCGAACCACCGACAGTCATGTTCTGTGGATGGTCATAGGGGATACAGCCGGATGCGTTCGGAGTGTGGACCAGAACGCCACCTGAGCGCTCCAACAGGGTGATCAGCTCCGTACCAGCGTATCGACCCCCTCCCCCAACCTTAACGATGACCCGTTCCGCTTGCGAAATCCACTTCACAGCCTGGGCATAATCCCCCGCAGATGCACCCAGGAGAATCGTTTGAGCTTCAGGCAACTCACTCAAGTTAAAATTTTCCAGCCAGGATGCCTGGGTATTCATCGGCAGTAACAGGTAGAAGGGACCGGGGCGGTAGGGGTGATCAACCGTCACAGCCCCGCGCTGTAAAGCCGTTGAGAGGGCCAATGGTGTGTGCAGGCTGTAGGCATGCCCCATTGTCGCAGCCAGTTGAAGAAATAGGTGTTGTTCATGCTTGGGGACCTGCTGCATGTTAAATCCCTCGTCTTCGGTTGTTTCGTCGCCAAACAGATACCAGACTCCGATACCATCTGAGGCTGGGACGAGGGATGCCGCCAGCGCATGGAGCGCCCCTGGACCAATGGAGGTTAACACTGCAGCCTTTTCACCGGTTACCCAGCGCAACGCAGACGCCGCGTGTGAAGCCTCTATCTCGCTACGTACCCCAAAAGTTCTTAACAAGCCTGCATCCTGATAGATGCGCAAGACTTCGCCAATCTCAGTTGAGCCATGACCGAGGACGGTGAAATAAGTGCGCACACCCTGGCGCAGCAAACCGATGATAAGCGCTTCGGACAGAGTCAGTGAAAGCCTTGCAGGCAAGTTATTGGCAGCAAATTTGGCTGCATGGTCAACACGTTGGAGAGTTAATTCTTCGTGGGAGGGTTTGTTGTTCATATCGTCTCACAAGATTCATAAATATTCGCCATGATTGAAAAATTTTTATCGGTAATATTTACACATCGACCGCAAATATCTCCATATTAATGGATGAAGGACATGCGCTCCGATAATTCCTTGCCAATCTTGACCACGGTAGCTGCTAGATCAGGCAACAATTCATCGGTGATGCGCGTGGATGGGCCTGAGATGCCAATTGAGCCGATTGCCTTATTGCGAAAATCGAAGATCGGCACGGCGATGCACCGCACGCCAGTGTCAAATTCCTCATCGTCCACGGCGAAGCCCAGACGACGGACCGTATCCAGGTGGCTACGCAGAATTTCAGTGTCTGTGATGGTCTGAGGAGTAAATATCTCCAGTGAGTCTGGAATCTCCAGGTCATTGAAGGCAAGCAACACCTTGCCAAGAGCGGTGCAATGCAGTGGATTCAGCGTTCCAACTTCAGCATTAACCCGTAATGTCGCTGGTGACTCAACCTGGTCAATGTAAAGAACACAACCATGGGCTAAGATACCCAGGTGTGCGCACTCGCCTGTAGCCTCCATCATCTGGCGCAGATAGGGTTTGGCGACTTCACGCAATGGAAGACGGGTCAAAATGCTGCGGCTGAGAGTGACCACACGTGGTCCGAGGTGGAAGAGACGCGTTGCCTCATCCTTGTCTGCATAACCATATTTCACAAGCGTGTTGACCAGCCTGGAAGCACTGCTCTTGTTAATCTCCAGAACCTCAGCCATTTCGGTAATACCGACACCCTCCTGGGATTGGCTTAGCAGATCAAGGATCTTTAATCCGCGCGCAAGTGATTGAATTTCGCTCATTGTTGTTTATTATACAACGATGATGTATAATATGCAATAGTAAATTTGATAAAAACAACGAGGAAAATTATGGAAGAGGTTCTAAATTATATCGATGGTAAATGGATCGCACCACAAGCGGTCGACTTTGTTGATGTGGTGAACCCAGGAACAGGGGAATTGCTGACACGCACTCCTCTGTGCGGCAAGGCGGATGTGGATCGAGCTGCCGCTGCAGCATCTAACGCACTACCCGCCTGGCGGAGCACACCTGCTCAGGACCGCATTCAGTTTCTGTTCAAGCTCAAAGCGCTGCTAGAGGCTAATCTTGACGAGATCGCTCGGGTAATTACGATGGAATGCGGTAAGACCTTTGACGAGTCACGCGGTGAGATGCGGCGGGCAATCGAGAATGTCGAGGTCGCCTGCGGAATCCCGATGATGATGAAGGGCGAGATTTTCGAAGACATCGCTCAAGGTGTTGACGAGATTCTTCTTCGCCAGCCAGTAGGTGTTTGCGCAACAATCGCGCCATTTAATTTCCCCGGTATGATCCCCTTCTGGTACCTGCCCTACGCTTTGGCGTGTGGCAACACCTACATTATCAAACCATCCGAAAAAGTGCCGCTGACCATGCAAATCATCTTTCGTTTAATCGACCAAATCGGTCTACCTGAAGGAGTGGTCAACCTGGTTAATGGTTCGAAAACGGCAGTTGACGCAATCCTCGACCACCCGACCATCCGTGCGATTACTTTTGTCGGCTCCACAGCAACCGCCAGGTATATCTATCGGCGAGCGGCTGAAAATGGCAAACGGGTCCAGGCACAGGGCGGGGCGAAGAATCCAGCTGTGATATTGCCCGATGCCGACATGGACGCTGCGATCAGGATCATCGCTGATTCAGCTTTTGGTTGCGCAGGACAGCGCTGCCTGGCTTCATCACTGGCGATCACCATCGGCGAGGCTCACAACACCTTTCTTGAAGGCATTTGTGAATCAGCCTTGAACCGCAAGGTAGGCTATGGGCTTGATGAAGGGGTACAGATGGGACCGGTGATTAACCTTGACAGCAGAAAACGCATCGAAGAGCTGATCGACCTGGGCATCAAGCAAGGGGCTGATCCGCTGGTCGATGGACGGGATACGCTCATTCAGGGCTATGAAAATGGGACTTATATCCGCCCGACGATCCTGTCCGATCTTCAGCCACACCATGAGATCGCTCGTACCGAGATCTTTGGCCCGGTGCTGGGATTGATCCATCTTTCCAGCCTTGATGAAGCAATTCGTTTAATTAACAATGGCGCATACGGAAACCAGGCCAGCCTGTTCACCTCAAGTGGTGCAGCAGCACGTAGATTTCGATATAGCGTTGAAGCTGGCAATATTGGCATCAATATTGGTGTCGCAGCGCCAATGGCATTTTTCCCTTTCAGCGGCTGGAAGGACAGTTTCTTCGGGGATCTGCATGGTCAAGGCGCTGATGCAGTCCATTTCTTTACCCAGGAGAAAGTAGTCGTAGAGCGCTGGCCTAAAGAATGGGTGCGAAAGTTCTAATAGCCGAAAGTCCTGAAGCGTTTGAGAAACCTCAACCTGCAGCCATTGCCACAAACATCGCTGTTATTTAATCAACGAAAAACAAATCATTTTTATGCCGACTTGGTCAAACCCAATTATTACGGTCGGCTTTTTAGGACAAAAATAGCCCTCTGCTTAAAGAGAAGTGAATTTCCCATGCCTGCCATTAATAAATACGCTAAACACCACATTGAATTTGCTAGCAAGCCCTGTGGGAAATTAATACTAAGAATTTCAATTTGGATTATAATCAACAAAGCCGAGGTTGCCCTGTGACCATCCAGTGCAAT
Source organism: Brevefilum fermentans (assembly GCF_900184705.1). Taxonomy (NCBI): domain Bacteria; kingdom Bacillati; phylum Chloroflexota; class Anaerolineae; order Anaerolineales; family Anaerolineaceae; genus Candidatus Brevifilum; species Candidatus Brevifilum fermentans. Next base: position 1,265,632 of record NZ_LT859958.1, on the reverse strand, counting down.
CCATTTTACTGGTGATCAACCTACCTCAGAAACGCACCTGGAACGGGTTAAAAGCGTGCTTTGCTGATCGAGTTACTGTACACATGCCGAATCTGAAACAGGTGCATTGATCGAGTGGTCAATCACGAACAGTCCTTTCTTCCGCTTGACAATGGGATCAACCTGGTAGATTGGATGCATAAAAAAACCACCAACTGACATTTGTCATTAATGTCGGAGGGGCGGATGCGTGGAAAAAATCGGGCTTTGCATTAACATCTAATTAAGGAAGATTTGTCGACAGTCATGAAAAACAATGCCAATTTTCATACAGAAGACGAGCTCATTAGCCAAAAGAAAAAAAGGCGTCTGAAAATCACTTTGGGCGTGCTGGGCGGCATCATCTTCGTTTTTGTCATCTTCTATTTTTCCTGGGCCAGGCCAAAACTCAGAGAACCCATCTCCGAGCCCCTCACACTTCCCCTGGTTACTCTGTCAGCGCCAGATTCACCCGAAGTTGAACAAGTAGCCCAATCCCCGGAAGTCCAGTACCCCCCTGTCCTGCCTGAAGCGCCGGTTTTCCATCAACCAACCCATGCGCCCCAAGCCAAACCCGTGTGTGGAAAAGATACTGAGTGGATAGTCCTAATGGTTGGCATTGACTATCGCGGTGACGGCTACCTTTATGGTTTGGCCGATTCGATCCGGCTGATCCGCATCGATTTTGTCAACATGACCGTCAATATGGTAGCCTTACCTCGCGATCTAATCGTCGAAGCGCCTGAAGGCCGCTTCACCGCACCGGACCCTTTTAAGATCAACCAGGCGTATCTATTTGGCACACCGGGTATGGGACATTATCTCGGGTCTGGCTTGGGGGCAGGCGCTCTGTCAGAGGTGATCTATTTTAATTTTGGCATTCCCGTGGATCACTATGGCGTCATCAATTTTGCAACCCTGATTAATTTCATCGATGCCATCGATGGCGTTGAGATTGACCTCTCCAGTCCTGTCGCAGGTGGCTATTTTGGAGACTTTCCCTCCGGGACCCAGACCCTGAATGGTGAACGTGCCCTGGCTTTATCCATGATTCGCGAAGGCTATAGCGATGCCTTTCGCGTCAGAAACCAGACCATGATCATGCGGGCTGCACTCAACAAGTTGATTAAACCTGCCTATTGGTTACAGGTGCCAGTTCTGCTGAACGAGTTTGGCAACTCTTTTCTGACCGACCTATCCATCGAGGAGCTCACCAACCTCAGTGTGTGTTTTTTGCGTAATTTCAGCCGGGAAAACCTGAAGACTTTCGAAGCACCTGAGGGTTTGCTGACTGGAAGCAGCGCCTTTATTCCTACATTGAACAACAATGCTTTTGTCTATCTTTGGGACGAACGTTTTCTTGATTGGATGCACAATGCCTTATTGCAGGAGTAAACAGCAGTGATTGGTGGTTAGCCGAAAGCTGAAAAAATCATTACTTCACTTGACTTTTTCTTGACAAGATACAAAATGAATCAAACGACCGATACCGACTCCTGGGACCTGATTATCACCTCTCGCAAAAAATGGTACGACCTGCAATTAGCCGACGTTTGGCGTTACCGGGACTTGATCGCTCTGTTTGTACGCCGGGATTTTGTCTCTCGCTACAAACAGACCATCCTCGGGCCGCTGTGGTTCATTATCCAGCCGCTGATCACATCCCTGGTGTTTACCGTCATCTTCGGAAATATCGCCCGTCTACCCACCGACGGGCTGCCGCAGTACCTTTTCTATCTTTCCGGCAACGTCATGTGGGGCTACTTCTCCGCCTGCCTGACCGGCACCTCTGACACCTTCATCGCCAACGCCGGCATCTTCGGCAAGGTTTACTTTCCCCGCCTGGTGATGCCGCTTTCAATTATCATTTCGAACCTGCTCAGCTTTGCCATCCAGTTCGTCTTCTTCCTCGGCTTTTACCTCTTTTTCTACCTCCAGGGCGCAGCGATCCAGCTGACGGAGTGGGCCTTCACACTACCCCTGCTGATTCTGCTGATGGCCGGGCTGGGACTGGGCTTCGGCATCATTATCTCCTCCATGACTACCAAGTACCGCGACTTGCGCTACCTGGTGACCTTCGGCGTCAGCCTGTGGATGTACGCCACCCCCGTGATCTATCCGGTCTCTTCTATCCCTGAAAAATGGCGTTGGGTAGCTGCCATCAACCCCATCACGCCCATCATCGAGACCTTCCGGGCTGGTTTCCTGGGCGCTGGCAATGCCTCCTGGGCCAACCTTGCCTACAGCGCCGGTTTTATGTTCGTGGTGATGTTCATCGGCGTGGTCATTTTCAACCGGGTTGAGAAGACCTTTATTGATACTGTTTAAGCAGCATCTTTTTCGTTCATGAGAAAACTTGCACCAATCCTTTTACTGCTCACAATCGCCTTAATTTTCTTTTCCCTTCCTGTTTTTAAAAACAACCATTGGTCAACAACTTTTGTCAAAGATTTTAGAAGCGGATCACTCACACCCGAACAATTAACCACCGCACCCGAAAGCCATCCGCATGCCAGGGTTTTGCAGGCACGGGTTGCGATGTCGAAACAAGACTACACATTCGCCCTCCAGGTGATCGAACCACTTGTGCCCACAAATGATCCCGTCATCCTGCAGACTTATGCTGAACTCTTGTTTTCGCTGGAACGCTACACCGAAGCCCTTGATATCTGGCATCGTCTGGGAATGTACAACAAGATCGAACATGCCGCAAGCGCTTTGAGAACCTCAGACAATTTGGAGATGAGAATCTACGCCCTCGAAAAGGCTTACGACATTCGCCCTGACATTTATGCCAGGTTGCTCCAGTACGCTCAACTGGAGAGGGCGAACAAAACGAGAGACGCCGGACAAATCTTAGAATCGATCTCCCAGTATCAAGCCATCATTGATCAGTTCCCTGATTATGTCGCACCCTACGGAGATCTCGCCCTAGCATATCTTGAGCAAGACGAGCCAGACCTCGCGCTCAGCACCCTCGACAGGGCTATGCCAAAATCTTCAGCAGACTACCGTTTCTTTATGCGCGCTGGCAAGATATATGATCAATGCGGCAGTTTCGATCGCGCTTTAGAGGCTTACCAGAAGGCACTTCTTGAATGCTCAAATTGCCAGGACGCAGTTCAAGCGATCGACAGACTGACAACCCCTTAAATGACTCGACGACAACCAGACCAGGATGCATTGAAGCCGGCTGTGCCAGGCAAATTATTACAACAAAGATCACTACGCGAAGGATTGGTAACGCTCTCGCTTATCGCAATTCTCGTTCTCACTGCCGGCCTGTACGCCCTGCTGATGGTGTGGGATGGTCTCTCCCCGTTTGCCCTGATCTTGCTTGCGCTGGTGTGGGTGCTGCACCTCTGGGCTGACCGCTGGACCATCCTCCCCACACCCCTGGACGTGCCCATTCTTGCTCTAATAATTTTACTGCCGTGCAATCTCATCTTCTCCGCTGATCCACCGTTGACCCTGGTCCGAATCGATCATCTTTTGCTCAGTTTTTCGCTGTTCTTTGCCATTGTGCGGTTGGTTAAATTCAGAAAGCACTTCCCTGCCCTGATTTTCTCCTTGCTCATCCTGTCCATTGGCGCCGGGCTTTTGGGTTTTCTGGCTACAGATTGGCAAAGTTCGATCTTGTTGGATTTCCTTTCGCCTATCTATGAGGCAATGTCGCGGCTCACCGCTTTTGTACCCGGGGCGAGTATCAATAAAAACACGATGGGCGGCGCCCTGGCTTTCTTCCCACCCTTGTTGTTAAGCCTTTTATGGGACCGCTCTGCCGTCAAAAAACTGTTTTCCAAATATCCTGGGTTCAGAAATTTCCCCATCGGGTTCTACAAACTGCTGGTCTTTTTTACCCTGGTGCTGACTCTGGCGGTTATTTTCCTCACGCAGTCACGAGGTGCCTGGCTTGGCGTCGCTGCCGGGTTGTACGTTCTCTTGGTATGGAAGGATAAACGCTTCCTGTGGGCAATTCCGATTGGCGTTGTTGCCCTGTTCTTGTTTCTAAACCAAACCGGCATTGGCGGTTTGTCCGAGCTTTTTGCCCTGCTGGACCAGGGACAGGACGCCAGCCTGCAGAACCGACTGGACATCTGGGCGAGAATCATCAGCCTGACCCGCGGTTTCCCGGTCACTGGCGTGGGGCTGGACGCGCTCAACCCGGTATATCAGACCTTTTTCAACCCGTTTTTGTTCAACGAACCCCCCGCCAGGCTCTACCATGCGCACAACTCCCTGCTTGCGGTGACGATCGAGATGGGCATCCCGGCGCTGATTTTGTACGTCGCATTGCTGAGCGGATTTGGCGCGATGGCCTGGCGTGCCTGGAAACGCGCCCGCACGGTCAACCGAGTGCTGATCATGGGACTGGTGTGTGGGACGCTCGCGCACCAGGTGTTCGGGTTGATGGACGCCTACCCGCTTGGCAAGAACCTCGGCATCACCATGTGGATCTATTTCGCAGTGATGACCGCCCTGTACGTGCATCGCGCCCGGATGGTGCGTTCTCAACCGCTACCGCAGGTTCCAAAAGCAACCCCGCCTGCGGGAGCGCTGCTGCAAGGGGCTCTGATCGGCCTGGCTTTCTGGCTGATCCTCTCCCTCTTTGCCCTTGCACTGCTGCGCGTGCATGTCTATGCAAGCCTGCTCGCTGCAGTTGTTGCTGGCGTTTACCTGGGAGTGATGCTGGTTATGCACCCGATTCTCATGGCTGCCCGGCAAAACCAACCTTCTTCAACCTGACTCTAATGAACTAAATTTCTTTGACCTATGAACAATACCGTCATCTCCGTTGAAAACTTAACCAAACGCTATGACCTTGGCGTGATCGGCACCGGCACCCTCAGCCGCGACCTCAACCGCTGGTGGGCGCGCGTGCGCAATCAACCCGACCCCTATACCCGCATCGGCCAGCGGGACCGTTTTGAGCAAATCGGTCAATCTATCCTTGCGCTGGATAACGTCTCCTTCACTGTGCAGCAGGGAGAAGCGCTGGGCATCATCGGGCGCAACGGCGCCGGCAAGTCCACGCTTTTAAAGATCCTCTCGCGCGTCACAGCCCCCACCAGCGGCGTGGTCAAAATCAAAGGGCGCATCGGCAGCCTGCTGGAAGTCGGCACCGGCTTCCACCCCGAGCTGACCGGGCGCGAGAACGTGTTCCTCAACGGCGCCATCCTCGGCATGCGCAAGGACGAGGTGCAACGTAAGTTCGATGAGATTGTCGATTTCTCCGGCGTGGAGAAGTTCATCGATACACCCGTTAAACGCTACTCCAGCGGCATGTACGTGCGCCTGGCATTCGCCGTCGCCGCCCACCTAGACCCCGAGATTTTGGTCGTTGATGAGGTGCTGGCGGTGGGCGACGCCGAGTTTCAAAAGAAGTGCCTGGGCAAAATGGGGGATGTCGCCGGCGAAGGCAGGACAGTGTTGTTTGTCAGCCATAACATGACGGCCATTCAAAATTTGTGCAGGCATGCCATCTGGTTAACCGAAGGGGAAATTAATAAAAGCGGAAATTCAGCTGAAGTTGTCAATGATTATTTATCAAAACAATTTGAAGAACTTGAGCCCTTTGTCGATTTTTCGGAACGATCCGGTGGGGAAAAATTTGATGAACACATCTTTGAAAATGTCAGTTTGCAAAATAAGTATGGATTAACAAATGAATTTTTTACTGGAGACACACTTATTCTCGAAGCAAGCCTGAATCTCGACCCGGAAAGAATTAATCTTGCCAATTTTGGCTTTGATATCAAAGACAAATCAGAAAAAATTGTCCTGGCTTCAAATACTCGTCAATATTATTCTTCTTTGCCTGTTAATAAAAAAGGGCGATATTTGCTTCGTTTTTCAATAACTGACTTATGCTTAAATCAGGGTTATTACACCATTTCACTGTTTATTGGTAATGAAATCCGTGATTTTGAGATTATTCAAGATGCCATTAAATTCATAGTGAAATGGAAACCACGGGCAGATTTACGAGAACCATTGCATTCTTGGGGTCCGCTTGCACTGCCAATAACATGGGAATGGAATTCGAACAACCAATGAATCCAATTCTTATTCAACATCCATTGAAAATTTTACAGGTCAACACAGTGGAGAAAGAAGGCGGTGCAGCAGTTATTGCCTGGAACCTTTATAAAGCTTACGCCCAAAAAGGATATTACTCCTATTATTCCGTCGGAAAAAAACAATCCAGCGATGACCTTGTCATTCAAATCCCCGAATTGTCCCTGACCACCATATTGACACGGCTGGAAGCCAAATTCGCGCCATTTTGTCGTATAAGCGAATTGGTTAAGAAGATCCAAAAGGGGCAAAAATCCCATAGGCAAGAACAGGGATGGGAAAATTTTCACTTCCCGGGATCACGAAAGATACTTCAGTTACACCCATTACAACCAGACATCGTCCATTTACACAATTTACACGGCGGTTTTTTTGACCTGCGTTATCTTGCCCAATTGTCCCACAAAAAACCTGTTATTATCACAATGCATGATATGTGGCTTATAACGGGCCACTGCGCGCACCCGATGGAATGTAAAAGGTGGCAGTCTGGCTGCGGTGACTGCCCTGATTTGCTGCGCTACCCACCCATCCTGGCGGACGGAACAGCCCGCAATTTACATCGCAAACAGCGTATCTATCGCAGAAGCAATCTCTATCTGGCCACGCCCAGTCAATGGTTGATGGATCAGGTCGAAAAATCGGTCATAACAACTGGTGTGATTGATGCCAGGGTGATTAACAATGGCATTGATACACGGCTCTTCAAACCTGCACCCAAAGAACAAGCCCGTTTAGCTTTGAGTTTGCCTATGGATGCCCGGATTTTAATGTTTGTCTCTGCGAAAAAAATCAAGAATCATCCTTTCAAAGACTATCGAACCATATCAGAATCGTTACAAATTGTCGAAAAAAAAGTTGAGCCAAGTCTCCCTGTTCTCCTCCTTGCTTTAGGGCAAGAAGGCCAAACTGAGAAAAAGGGGAATGTCGAGATTCGCTTCCTTCCCTATGTTAAAGAGCGGTCTGACATGGCACTAATTTACCAGGCGGCAGATCTTTATGTTCATGCAGCCAAAGCAGATGTATTCCCAAATTCAGTTCTAGAAGCCCTGGCTTGTGGCACGCCTGTTGTTGCGACCGCTGTGGGTGGAATCCCAGAACAGGTCGAAGATGGCCAATCCGGAATACTTACTAAGCCAGCCGACCCCAATGATATGGCTAATGCAATTTTATCTTTGCTTGAGAATGACCCCCTCAGGTCCAAGATGGGCAACTTTGCAGCCGAAATAGTGCAAAAGAAATTTACATTGGATCACCAAGTGAAGCAATACCTGGAATGGTATCAACAAATCCTTGAGAGCAGATATCAACATGTACTGTCCAAAAATTGATGATATACCTCCTCCGCAAATAGATAAAACCGGCTGGCCATGGACAGAAACTTCTGACCCATTATCAGATTACTTACCCGATGGATCGCCCTGGCCCAAAATCAGCATCGTCACGCCTTCCTACAACCAGGCACAATTCTTAGAAGAAACCATCCGCTCGGTACTATTGCAAGGCTATCCCAATTTGGAATATATTATAATTGACGGTGGATCCACAGATGATTCAGTAGAAATCATAAAGCGGTACGAACCATGGCTTACTTATTGGGTTAGCGAGCCTGATAGGGGGCAAAGTTTCGCTATTAATAAGGGCTTTGAGAAAGCTACCGGCGATATTTTTGGTTGGATCAATAGTGACGATTACTACGCACCAAACGTCCTCAGTCATATAGCCACCATGTTCAAGAGAAATCAAACGTCCTGGATTTCTGGCGTTTGCGACACCATTACCCCTGATAGGCAGATCAGGTTAGGAAATGAATCTGAACCTCCTGAATTTGAAAACTGGTTGATAAAATGCCCCCTCAGACAGCCGAGTGTTTTTTGGCAACGAGAACTATGGCAGGCTGTTGGTGGTGTTGACACACGCATGCAGTATTCATTTGATTACGAATTATGGATGAGGTTTTCTGAAAAACAATCCAGACCTACCTGGACCACCCGCCATTTAGCTTACTTTCGAGTTCATCAAAGTAGTAAAACATTCAAAAGTCGTGAGAACTTTTATCGAGAAGATTGGGTAGTATTTCGCAGAAATATTCATCGCGTTGATAATATTTTCAAACGCCTTTCACTCAACTTTAAACGAAGGGAGAAGTGCGCTAATTTTTATATTTCCATTAGTAACAGATCAATACCAGTACCTAAGAAGATTTTTATTGGATTATCTTATGCACCATGGTGGATTTTCCGAAAGAATTTTTATTACAAAATAAAAAATATGATTTTTCCTTGTTGAATTATATATAATCTTTTTATGAAGATTCGAGGAGACGAGAAGCCTATGATAATAGTGGTTATTGCCACATATAACCTGAAAGAATTGCTACCAAAAGCAGTGGATTCAATACTTAATCAGGCTTAACAGAATTTCGATATCACTAAAATTAATGATGCTTCATGGGATGGCACATCGTGGTTACTGAAAAATCTGTAACAATCTGATACTATCGTTCACGCTTTTCGCTCGGAAACAAATATTGGTCCAGGAGCAACACGAAACCTGGGTAGAAAACGAAAAAGGAAAAAAAGGGGTGGAACAGTTATCAAGAAAATCACCCAGCTAATTAGGAACAGGTTCAGAACAAAGCTTTCAGAATTAAAGAAAAGAGTTGTTGTTGAAAACAGGCTAACAGGTTTACATTTTGGAAAAACCAAACCTTATCTTGAAAAGGTTAGATCGTTGTTCCAATATTATCTCGATATTATTACTGGAAATCGGGTGAGGCTTGACCTGAAAAGAGATGAGGAAATCTTATATGATCTCGTTAATAATTCTCAACTGGGTCTCCCTGCCATCAGCGCAAATTCCCCAGATTTAGACAACACCTTACCAAATAGCATTGCTTTTTGTCCGTTACATGGTCCTCATTAGGGAATTTTCAGAGACAAAACAGTTCCAATAATTAGTCGACAAGTTTTACAAAGCTACTAATACAAAGATTACTATCAGCAGTATGTAGATATAAAGAAGTCGGACCCCCGGTTGAGCACTCTTATCAGCCTTTCGAATCGATTTGTGAAAAAGCAATTATTTTCGATGGAAGAATATTATGATCTTGATGAGAATTTTTTCTATGTAGGATACTTTAGGCGATAACTTGCATTCTTCAACTCTTTACCTTTGTAGATAAAAATTTATGTACAGAATTGCCCTAATATATAGTAATTTTTACCGACCTGTAAAAATGTATTACACCAGGTGGCCACAGCAATTTTCTAGCACTTCAATTAAAACAAGGGCTTATTCTCTAGTTTCACCACGTCGTTCAAAAGATGTTGAAAGCACAACTTTTTACTCCGAAGGGTATTTCACAAAAGGGAAACGGCTCATAAATGCATATTTTTCAGACACATCCTATATGTCGTACTGGTTTAGGGCGCAGGGGCAGCTTTCTGTTGCAGATAAGCTGCGTTTAATGATTACTTTTGGGAACCTGATAACATATCGACCTGATATATTGCAACTTGTCAATTCGACGACATATCTCAAAGTTAAGGATTTGTATTTACCTGAAAGACCGAAACTAATTTCATCTTTTCATGGTTATGACATTGTCACAAGACCTTATAATGATCCTGTTTGGAATAAATATTTGGGCGAATTGTTTGAAAGAGCTGATGGTCTTCACTTCGTCAGCGAATGGCTTCGAGACAAGGCGCTTGCATTGGGAGCTCCTGAAGAAAAAACAAAAGTAATTTACGCTGGAGTAGACAGTGACTTTTTTAATCCTACTCAAAAGATTAAAATTGATATTCAAAGACAAATAAAAATCATATCCACCGGAAGATTGGTTGAACTCAAAGGTTATCAATATGCCTTCAAAGCAGTTAAGCTGCTACTCGATCAAGGTCTTGATATTCACTATTCAATTATTGGAGAAGGCACTGCTCGAGAGCAACTATCAAGGCTGGCGAATGACCTGGAAATTGTGAAAAATGTATCCTTCTTAGGAACCAAGGATAAGACCGAACTGAGAGGTTTGCTGGATTCTTCAGACATCTACCTTCAACCCTCGCTTACGGAAGCCTTAGGAGGGGCAGTTTTGGAAGCTTGTTCAATGGCATTACCAGTGGTTGCTTCTTCAGTCGGAGGAATACCTGAAATTATTCAGAACGAGGCCAATGGGTTGCTTGTCCCCCCGAAAAACCCAGAGGCGCTGGCATGTGCCATAAAACAATTAGTCGAAAATCCCCCCGATGCTCAAGAGATGGCAGCTTCAGCCAGGAAAACCGTTGAAAATAAATTTTCCATTGAGCAAGAGACGAAGAAATGGCTCGAACTATACCGATCACTTTAACTTTCTTACGATAATTAATACCTATTCCAATTTTTACCACTACTGTCGTGAAAACCGCTGCACCTCAATAAAACCACTTAAGCTCTGAGTGGTTTTAACAGTTAAGGCGAAACCTGGTGAAAATTCAAAACTCGGTTTACTCAATGAAGATATGAGTTTCTTTCTGCAACAAAACACAAAACTATCAACTTGCGATCCAAACACAAAATTTATAATACACAGTTACATCAAATGATATTAAATGATTCTGAAAACTCAATAGTCAAAATCAGGGATCAATATTTGCTAAGTGTTTCAGTGCCAAGGGATACTGGATCAAATTTCCAACACAATAACCTGATCGGTCCTGGAACTATGTCATCCCGTTGGATAATGCTTCAGCTTCTTGCAGGTCATCCAAATCCAAAGAAGGTTCTCTTTTTAGGTGCAACTTCAGGTGGGGATATCATCGGAGCTTGTAATCAAGGCCATCGGAGGGCAAACTGGGCTTCAACGTGCCGATGGGCGCCTGGATGCGCGGTCCATTGCGCAGCATGTTTGAAGAGTACGTGTTGAGTAAAGACGCATTAATGGGGCTTGAGGTCAATCGTGAGGTGATGCGCAAACACTTTGAAGAGCATTTAAGTGGTACAATGGATTGCAGTTGGGGCTTATGGATCTTTTTAAGCCTGGCTATATGGGAAGATACACACAAAGGAAAGGCGCTTGAATCTAATATTTTATTCCAATAAAGATAAATCCCGCATGGGTTTTACCGGGACTTGGCAGCAAAGGTTAAAGGTTTGAAAAAAAAGTAATGAAGGGACCTTTAATTTCAGTTGTGATGGCTACGCGTAATCGGCAGAAATTGTTGACAGAAGCCGTAAAATCAATCCAGGATCAGACTTTTCCAAACTTCGAGATCATTATTGTCGACGACGCGTCATCAGATGGTACTTCGGCTGTTATTTCGGAAATGATATCTCATGATCCGCGTATTCGTTCAGTTCGCTCAGAAAAGAATGTTGGACCGGGGGCTGCGAGAAACCTTGGTTTTGACCTGGCAAAAGGGAAATATATCGCCATTATGGACGATGATGACCTGGCAGACGCACATCGCCTGGAATCTCAACTGCAAGGATTTAACGAGAACCCCGAAGCCAAGCTCGTTTTTTCAAGCGTTGCCTGGGTTGATGATGACTTGAATCCAACCAACATTTTCCCTGGAATTGTTGCGAAAGGGTTGTTCCCAACTGACCCTGGGGATGTCTTCAGGCTTCTTTATTTAGAGAGCAACAAAATCCCGAATGCTACCATCATGTTCCTAAGGGAGCTAGCGGTTGAGTACCGGTACATCGATTATCCATGGATAGGAGAGGATTGGTATTTCTGCATGCAACTTGCTGCATCAGGCATAAAGATGAGCGCGATTTCGACTTCACTTTTACTCGTTCGTCGAGGAAAGAATCGCCAGGGGCTGATGGCTGACTCGACCAAAGTCGCTTTTCAGGCTCAACGCAAGGTGCTCGAGATGATGCGTAAATGGCTGGCAGAGGAATGTATTGATGAATTTGATGACTTGCATAAACCTGCTTTGTCCAATCAGATTATCCGCGAAAGCCGTCATTTCATTGGAATAAAAGGCTTATCGATGCTGCTGCAGGCGTTTCTGATCTGGCCTGGTAACCCAAAGGTAAAAGAACAGCTGCGTTGGTATTTTGACAAATTGAGAGACAAACAGAGTGGGAGGAAAGGTGCTGTTTGAAATGTCGGGTTATGCATTACCTCCAAAAGTTTCGGAGGAAAGTAATTGACGGTGCGAATTAGAATCCTTTATACAATTCCAAATTTCATCACCGCCGGCTCGGGCCGTGTCCTGGCGAATATCGCCCTGGGGTTGGATCGCGAAAAATTCCAGCCCACGGTATGTGTCTCCCGCAAGGGCGGTTCGATCGAAGCCGAGCTGGGAGCCTCTGGCATCCCCGTCATCGAAGCGCCCTTCACCGTCTCTGCCAAACCCTACCCCGGGCTGCTGCGCAGGACTTGTCAAGCAGCCAGGGTGTTCAAGCCCTACAAATTCGACCTGTGGCATTCCTGGCATTATGCCGATGATTATACCGAACCTCTCATTGCTCGCCTGGCAGGTACAAAGCATTGGGTTTATACGAAAAAGGCGATGGGTTGGGGATCACGCGCCTGGTTATTGCGAAGCTTGCTCTCCACGAGAATCGTTGCCGATAACACCGAAATGGAAGAAAAATTCTTTAATAAATGGGGGTTGAGGAAAAAAGTCAGATTAATCCCTCACGGTGTTAATCACCGCATTTTCAAGCCATTGCCCTCTAACAAGAAATATTATTTAAACAAATTTAACCTGTCTGAAGAAGCTGTTCTAATTGGTTGTGTGGCGCATCTTGTTCCGGTAAAAGGTCACCCAACCCTGATTGAGGCTGTAAACAATTTCTCAAATGTTCATTTGCTGTTAGCTGGCAAACAAAATGATCGTGAATATTTCTCACAATTGCAGGCTCAGGTTAAGATTCTTGATTTAATAGAGAAGGTCCATTTTTTAGACTTCATCGAAAACATACCAGAATTCCTTTCAGCAATCGACATTGCTGTTCTCCCCACCTGGGATCGCTGGCGAAGGGAAGGTTGCCCGGTCGCGCTGCTGGAAGCCATGGCCTGCGGCAAAGCCTGCATTGCCACCGATGTTCCCGGCTCACGCGATATCATCGAGGATGGGATTTCGGGATTGCTGGTCCCACCTGAAGACCCGCATGCCCTGGCAAATGCGATCCAGCGGCTGATCGATGATCCCGAGCTGCGTCAACAATTGGGGCTCGCCGCCCGTCAAAGAGTTGAGACACACTACACCATAGAAAAAGAAGTCGCTGCCCATGAACAGCTCTATCGTGAAATTTTGAAAGGCATGAGCCGCTAAGACCCAAGAAACACATTGATAAACGCCTTATTAACAAAAATTTCTTCGCGCCTTTGCGGTGAAATTAACCCATGAAAAACCACAATATTGGTGATTTGCTAATAACATTTAATCAGCAAGAAAATCGCATCTCGACGCGCAGCGCCAGCCCCTGGGAGTTTGTCGCGCAGATGGATCAAGCGCAGTTGATGGTCACATCTCCGGATGAAGGCTGGCACGGTTTTCCGCTGACTACCTGCACCGATGACCGCTGGCAGATCTGGGCTTTAGGCGAGTTCTACGGCAATCCGCACCCCAACCTGTCCCACGCCCTGGAAACATCGGCTGATCTCAACGGTCATTTCATTATTTTCGGCTATGAAAAACACAAGAAACGCTGGCACATCCTCACCGACCGTTTCGGAACAGTCCACGCCTACCTTGCGAACGATGGTAAACGCGTCGCCCTGGGAACCTTTTCACCCTCAGTGGCTGAATCGGCGTCCACCAAACAGTTAGATTGGGCTGCCATCGGAGGCTTCTTCCAATTCGGCTTTTTCCTCAACAACACAACCTACTGGCGCGACCTGCAGGTCTTCCCGCCTGCCACCCACACCGTCTTCAACGCAAATGGTCAGCAGCTCTGCCAGCGCTCAACCTGGGCATGGCATCATGAACCCGACCCCGCCTTTAATCCTCAAAAAGCACTGGTTGCGTTTAAGGATTGTTTCCATACAGTCATCCTTGAGCACGTCCACGGGAAAAGGGTCGCGGTGCCCATCTCCGGCGGGCTCGATTCCCGCAGCACCTTAATTCCGCTCACCGATCAAGCCGCCTGCCAGGCTGAAAATTTGTTTTTCTTCAGCTACGGTTACGAAGATAATTCGGTCGAGATAGCAATAGCCCGACAACTGGCTAAAACACGCAGCCTAAACCTGCAAACCTGGACCATCCAACCCTATCTCTTTGACCATCTCAACCGCGTCCTGGCTGCATCTGAGGGCTTTCAGGACCTTACGCTAACCCGGCAGGCAAATGTTGTTGATCAACTGAGCGACCGGGCATCTCATGTGCTGGCTGTGCATTGGATGGACGTCTGGCTGGATGACATGGGCTTTTTGGACCACACAGCGCCTTTAAGCAATCAAACCCTGGCAACTCTGCTGTCACAAAGGTTCACCAAAAAAGGCGCTCAGCTTCTGATGCCATTATTCAAGGATTGTCTGCCAACCGATTTTGAGGATTGGGTCACCGGTGAAATTGTCACTGCCCTCAAAAAACTGGAGGCAATCGATGATCTTGATTTTAAGGTTAAAGCCTGGAAAACCTGGCAGTGGTCCTTCCGCTGGACCCTGGCATCGTTGCGGGCTTACCAGTTGGGATTATTCACCCTGGTATCGGTTTACGATCATCGTCTTTGCGAGTTTTTCTGCCGCTTCCCATCAGCCCCACTGCGGGAGCGAGCTTTCCAAATTGAATATCTCAAACACTTCGCGCCAGACCTGTCGCACGTAACCTGGCAGAGCTTTGATGCCAATTTGTATCAATATCGCTATTATAATTCCTGGCTACTGCCCAAGCGCGCCCTGAAGAAGCTGAGCCGTATTCTAAAAGGCGACCGTTTATTGCAACGCAACTGGGAGGTGCAGTTCCTTCATCCTAAGGGGCGCAAAAGGCTGGAGAACTGGCTGCTCTCGCCCGGGCTTAAGCTACACAGTTTTGTTGATAGACAGCGTTTGACGGCTTTCCTGGCGGATTTTTTCACCCACCCGGATGCCGCCAACGGTTACGCAGCTTCAATGCTCTTAACCCTCTCCGCCTGGCTGGAGGCCTATGGCTAAGCCTTTACGGGTGCTGTTTGTCGGCTACGGTCAACATGGCACCACCTTTCTGAGCCGCCTTATCACGGGTCTACTAGAAAAAGGTATTCGCCTGACAATCGCAACGCCTCGAAAAAGAGACCTGCGCTGTATCCTCTCATTGAAACCAAAGTGGCTTTGGACTCCTCGTCTGCATTCACATCTTTGGGCAGACATGATCATTACACTGCTGCTTTTAGTAGCAAATCCACGCTTGCGTAAACCAATATGGTTTTGGAAGCTGACAAATCAAGCTGAAGGCTGGCGTTCAAAATTTAAGGTATTCTTTCGCTACTTACCCTTCACACATAGGACTTGGGATGTAATTTACTTCCCTTGGAATTCAGCTGCGATAGATCACATTGGCTTATTTGATTCCGGAATGCCGGCTGTGGTCTCGTGTCGCGGAAGTCAGGTCAATATCCGACCTCATCAGAGGAGAATGCAGGCATACATTGACAGCCTGACCGTAACACTTGAAAAAGCTGATGCGGTCCATTGTGTATCATTAGATATCCTTGAAGAGGCTTTACAGTATGGATTGACCCGGACCAAGGCAGTCGTTATTCACCCTGCAGTTGATCCTGATTATTTTATTCCTGCTGATTCAAAAATTCCAGGCCAAGAATTGAGGCTGGTTACCACTGGCTCCCTTATTTGGACAAAAGGTTATGAATACATGCTTATGGCCCTATCCGATCTGCGTTACATGGGCATAGACGCGAAATTGCACATCATTGGTGAAGGATATGAGCGCAACCGGATCCTGTATACAGCACATGACCTTGACCTGGCAGACCAGGTAATCCTGCATGGTAAACTCTCATCGGAGCAAGTCCGACAGCAACTCCAGCAAGCTGACATTTTCGTTTTTTCAAGCCTGAGTGAAGGCTTGCCAAACGCGGTGCTGGAAGCGATGAGCTGTGGATTGCCAGTCGTCACCAGCGATTGTGGGGGTGTTCGCGAAGCGGTGACCGATGGCGAGGAAGGCTTTGTGATCCCGGTGCGCGATCCACAAAGTATGGCTGCAGCTTTAGAAATCCTGGCCCATGATCCCGATTTGCGGCGCAGGATGGGGCAGGCGGGGCGTGCTCGGGTTATCAAGGATTTTCACGTGCAAGATCATGTGGATGCTTTTATCTCATTGTTTGAATCTACCGCTGCAGACAAGCCAGAGCGCAACGCTGGATAATACTATGCGAAAACGACTGGTATTGATCACGACACGTTTCCCCCAGCTTTCAGAGACCTTCATCGTCAGCAAGTTCCTCGGGCTTCTGGAGCGTGGCTGGGATGTCTATCTCTTCTGCATCCATTTCGATAAGGCGACCTGGCACAAGTTTCCTGAGTTGGCAAATCATCCTGAAGCCAAGCAAAGGGTGAAGCGACGTTTTCCAATTCAGCCGAAATGGTTGGTTCCCTTGTTGTTCCTTCCTGCATTTCTACGGTGTTTACTGTGGGCGCCTCGCCATACGTTGATTTACTTCAAGGAAGGCTGGACGCTTTTCAAGTGGGACATCATCCGGCGCTTCTACTTGGATTCTGCCCTGATCCAATTAAAGCCGAGCATTTTGCATTTTGAATTCGGTTCCTTGGCTGTCGGGAGGACATATTTGAAAGAGCTTCTGCATAGCCAGTTAACCGTCAGTTTCCGGGGATATGACCTAAACTTTATAGGGCTTGACCAACCAGGCTACTATGATCAGGTCTGGAAGCAGGTGAATGCATGCCATTTCCTGGGGCAGGACTTGTGGCAGCGTGCTATAAGGCGTGGCTGTCCGATTGAAATGCCACATCGACTGATCCCTCCAGCAGTCGATTTGAGCCTTTTTCAACCGGAAGCAAAACGCAAATCCAATTCCCTTGGCACGCCCGAAAATCCACTGAGAATACTCAGTGTGGGCAGGTTAGAATGGAAAAAAGGTTATGAATTTGCCCTGCAAGCAATTCGAATGCTTGTTGACCGGGATATTTCTGTCAGCTACCAGATAATTGGAGACGGAGGTCACCGCGATGCGCTCTATTTTGCTCGCCACCAGTTAGGCTTGGAGAATTTCGTTGAGTTTTGTGGTAGCCAGCCACATGGAAAGGTCCTGCAAAACCTCAGCCAGGCGGAGATATTTCTGCACAGTGCTGTCTCTGAGGGCTTCTGTAATGCAGTGCTCGAAGCCCAGGCAATGAGTGTTCCGATAGTATGCACTGACGCTGACGGGTTGGCGGAAAATGTCGCCAACGGAGTCACAGGATTTGTTGTCCCCCGCCGCGACCCTGCCGCTATGGCTGAGAAACTGGCTCTGCTGGCTGAGGATAGCGCTTTGCGACTGCGGATGGGAAAAGCCGGGCGCGTGCGTGTGGAAACCCATTTCCAATTGCATCAACAAATCGAATCCTTTGAAGCTTTTTATGAATCCCTCTAAATATCAAATTAACCTTTTATGGCTTTCTATAGATAAACCGCTTCCTTCCTGGGGACTTGGTGTCTGTATTGCTTGTCGACCCACCCCATCAGCCATTCACAACAGCCTGGAAACTTACAGCGAAGTACACGTTGCTGATGCTTGGCTGCTGTGGGATGCCGCCCTGGGCGTACCCACAGTTGAGTGGATCAACGCCTGTTTGGATGGCGCTGGGGATGTCTGGCATGGCGGTTTGCTGCTCGGTCTGGCGGGCTTACCGAAATTACTCGATTTCGTCCAGCCAACCTGGATGTTGAACCGAGATCCAGATGCCCACATCGAAGCGACATCCTGGCGGCTCTCGCTGCGAGCTTGCCTGATCCGCAAGGAAGTTATGCACCAGTTGGGTGGACCGGATCCTTGTTTCGAATCACTTGACGCGGCGAGCCTGGCTTTGGGATATCGCTATATTCGAAATGGCGCTTTTGTCCGCCATTTCCCCGTCATGCTTCCCGATAAGGTTGTGACAAAAACAGTTGATATTCCCCTCCGGGATGAGTTGCGCTTCCTAAGGGCTGGATTTACCCGCCGCTGGTTATATTGGGCAGGTTTTCGTTCTGTTTTACGAGATAAGCGTTCACCAGTTGCACTTCTGAAGGCATGGCGAGAGATCAAAAGTGAAACGCCATCGCCGGTCAAAACGCACTATCAACGAACGGGGAATGATGTCCGTGAGCGCACACCAGAGGGAAAGGTGAGCGTCCTCATTCCTACGCTCAGGCGCTACCCTTACCTCTGTGTGTTATTGAACCAACTGCGCGAGCAAACCGTCACGCCCTTTGAAATCTTGGTAATCGATCAAACTCC
Source organism: Brevefilum fermentans (assembly GCF_900184705.1). Lineage (NCBI taxonomy): Bacteria > Bacillati > Chloroflexota > Anaerolineae > Anaerolineales > Anaerolineaceae > Candidatus Brevifilum > Candidatus Brevifilum fermentans. Next base: position 1,247,161 of record NZ_LT859958.1, on the reverse strand, counting down.
GCAACACGAAAGGAATCCGGACCTCAAAAGAGAATTCTCCGACCTTCCTCTAAGTTGGTATTTTCTTGATCAGGCAGGGCAGTGTTCATCACGAAATTTTGGCTTAGACATGGCCCAAAGTGAGTTCATTTTGCTCCTGGATGATGACATTGAATTACAACCGGACTTGATAGAAAAACATCTCTACAATTTAGCACGTTTTCAAACCAATGTTTCAAATGGTGTCTTAAAAGAGAAGGATTTAGGAGAGTTGCCTGAAGATTTTCGTTTTTTGCGAGTTAGCAATGTCTTCCCTGCTTGCAACACCTTATTGCGGAAAAGTGAGCTGCGAAAATCAGGTCTGTTCGATCTGGCTTATGATCACGGTCAGCGCGCTGATCATGATCTGGGAATGCGCCTCTATCTTAGCGGAGAACTCATGGTGCTTGACCCTGCCATCAGCATACTACACCACCGCGCCCCGATGGGCGGGCTACGCGAGCACAAAGCCCGCATCCATACCTATGCAGCATCCCGAAACAATATTTTTAAACAAAACCTGCCAACGGTGTCAGATCTCTATCTGGCAAAACGCTATTTTTCCGACCAACAGGTTAAGGAAATGTGCTGGACGAGTGTTTTAGGAACTTTCAGTCTAAAAGGCCCTTTTCTCAAACGTTTCGCCAAGATTATTGTCGGCTTTCTCAGTTTACCCAACAGTTTTATACTCATTATAAAACGATTAAAGGTCGCGTGTGCCATGTTAGAATACTATCCACAGATCCCTGAGTTATCGACTGACGAGAAACCATGAAGCGTATTTTATTCATCTCTTCAGAATTTCCGCCCGGGCCAGGTGGGATCGGCACCCATGCCTTTCAATTAGCCCAGTATCATTTCAGGCAGGGCTGGAACGTCCATGTGGTTAGCCCTCAGAATTATGCTGACGAAAAAGAAATAGCCACCTTCAACGCTAATCTGCCTTTCAGAATCTCGCGCTTGCCCTCTGCAGCCAGTAGGCTATTGCAATCAATGTTGCGGTTTCAGACGATTTGGCGAGTTATTCGCAGCTTCAAACCACATTTAGTGCTGGCTTCCGGGTCTCATGCCATTTGGGTAACAGCCATCATTCTTCGGTTTCACAAGATCCCCTGGGTGCTGGTGGGTCACGGAACAGAATTTGGCGCTCAGAAAGGAATAAGGGCACGCATAACCCGATTGACGGGCAACCAGGCGCAAATGGCGATTTGCGTCAGCCGATACACACAAAAGGCACTGCATACATTGAGGATCAACCAGCCACCCAGCCTGGTGATCTACAATGGCGCGGATCATACTCGTTTTTATCGTCTGCCGGCTCATGAAGTTGCTGCTTTCCGATCTGCACAGGCTGTGGAAGGGCAATTTGTGTTGTTAACTGTGGGCAGTGTCACCGACCGCAAAGGGCAGGAGGTCGTCATCAGGGCTTTGCCCCGGATCATACGGGAATTTCCAAATGTACAGTATTGGATGGCTGGTTTGCCAAACAAGCAATCTGAATTGGAGACCTTGGCTCAAGGTTTAGGCGTGGGTCATCATCTTCGTTTTTGGGGTCGTATCCATGACGAAATCCTGTTAATGCTCTATAACGCCTGCGATCTGTTCGTGATGACCAGCCGTCAACTTTCTGATGGGGATTTTGAGGGTTATGGCATCGCCGTGATTGAAGCCGCACTGTGCGGAAAAGCAGCGGTTGTCTCGGACAATTCAGGCCTCGCAGAGGCAGTTCAGCACAACTACACTGGATTGCTCGTTCCTCAAAACGATCCGGAACAAACAGCAGAATCAATCCTTGTCCTGATCAAAGACCACCAGAAACGAGCACAATTTGAGACCCAAGCTCGGAAGAACGCAATTGAACACCAAACCTGGGAGCAGGTGGGGGCGCGCTATGTCAAAGTTTTCAATCAACTATTGACAAAGGAAAATTAAGCGCATCTATGAAATTATTAATCATCTCCCACACACCGCATTACACCCGAAAAGAAGAGCTGGTTGGCTGGGGTCCTACCGTGCGTGAAATTGACCAATTGGGGAGCTTATTCAGTGAAATTCGGCACCTGGCACCCCTGCATACTGGTTCACCACCAGAAAGCGCTTTACCCTATCACTCTCGAAATGTACATTTTGTGGGAGTTAAACCCGCTGGCGGAGAGAAGCTTCGGGATAAGCTGGACATCATCAGACACATCCCAAACTGGATGGCTGCAATGCGTGTTGAAATGCGCCAGGCGGATGCGATTCATATTCGCTGCCCGGCAGGGATTAGCTTAATTGCATTATTGGTTTGTCGCTTGTGGGGCAGGGGCAAGCCCGTGTGGGTTAAATATGCCGGGAATTGGCAGCCGCCTGCACATGAAGAATTGTCCTATAAATTCCAACGTTGGTTATTAAGTCGTAAATACTTGCACCATATGGTTACAGTGAATGGCCGTTGGCCTGATCAACCCGGTCACGTAATTTCCTTTATTAATCCATCCTTTTCTTTGGAAGATTACGAGATTTCATATGAAATCGCACAAGAAAAATCATTGAAGGAGCCTATTCAAATACTTTTTGTCGGACGATTAGAAACTGAAAAAGGCGTTGACCATTTGATTAATGTTGCCAGTAAATTAAAAAGTAAGGGAATTTTCTTCTTAGTTTATTTAATTGGGGATAGTAAAGAAAGAAAACAATTTGAAAGTTTGGTGACTCAATTAGACCTCCAGGATCTTCTTGTTTTCACGGGTTGGATCTCGAAAAATGACGTTAAAAAATATTATGAACAAGCACATTTCATTTTGCACCCCTCAATAGCATCGGAAGGTTGGCCTAAGGTCCTCAGTGAAGCCATGGCATATGGTGTTGTCCCCCTTGCCAGCACCGTTTCCTGCATACCCCAAATTCTGGGCGAGACCGGATCAGGTCTTGCACTTCCAGCCAAAGACACGGATGCTTACGTTAAGGCAATTTTGGGTTATACTCAAGACCCACGCGCTTGGAAACAAGTTAGCAAAAATGCTATTATGGCGGCACGTGAGTTTACTTATGAGAAATACCTATCTGATGTTATTAATATGTTCTCCCAATCCTGGCAGATAGATCTGGAACATGAACAACCTTAAATATCAACTCCAATCGAGTCTTCCACAGCTTTCTGCTCACCCTCGCTTTGGTCCAATCAGCAAATCAATAAAAATATTGCTCATGGTGCTCCTGCACATCCTGTTGGCCTTAACGATGCGAAGTTACAAGCTGGTGTCTACGCTGCATGCTATGGTAGTTCTTGCGATTGGTGTCTACACAGCACTGACCTCAGAGGATATTAAGAAAATAATTCCAATCATAGGATATATCACTGGGGCAGAAGTGCTGTGGCGGATGACAAAAGCAGGTGTTTTCTGGGAGTTTGGAAAATATGCTACAATCGCCATTTTAATTCTTGCACTACTGAAGATGGGCAAAATAAAAAGAGCAGGTTTACCCTTGCTATTCTTCATCGTGCTCATCCCCTCTGTAGCTCTGACCGTTGGCGCTTTTGGGTGGAGTGAACGTGCCCGGGAATTAATCAGCTTTAATCTATCTGGTCCTTTGGCTACTAGTGTATGTATTCTTTTTTTCAGTCAAATTAAAGCTGCCCTCAATGAGAATAAAAACTGGGTTTGGCCTACGGTCTATCCCATTATTGGTGTCTTAACCCTGGCCATTTTCAGCACCATTACCGCCACGACAATTAATTTTGGCGGTGAATCGGTATTCGTCACCAGCGGCGGCTTTGGGCCTAACCAGGTTTCAGCCGTTTTAGGTTTAGGAGCCTTACTTCTGGTGTTGTTAACGGTTACTGATGACCAAAGAGAAGGGCGTTTTTTGGCAATGGGGTTGGCTCTGGTTTTACTTGTGCAAAGTTTCCTCACTTTTTCACGCGGGGGTTTATACAATTTTGCAATTGCGTTAATTATTTCAATTTTTCACCTTTTAGCAAAACCCAATCGATTTGTCAGGAGCATTTTCACCCTTTCATTGTTGCTTCTGCTGATGATAGCGTTTATCCTTCCCCAATTGGAACAATTGACCGGGGGAATGTTAAGTAAAAGATTTTCTGATACTGACGTATCATCGCGTAAAGCTCTTGTTAAGGCTGATTTTCAAATATTTTCAGAAAATCCAACCTTCGGTGTCGGCCCCGGGATGGCAATGTATTTCAGAAGAGGAACAGTATTCGCCGCGGCGCACACTGAATTTTCACGTATTTTGGCTGAACATGGAAGTGGTGGGGTTTTAGCGCTGTTTATCCTGATGCTTTTATTATTGCGAAGTTTTTTCAAAACTCCCGATGCCGTCTCACGCGCCTGGGTCGTGGGATTGGCAACTTGGTCATTGGTTGAAATGGGACATGCTGCCATGCGAATTGTGGCGATCTCTTTTTTGTTAGGGTGGGCTATGATAACCTGGGAGAAAACTGAAAATACCACAATGGTTGATCAAGCCAAGAAAACGTCGCTGCCTCTAAACAAGTAAAAATGAGGTTCAGGGTTTTAGCAATTATTTATGAAATAGGTTTTTGATTTGATGTCCAAAGGGTCTTTATTATTAATCGGTAATCACCTGCCCACAGACAAACTTAACAAAAACGTCTGGCATTACTTGGCAGAAAAATTACAATCCAGAGGTTGGAAGGTGATCACAACTTCAGCCAAGGTGTTCCAGCCGTTGCGCTTAATGGATATGGTTTCCGCCATCCTTCTCAAACAAGGGCATTATTCACTGGCTCAGATCGATGTATTCAGCGGTAAAGCCTTCATCTTTGCTCAAGTATGCTCATTTTTATTGGCTCATCTCGATAAGCCCATCGTCATGACCTTACACGGCGGTGGACTGCCTGATTTCGCGCGAAAGCATCCGAAACGGCTCAAGCGGACTTTGGCACGTGCTACAGCCGTTGTCTCCCCCTCGCCTTACCACCAGGTTGAACTCAAGCAATACCGGGCAGATATTCGTCTGATCCCCAACCCAATAGATTTATCAACCCTCAAATACAAACACAGAGCAAAACCAACTGCGAACCTAGTCTGGGTACGATCATTTCATGAGATTTATAACCCGAGTATGGCGCCGCGAGTCCTGCAGCAATTAGCCCCTGACTTTCAGGACATTCAATTGTGGATGATTGGGCCGGATAAAGGTGACGGCAGTTTGCAGCGCATGCTAACCCTTGCAGAGAAACTGAACGTGCGCCACCGCATTCACATTGTTGGTGGTCTCCCCCATACCGAAATCCCAGATTGGTTGAGTAAAGGCGACATATTTATCAATACCACCAACTTTGATACCGCGCCACGCTGCGTGCTTGAAGCGATGGCTATCGGATTGTGCATCGTCTCCACGGAGGTCGGGGGCATCCCCTACCTGGTTGAACACGAACAGGAAGGCTTATTGGTTCCCCCGGATGATGCCCCTGCGATGGCGGCAGCCATAAAACGTTTGCTGATCGAGCCAAACTTGGGATCCAAATTATCAAAAAACGCTCGAATAAAAGCTGAAAACTATGATTGGTCACAAATACTGACAAAGTGGGAAGCATTATTTGATACGATGGTTATTCATTAATGCAGGTTATTTCTTAATATGAGAACAAAGTTATTGAGAAATCTGATACTTCCGTTAGGTGACAGGCTTTTCGGTCAAAACATGATGGCACGCTTAAAATTCCTGGAAAGTGCTCAATATTGGCCACGTGAAAAAATCATTAGCAAACAATCCAATGACTTGCAAAATTTAATTCAAATAGCTTATCATGAAGTTCCCTTCTATCAAAAATTGCTGGATGATAAGGGTATAAAGCCTGACACAATTCGAACAAAAGAAGATTTAGCAAGGCTCCCGGTTGTAACCAAAGATATGCTCAGAGAAAGTTTCCCTCACCAAACAACACGTAAAACGGGCCAGAAAACCTATCTGGTTAGCACCTCAGGGTCTACTGGAAAGAATTTCTATGTCTTAGAAGATTCATTTACCGCAGGTTGGTATCGAGCCACATTTATGCTTGAGCTTGGATGGGCTGGTTGGTCCATTGGCGAACCTCACCTCCAGACTGGGATGACCCTGAATAGAAGCTTGGATCGGCGAATAAAAGATAGGCTGTTTAATTGCCATTATTTCTCAGCATACCAGCTCGATGATCTGCATCTTGAGGCTATTCTTATAGAAATAGAAAAATATAACCTAGACCACTTATGGGGTTATCCGGGCAGTTTATACTTAATTGCTAAATATGCAAATAGACTTGGTTGGAATAAGCCTTTAAAATCAATTGTGTCATGGGGGGATACGCTTTTCCCTCACTATCGAAATGCTCTCGAGAGTGTATTCCACACAAAGGTCATTGATACTTATGGTTGTGCGGAAGGTTTTCATATCGCTGGGCAATGTGGTGCGTCTAATCATTATCATACACATGATCTTGACGTAATTGTTGAATATTTAGATGAAAGAAATGACCCAGTTCCCTATGGAAGACCAGGGAGCGTAATAATCACTCGGTTGCATCCTGGACCTATGCCTTTAATTCGTTATCAAGTTGGTGATATCGCTACACCAAAATCGGGGATGTGCAGTTGCGGGCGTTCATTTGGCCTTATCAAATCGATTCAAGGTCGAGATACGGATGTAATATTTACACCAGATGGTAACCGATTAATTGTCCACTTTTTTACGGGCATTTTGGAGCATTTTTCTGAGATAGATTCATTTCAGGTGGTACAAAAAGACATTAATTCTATATTGCTACTTATTGTACTGAGAGATAATTCTGATCCAACCATACAACAACGTGTAATCAATGCGTTGAAGCAAAAGGGGACTGGTAAATTAAAAATCAATATCCAAATTGTTGATGAAATCCCTTTAACAAAAGGTGGGAAAAGAAGATTTGTAATCAGCAATTTATCACAGAACAATGACTGATGAAGCTACTACTCCTCACTCTGTATTATCCACCTGAAATCGGAGCGCCCCAAGCCAGGCTGTCTGAACTAGCAACCGGTCTGAAGGCGCGTGGTTTTGAAGTCCAAGTCCTCACAGCCCTACCAAGTTATCCAAAGGGGAAAATATTTCCAGATTACAGAGGCTTATGGAAAAAGGAAACTATTTCTGACATCCCTGTTTTTCGCACCTGGGTTTTCCCCACACAAAAGACCGCGATGCTACCCCGTTTAGCAAATTATTTTTCTTTCGTACTTTCATCGCTCTTCTTTGGTATATGGGGGTTTAAAAAGGTGGATTTTATCCTCACTGAAAGTCCCCCTTTGTTTCTGGGGATCACCGGATATCTTCTCAGCCGTCTGAAGCGTGCCAAATGGATCTTCAATATCTCCGATCTTTGGCCAGAATCTGCCGTAAGGTTAGGCGCGGTCAAACCAGGATGGGCGCTGACGCTTTCAGAGAAGCTGGAAGCTTTTATATATCGGAAAGCCTGGCTGGTTACCGGACAAACCAAAACCACTATTAACTGCATTAATGCCCGTTTCCCAGAGGTTAAATTATTTCACCTCTCTAATGGCGTGGACACTGTCCGGTTTAACCCCAAAAATTTCCGTCCGGAAATTAGAAAATCATTTTCGCCCCACGGTGATCTGATCTTTTTTTATGGTGGTTTACACGGGTTGGCACAGGGTTTGAGTCAAATTCTTTACTGCGCCAAAGGCGCTCCTGAAGGAATTCGATTTGTTTTCATCGGGGATGGACCTGAAAAATCCTTATTAATCAAATTAGCCCAAGAATTAGAACTAACAAATATCGAATTTCATGACGCAGTTGCTAGCAAGAAAATGCCTGAAATTTTGGCTTCAGTCGATGTGTGTTTGATTCCGCTCAAAACCACTCTTCCTGGAGCAGTTCCTTCAAAACTATACGAAGCCATGGCTTCTGCAAAACCTGTCATTTTAATTGCCGATGGTGAGCCGGCTGAGATTGTCACCTCTGCTAAGGTTGGGCTGGCTGTATCGCCTGGGGATGGTCAAGCTTTGATGAATGCGATCAAGCAGCTTTCAGCGGATGAAAAACTACGAACACAATTTGGGGAAAATGGCAGGAGAACAGCGATCAAGCTATATAACAGAGCAAATATCACTGAAGCCTTTGCAAAATATATTATCAACAAAGCTTAAGGATCATGCCTCAACAAGATCTTGAACGATTAAAGAAAGAATATCAACGCAGGGCGGACCCCGCATACTACAAAAATACTTATTCATTCTCAAACCCTGCCTATGTTTTCATGCTCCAATCCCAGGAACGTGCTTTATTGTCTTGTCTCAAAGAATTTGGTTTTCAAAGCTTAAACCAATCCAAAATCCTTGAAATCGGATGTGGTCGGGGTGGAGTCATGCTGGGATTCTTGCGCTATGGCGCAACAGCATCAAACCTATCAGGTATTGATATATTGCTCGATCGCGTGGTTTTAGCAAAACAAACTTTACCAGAGTCAAAAATTTCTTGCGCTGATGGCCAATTTCTCCCCTATGAATCTGCTCAATTCGATATCCTTTTACAATTTACTGCATTTTCTTCTATTTTGGACCCGCAAATCAAGCGCAACATGGCTTCCGAGATGCTGCGGGTACTCAAACCTGATGGCGTCATCCTCTGGTATGATTTCTGGTGGAACCCCACCAACCCGCAAACCGCGGGCATCAAACCCAAAGAGATAAAAATTTTATTCAGCAACTGTGTATTTAAGTTACACAAAATCACCCTTGCTCCGCCTATTGCTCGCCTTATCGTCCCCATCTCCTGGGCTTTAGCAGTCATTCTTGAATCGCTTAAAGTCTTCAACAGCCATTATCTAGCAATAATTACAAAGCAATAAAAATAAATGGTTGTGACTGGTAGTGTGGAGAACGTTAAGCTTTAATGTTAAAACTTTGCCAAGGAACCTGATCGAAGTGGGCGCTAAAGATTTGTCAAATTGTCAAAAACTGATTATATGGTAAAAAATATGTTGTTTGAAGATCGGGTGATAGAATTAATTAAAATCCTGGATACTTCACGCCAACATTCTCTACTCTACGAATAGCTTGAGTCAGCTGCCACACTGATCCCGAAAAACATTATTAGAAGCCAAAGACACGAGCCAAATTAAAAATTTGTTTTCTTCACATTGCCAGGGGATCTTTTTTTGTCACATTAACATTGATTAAAATATTTATTATGTGGAAATGGATTGACAAAGATTTATTTAATCCCTTGTTAACACAGTCCAATGAGATTGCCAGAATGATCAATGATCTCTTTCAATCAATCAGGCAAAAATTTTCTAATGCGCTACATATTTAAAGTTGGTCGTGACTCACAGCTCTAAGTTCTAAATTCTAAGCTCTCCCTACTACTGCCTTATTCCTTATTTTATGTTATAATCGCTTCATCAAATATTAATTTATTATGCCATACAAAGCCTTCCAGGAGCGAAACCAATGAAGCAAACAGCTGACAACAAAAAAAGGCCAACTAAAACTCAAACAGCAAAATCCGGTCAGGCTTTGCCGAGTACCCGGCGCGGCTTGACCGCCTTCGTCAAGCGAAGTTTTGACTTTTTTATTTCAGCTTTCGGCTTGCTGTTCCTTTCACCCTTTTTTATCTTGATCGCCCTCTCCATCAAACTGGACTCACCCGGCCCAATATTCTACAAAGCCACACGCGTCGGAAAAAACGGGAAGCCATTCCAGATGTTAAAGTTCCGCTCGATGTACGACCAACCCAGGACCAACGCGGGCTCTCCGCTCACCATCAACAACGACGAGCGCGTCACACCAATCGGTAAATGGTTGCGAGCCACAAAAGTCAACGAACTTCCGCAACTTTGGAATGTCCTGATTGGCGAGATGAGTCTGGTCGGTCCCCGACCTGAAGATCCTCAATTTGTTGAAAAATGGTCCCCGGAAGAACGGAAAACAATCCTCTCGGTAAAACCAGGTATCACCAGTCCGGCCACAATTGTTTATCGCGATGAAGAAAAGCTTCTATTCGGCGATGGTTTTATGGATGCGTACCTGAAAGATATCCTGCCCGATAAATTACGATTAGATCAGCTCTACGTTGCTAATCACACCTTTATCAACGACTTGGACGTGCTGTTCATGACACTAATTGTCATCCTTCCCAAACTTCGCAGCCTTCAAGTTAAAGAACGCTGGTTCTTTTCTGGAGTGTTCTATACCATCACCCATCGCGTGCTAAACTGGTTCATTGTGGATTTGTTTGTGAACCTGTTCATGATTGGATTATCCGGCCTGATCTGGCGTCTGAGTTCGGTGATCAATTTGGGCATTCCGACCTTTTTACTGGGTGCATTTCTGGCCTCCGCGTTCCTGACGATCATCAACAGCTTACTGGGATTGCATCGCATCGATTGGTCACGAGCCAGCCCCACCTATACGCTTGATTTTGCCATCTCTGTTGGCATCACCCTCGTCATCGTCTGGTTGATCAACCGTTACTGGCTGACCGAACCGCATATTCCCTTCGCCTTGATGTGGCTGATGAGCGTGATGGTCTTCATCGGCCTGGTGGCAGCTCGCTATCGAGAACGTCTCCTCACCGGGCTGGCCAACCGCTGGATCTTGTTTCGCGGTCATCGAGCTTCCTTCGGTGAGCGCATGCTGATCGTCGGCGCCGGTGAGCTGGGAGAATTGACCCTCTGGATGCTCCAGCGCAGCACCTTTCGCGATCTGTTCGCGGTGATCGGCATCGTTGACGATGACCCCCGGAAACGCAATATTGAGATCATGAGCCACAGGGTTCTGGGTACCACCGACGACATCCCGGAACTGGTTTCCCGCTATCAGATCGGGTTGATCTTGTTTGCCATTGCAAATTGTCCACCCGATCGCATCCAAAAGATACTCTCTATCTGTCAATCTACCGAAGCCAATACCATCGTTGTTCCCGATGTGATTGCGGTATTGAGACAATCATTATCCTTAACTGAAGAACCCCAAAGCACATGAACACATCTCTTAATGCAAAATCCATCTTAATCACCGGCGCCGGGGGTTTTATTGGTAGCACATTAGTTCAATCGCTGGTTGAAATGGGCGCCCGGGTACGCGCATTTGTCCGCTATACATCCCGCGGCGATAGCGGCTTGCTGCAATTACTGCCAGTCGATGTCCGCCAGCGCGTCGAGATCATTGCAGGTGACCTGTGCGACCCCGATGCAATCATGAAAGCTGTAAATGGCATGGAGATCGTCTTTCACCTTGGCGCTTTGATCTCGATCCCCTACTCTTATCTCCACCCGGTTGAAGTGGTCGAAAGCAACGTGCTGGGCACGCTCAACGTACTGCAAGCCTGCCGTGCCCATGGCTGCCGCATGGTACATACCTCCACCAGCGAGGTCTACGGCACTGCACTGCGCGTTCCCATTGACGAGGATCACCCTCTGCAGGGACAATCGCCCTATTCTGCCAGCAAAATTGGCGCGGATAAACTCGTCGAGAGTTATTACCGCGCCTTTGACGTGGACGCCGTCACTCTGCGACCCTTCAACACCTATGGACCCGGTCAATCCGCACGGGCGGTGATCCCAACCATCATCACCCAGGCTCTCACCCAGGATGTGATCCGCCTGGGAAACCTGGACGCGAAACGGGATTTCACCTATCTCAGTGACACGGTAAACGGATTTATCAAAGCAGCCCAAACACCCGGGCTTGCTGGTGAGACCATCAACCTCGGCTATGGCGCCGAAGTCAGCATCGGTGAACTGGCCCATCGGGTCATTGAGCTGGTTGGTCGTCCGGTGCGCATCGAGGTCCAGCCCGAACGCCTACGTCCAGAGAAATCGGAGGTCATGCGATTGCTGTCCGATAACCGCAAAGCCCGCCACTTACTCGGTTGGCAGCCCAATGTTGATATCCATACGGGCTTGCAGCAAACTATCGACTGGATCCGCCAGCATCTGGATTTGTATCGAGTCGGGAAATATGAGTTTTAGATTGTCGCTGTTAGATGATAGGTGATAGCATATCGCTCAAAGCTCAAAAATCAATGAAATTGACCAACAGCAGAGTATCCTAAGGTCAATGATTGAATAAATGGCAAACAGCCATAAACAAATAGCAAATAAAGTCTTACTGGTCCAGGAATGAAGCATGATTTTTGCTATCCTGGTCATTAAAGCTGTAAATGAGATGGGTACACGCCGTAAACATCTCCGCCTTGTGCAATAATTTAAATCTGCTGACGCTTGGTTGGTTATCAGGTAAAAAGTAATTTGAATTTATAAAATTAACATTTGAAATAATCAAAAAGATAAATGGTTCAATCAATATCATTTTACAAATCACTTAGGTCTTCAGCTTCTTGCTTCGCAGTCCCCGAGCGCAGTGAGGGGATGAGCTTTCACCAATAAACTAACACGGAGTGAACTTATGAAAGCCGTTATTCTTGCCGGTGGGCGTGGCACCCGCCTTGCCCCCTACACCTATGTTTTCCCGAAACCGATGATGCCCGTTGGCGACAAAGCCATCCTCGAAATCCTCCTGCGACAAATGAAGCGCAGCGGCGTCAATAAGGTCATCTTAACTGTCGGGCACTTGGCACACCTGATACAATCCTTTTTCCAGGATGGCCAGCAATTCGACCTCGAGATCACCTACTCCTACGAGACCAAACCCCTGGGAACCTCCGGGCCACTGGCTCTGATACCCAACCTGGACAAAACCTTCCTGGTCAGCAACGGGGACGTGCTCACCCTGCTGGATATCGAGGATTTTCTCGCCTTCCATCGCCAACAGGGCGGCATCTGCACCCTTGCCGTGCACCAGCACCAACTGCACATTGATCTTGGTGTGGTTCAGCAAAATGATGATGATTTTTCAGTCACCGGTTATATCGAAAAACCGACGCTGGATTACAAGGTCAGTATGGGCATGTACATCTTTGAACCCCGGGTGCTGGATTACATCCCCAAAGACGAATACCTGGATTTCCCTGACCTGGTGCACAAACTGCTGGCTGCAGGCGAAAAAGTGATCGGCTATCCCTTCAACGGCTACTGGATGGACCTCGGCAACCCTGAAGACTATGCCCAGGCCAACCGCGACTTCGAGAAAATGCGCGCCCAATTCCTGCCGGGAGAGTAATAAGGAACAAAGACGGGGGACAGAAGACCGGAGACGGAAGACCGGGGACCGAAGAACAATTATGGACAGATAACAAAAGGATGAGGACCGAAAGCGGTGTGGGTTTATGACTGAATCTTATAAATTCCAGAATCTGGATGTTTACAAATTGTCACTGGAATATATAAAAGCAGTTTATGAACTAAAATCCAAGCTCCCTGAGCATGAAAAATTCAACCTGACTGGCCAAATATCCAGAGTAGCCACATCGATTGCCCTCAATATCGCTGAAGGTTCTACAGGTCAATCCAACCTTGAACAAAAAAGATTCCTTGGTTTGGCGATTCGATCCTATCTTGAAACAATTGCTTGCCTGGATATCATTGAGAAATTTGGATATATTAACAAAGATGAAATATATGCGTTACGCCAACAAGGACATCTACTTTTCATCAAGTTGTCCGCGTTTAAAAAAGCAATGAAATAAAGGAAGCAAAAAAATGGAAGCTAGCAACCGGTCATCGATCCTCAGTCTTCGGTTTTACCGCTCCATCCTCCACCTTTTTCCTCGTCCTTGAAGCTGAGAGCCTTCAAGGTTCCTAAGCGGAATATCAACCTCACGAGAGGTTGTTCCGTCCTCGGTCTTCGGTCATCCGTCATTTATTTTATCTTTATGGAGGCTTGAAAAAAATTGCACTGGAAAATTCCCCTTTCTGATCTCAACTACGGCCCCGAAGAAGAAGAAGCCGTCTCCGCGGTGATCCGGTCGGGCTGGCTCTCCATGGGCGCTGTCACCCAGGCTTTTGAAGCCGAGTTCGCCGCCTTTGTGGGCGCCAAACATGCCCTGGCGCTGACCAATGCCACCGCCGCGCTGCACCTGGCCTGTCTGGCTTGCGACCTGGGTCCCGGTGACGAGGTCATCCTCCCCGCGCTGACCTTCGTTGCTTCCGCCAACGCCGTGCGTTACACCGGCGCCACGCCCGTCTTTGCCGACATCGAATCTGAAGATTGGCTGACCCTCGCCCCGTCTGCAATTGAAGCTGCCATCACCCCGCGCACCAGGGCGATCATGGTCATGCATTACGCCGGTTTCCCCTGCGACATGCCCGCCATCACTGCCATCGCCCGCGCCCACAACCTGGCGGTGATCGAAGACGCCGCCCACGCCGTCGGCGCCTCATTGGATAACCGTGCCCTGGGGACCTGGGGCGACTTGGGCTGCTATTCCTTCTTCGCCAACAAGAACCTCTCCACAGCTGAAGGCGGCATGCTCGTCACCGATGACGATGCGCTGGCTGAAAAAGTTCGTCTGCTACGCTCCCACGGAATGACCACCCTCACCTGGGACCGCCACCACGGGCACGCCAGCACCTATGATGTGGTTGAGCTGGGCTACAACTATCGTATCGATGAGCTGCGATCCGCCCTGGGACGCGTGCAGCTGACCCGAGTCGCCGCTGGCAATGCCCGCCGCGCCGAGCTGACCTCCCTCTATCGCCATCTACTGGCACAATCTGCACCGCAGATCAGCATGCCCTTCTCCCAACCGCGCGGCCAATCCAGCTACCACATCCTGCCGATCCTGCTGCCGGAAGGCGTCAACAAGCCGGCTTTTATGGCGAAGATGAGGGCAGAAGGTATTCAGACCTCCTGGCACTACCCGCCCGTCCACACCTTTCACGCCTATGCGAAAAACAACCAGGCGCTCTCTTCACGTCTGCCTCTCACCGAAGCTGTCGCAGCCCGCCAGGTGACCCTGCCCCTCTTTCCAACCATGACCGAAGAGCAGGTCACCTGCGTGGTGAAGGGAGTGGCTGATAGCTCAAAGTTATAAGTTTAAAGCTGAAAGGGAAATGAAAGTTGCCAGAAACGGAGATTTCTATGGCTAATGATCGAAAAAATGACAAATCGTCATGATCAAATCGCATATAAAGACTTACAAGTGTGGGAAAAGAGCATGGTTCTGACCAACCTGGCCATTAAAGCGGTTGATGAGATAGATGCATCCCATAAACGCTTCTGCCTGATTGAATAATGAGAATCTGCCGTTACTTCGATCCCGATGAATGTCACCGAGGGCAAAGGCAGGGATTCGAAAAAAGAGCTCATCTAATTTTTGTATATTAGCCTTAAGCTTCGCAGTCTCCGAGCCCAGCGAGTGGGATGAGCTTTCAGCTTTCACCTTTCAGCTTTGAGCTACAATATATATATGAACAATTTTCTCCGTAAACGCTGGACTCCTCTTATTGTCTGGATGTTGATCATCATCCTCGCCTCCAGCAACGTCAACCCCCTGTTCGGCTTGGACCGCACCTTGCGCGGCATCACCCTGTTGGGCATCAACCTTGTGTTGACCATCACCCTGATCGCCCAGCTTTTCGCCTACCTTATCCTGGCGGTGTTTCTTGTCCGTGCCCTGGCGTGGACGAAAGACCCCGGCGCCCTGGTGTTGCTGACCGTGTTTTTGCTCGCCCTCCTGTTTGCACTGGCAAACGAGGGCGTTCAAATCCTGATCCCCCGCCGCCCCTTTGACTGGCGCGACCTGCTGACAGCCGGCTGGGGCGCACTGCTGGGCTTGGTCGGCTATGTCCTCTTACGCCGCCAACCCGCCCAATCAGATGAAGAAGCGGATTTATTGTTGTAATATCGGTAGTTGGTAGCTGATAACCGGTAGCTGATAGCTCAAAGCTCAAGGCTCAAAGCTGAAAGGTAAATGATTAAAAAAATGGCAAATCGTCATGATCAAATCGCATATAGAGATTTACAGGTTTGGGAAAAGAGCATGGTTTTAGCTAACCTGGTCATTAAAGCTGTTGATGAGATAGATGCACCCCGTAAACACTTCCGTATGATTGAACAATTAGAATCTGCAGTCACTTCGATCCCAATGAATATCGCTGAGGGCAAAGGCAGGAATTCAAAAAAGGAGTTCATCCAATTTTTGTATATTTCTCGTAGTTCAATTTACGAAACATTGACTTTGCTTGAAATTTTTCAACAACTTGGTTGGTTATCTGAGGAAAAATTTAATGACCTTGAAAGACAGGCCATTGAAATAATCAAAATGATAAAGGGATTAATCAACGCTATTTCAAGAAGTGCATAAGTCTTCATTTTCCCCCTTTCAGCATTGAATTTTCAACTTTCAGCTTCGCAGTCACCGAGCACAGTGAGTGGGATGAGCTTTCAACTCTCATCTTTGAGCTTTGAGCTTTCAGCCTTCAACTTACCCCTTTTCCACAACATACAGTACAATTAAAATCAACATGAAACGCAACCAGATCATCACCCTCAGCCTGTTGACCCTGATCATGATCGCCGCGACATTAGGATTGGAGACCGCGCGCAACGCGCGCGAATCTGCACTTGCTGCGCCCGAACCGCCAACCCTCGCCCCAACACTCGCGATTGGCACCAGCCATGACCCCGTCGACCAGCAAGATGCCGACGCTGACAACGAAGAGCCATCCTCACTCGCACAACCGGAAGCGCCATCAGCATCGCAAGAAAGCCTCACCGGGATGTACACCCCAATTGCAGAAGCCGACTCAGGCGATGCGCCGGTTGATCTGCCCGGCAGCACCGCCCTTCCCACCCGCACTCCCGGCGGCAACACCGCCCTGCCCACACGCACCCCCGTCGCCAACCCCACCAGCGCCGCCCCGCCCACACGCACCCCCGGCGCCAATCCCACCAGCCCTCCCCTGCCCACCAGCCTCCCGCCGACCCCCACCCCGCAGACCGGCTGGGCTGGAGAGTGGAACGGTTACCTGGAGCAAGCCGACGGGAGCTTTCTGGTCGGTAAACTGGTCATCTCCCTTTCCGGTGAGATAATTTTCGGCGAATTTGAAGCCCAGGGTCTGACGCTCAACCTGTCGGGCGCCTTGCAATCGGCGGGCGATTTGGCTGTTGGAGACTATAGCGGGTTTTTAGGCAGCGGGTCTTTCAAGTGGAATGCCAGGTCGGGGGGCGTTTTTCAAGGCAACCTCGACAACAAACTGGCTTTTTGCGCTGCCAGGCCGGGCGTTCCCCAGCCCCAGCCCTGCGGGTATTTTGACCCCCTTTAACTTTTATCAGCGCAGCAACAGGGCTGGGTCAGGCTGAGCTGACCGGGTTAGCCCCTGACAGGCGCACGTTGCGCCGGTCGGCTGAGGGACGCGGCGCCAGCTTAAAGAGGATTACAGTGATAAAAATTCCATTTAATTCGGCATTCCCTCTTAGACAATATTTAATAATCAAGTTAATTAAAAAATTGCCTCTTGACATGCCACACGAATTATGATATCCTCTTTCTAAGAATTACCAGTGCAATAAATGTGCCTTCTTATTCAGGCGCAAAGGGAGGCATCCAATATCATGCGCCAAGACCTAATTAGAAAAGGAGAGAGATCGTGAAAAAGAAAATTCTTATCATTTTAGGCTGTTTAATCCTGTTGTCGTTAATTGGGACCGGCATGTCCCAAGCTTTCACCGTTGACAACGTGGACGGCGTGTGGGGGTATGTGGATGGGGTCACCACCACCAGTAACTACTACCCCGTAGACATTATTGGCTACGCGCGCAACGGTGTAAGGGCTCCGCTTCGCCAAGACCAGGGCTACCGGCTGAAGGGCTCCATTTGCGCCCCGATGCAGAACATCACCCCTCCCTGGCCCAACACCGCCCGTTGGGATTCGGTGGGAGTTGACTGGAGCGGTCTGGGCTCGCACTCCAGTACCTGCACCAACGCACCCGATTTATTCTTTTCAGAATATGTGTACGCAGTATATGGGGGAATTTTTTCGAGAGATCGAGTTGCCATTGAAATTGTCAATCGTACGGGCAATGCGGTAGAACTGAGGAATTACAAAGTCTTGTTGTTCACCGATGATAGGACCTATACCACGGTGACTCTCAATAATACGACGCTTGCCCATGGCGGTGTGTATGTGCTTAGGAGTAATAATACCAATTGGGATCTATCAGCAAACCAGACATTCAGTAGATCGGACAGCTACCGCACCATCGTCCTGGTGAAGGACACCGGCGGCACCCGCACCGAAGGCGCCCGCTGCGACCGCTGGGCTACCGGTCCGGGCGATACCCCATTGGTCTACAGCGACTGGAACCCGAGCGTCCAGACCGGACCGACCGACGATGAAAACCAGGTGCGTTATGGGCGCACTGCTTATCGTCTAAGTCCCACTTCCTCCTGGCAGTCCTATTCCTGCGAAGTCACAGACTGGGCTGATCAGAGCGGTTTCGGCTTTGACGGCGTGAACGGGCCGCTCACACCGGTTCACATGGCTCCTTTCCTGCTGGGTCAGTTCACCCATTACAACAACCAGATCTATGCAACAGATGATAGTGGGCAAAGCAATACCGACAATCCCTTCGAATGGGTTGACCTGACAATCACCGTGCCGGTAACCTGCAACGACGGCAATCCTGCCGTCCCAGCCAGTTTCACCTTTACGCCTCATTTCGTCCTCGAGGAGACCTCTAATTCTGAAGGAGAGTGCAAGTACGAAATTGATCCACCCAATGACGTCCCCTGCCCCGACAGGGTGACGATCGAATTTCCACCGCAAAACCCGACCTTTACATGTTCTGACGGAACGTACACGGTCAACGTTCTCGGCTTCACGTCAAAGGGTTTGGGTAGTGATGAATGCTGGGAGTCCTACGACCCAAATGCTGTTTCCGCTGCTTTTATCACCGCGGAAGACGCGGCAAATCATGCCTGCCTGTGGGCGCGCATCGAGCAGCCGTTGGCTGACATCAGCGTCGCCAAAACCTGCTGGGATTTTGACACACAAAACCCCTACTACGAGATCACCACGTCCAACCTGGGTCCTGGTTCTTCAAGGGGCGTCACCATGACCGATACGCTCCCTTCAGGTATGGCTTACAAGAGTTACACCTCCCAGTTGATCACCACCTCCGGCACGATTGACCAGGGTACGTGCAGCCGCGCAGGGCAAACCGTGACCTGCAGCCTGAACACTCCCTTGCAGGACTATTCAACCGACCTCCAGGCAAAATGGGTGGTGAGGATCTATGTGACTTATGCTCAGGGCTCAGATAAAACAAACACCGCCACCGTCAGCGCACTCACGGCTGATCCATATCTGACCAACAACACGGCCACCGCAACCTGTAACCCAAGCGCCGTAAGCATCATCGCCTTTGACGCAAAAAGCGCCGAAGACGGCGTCTTGCTCACCTGGGAGACCGCCAGTGAATTGAACAACCTGGGCTTCAATCTCTACCGGGCGACAAAGCCAGTCTTACCCGGGCTGAAGCTTAACTTCAACCTGATCCCCAGCCACAACCCCGGCAGCACCTCGGGCGCTGTGTATGAATTCCTCGATGCAACCGCAGTCCCGGGCTTCGAATACTTCTACTGGCTGGAGGATGTGGATTTTGGCTTCAATCCAACGCTCTACGGGCCAATATCGGTGACCCAATAGACGATCAGACCCTGTAAGCAGGCCTTGAATTGCGGGTTCGGTGCTGCACAGCCCGGCATCACCCGCAATTCAGGCGCCTGCCGGTCAAAGCCTGGAGGCCAATTGGAATTACACAACAGCAAGCTGTCGCGCAACGAGGATTTTGTCTTCCGCCGCATCGTGGAAGAAATGGTGCTCGTTCCCATACGCCAAAATGTCGCCGAACTGGACAGCATCTACACCCTGAACGAGCTGGGCGCCTTTATCTGGGAACAACTGGAAAGCCCCAGGTCGCATGCCGAGCTGGAGGAAGCCATCCTGGCGGAATATGAGATTGACGCCGAGACGGTGAGAACAGACCTGGCCAGTTTCATTGAAGCCTTGCTGCGCATCGGCGCGGTCGAAGAGGTGTGAGCATGGATTGCAACGCCTATCAAAGCATTGACCTTGAAGAATGGGGTGAGGCGTTCTCAGCCTCGCTTGAGGGTGGACGCTACCCGGTCAGCGTTACTATGGAACTCACCAACCGCTGCAACCTGAACTGCGCTCATTGCTACATCAACCAGCCCGCCAACGACCCTGTCGCTCGTCAGCGCGAGTTGACCACCGCCCAGGTCAAGCGGATCATCGACGACATGGTCACAGCCGGGGTGCTCTTCCTGACCCTCACCGGTGGCGAACCGCTCCTGCGCCCGGATTTTGCTGAGATCTACACCTACGCCCGAGAAAAAGGCTTGTTGGTGATCTTGTTCACCAACGGCACACTGCTTTCTGATGAGATCCTGCGGCTGCTGGTCGACATCCGCCCTTTCAGTATCGATATTTCCATCTACGGCGCCACCGCACCGGTATTTGAACGGGTCACCCGCCTCCCGGGCTCCTTTGCCCGCTGTTATAAGGCCATTGACCGGGTTTTGGAAGCCGGTCTGCCATTGACCTTGAAGACCGAATTGATGACCCTTAACGCCCACGAATTGGAGCCGATGAAAGCCTTCGCCGAGCGCCTGGGCGTCAAATTTCGCTATGACGGCCTGCTGTGGCCACGCATCGATGGCAGGGGCGAATTCCCTCGCGCGGTGCAACTGCCCCTGGAGACCCTGGTTGCCTTCGATGGCCAGGATACCGATAGAGCGGATGCTGTCATTGATGAACTTGAGCGCTTGAAGGATCTAAAAACCCGTGACACACGCGTCTTCTCCTGCGGAGCCGGGCTGCGAGGTTTTCATCTGGACAGCGAAGGTCGTATGAGCATCTGTATGATGGTGCGCCAACCCGCCTACAATTTACTTGAAATGCCGCTGATCGAAGCCTGGGAAGCGCTGGGCAAACTGCGCGAGATGAAAAGAAACACGGTCAGCAAGTGCCAGTCCTGCACCACCAATATCCTCTGCTCCCATTGCCCGGGCTGGTCATTGGCCGTTCACCATGATTTTGAATCTGTGGTAGAATTTACCTGTGAACATGGTTTATTACGCAGTAAAAACGCAATTAACATCAAAAATCATCTAATAACGGAGGTTATCGAGAATTATGAATAAGAAACCCTACGAAGCGCCCCAATTAAAACAGGTCAGGTTGGAGATGAAGAGTGCAATCCTGGCTGTTTGCAACCAGAGTCCGACCGTTATGGACCCCAAGATAGGCCCAACACCTTGCAGTATAATGCTCGGTTGTTATGATCCAAATTTATAACACTCTGCATCATGTGGTGATTGACCCTGTGTCGCAGACATTTATACAGGAGAAATAAAATATTTTTATATTTATTCTCAGACCGAACAGGGAGCTTTGCATCATAAGGATTTGATGACGCATATTGATTTTTTGACCCTGGAAATCGGATCGTTGAGATATAGGATTGACGCGAGGGACAGTGGCATTAATTTAGCTGTCCCTCAAATTTTTAAGCCCTTCCTCGCGAAAGAACCACCATTAGACCCCCTTTCCCCTTCCAAAGCAGGGGATTTACGCCTTGTTCTTATAGATGATCCGCAGATCTTTGAACGAGCCCGGGGTGTGCCCCTGTGCCGCAGCGAGGTTTGGGAGTTGTGGCGGGATGACCGGGGATATGACATCTTTTTTTCGCCTCGCCAAACGCCACCCAGGCGGGTGACCATTGACCCCAGCTATCAATCCGGCACAATCGCCTTTGACTTTTCTGCGCTGAATGGCAGCGACATCTATCCCCTTGCCAGCACCGATATCCGTATCACCGTGAACTGGCTGGCGCGCTTTGGCGACCTGATCCTGCACGCTGCCAGCATTGTGGTGGGCGCGGAGGGATATTGTTTCCTGGGGGAATCGGGCGCAGGAAAATCCACTCTGGCAGCCGCACTTGCTACCGAGATGGGAGTGCCCATCCTGGGAGAGGACCAGGCTATTTTGCGCAATTTGGACGGCGAATTCTGGATCTTTGGCACACCCTGGCATGAACGTGCCGACCGCTGTTTGCCGCAAGGGGTTCCGCTGAAAAAGGTCTTTTTTGTCGACCGCAACCTGGCACCAGGAATACACCCGATCACACCTTCAGAAGGCGTCCAGCGCGTATTGCAAACCGCCTTCATCCCCTATTACCTGCCAGAGAAGTTGCCGTTGATCCTCGAACGCCTTTCGCTTCTGGCAAGCACCGTTCCCTTTTTTACGATCAACCCTGTTTTAGGGTCAGGCCTTTCTTCCCAAATATTTAATCAGCAAATATAATTATAGTCATTGGTCCAACTTGTTACCAGGATCGGCAGTTCAAGATCCTGTCTGCGTATATCATAAAAAGGAAACTATCGATGCAACGAAGATTAAACAACATTTTACTGGTAATCATCACCTTCACTTTCCTGTTAAAGCCTGTCCTCCCATCGGTCAGCGCCGCGATGGATTCATCAGATCCGATCAATCTGATCGCATCCAGCGATCACGGGGTGGAATTTACCGTCAGCGTTCCCTGGCAGTCCCTGCAACACGAGGTTGTCGACGTCGACGGTGAACTTTACACAAGCCTGGACCTTCCCGGTTGGGCTAATTCCGATCAGCCAGGCGCTCCGGCGCTCCCCTTTACCTCTCAATCGATCGGCGCGCCCTTTGGCGCCGAGATTACGGTTGAGGTGATTCCGGGCAGGTCCCACAACGTCGAGTTATCCGCCCCGGTGTTGCCGTCTGCCACCCTGCTCAGCCAGGTCGATCCCTTCGCGTCGGGCATGGATGCGGTCAACATCGTGCATGTGATTGACCCCGACCCGGAAATTTACACGAGTTCAGAAGTCTATCCCGGGCAATTGGCTGAGATTACCGTTGACGGCAGGCTGCGCCAGCAGCGGCTCGTGGGGGTGGGGATCACCCCACTGCAGTATGACCCCGTAAAGAACATCCTTATTGTTTATGAAAATGTGCACATCAAAATCCGCTTCACCGGTCAACGAGAGGTGATGCGCGGCGCCGCAAACCCAGAATCAGGCGTTTATGAAGCCTTTTTTCAGTCAAATTTTCTGAATTACGTCGATGTACAGGCATGGCGAGAAAGCCCGCAACCAGCAGAATGGCTGCAAAGCGACACTGCCAGCCCGCAAAACCAGATTGGTGCGGGTACGCTCCCCTGGGAGCCCCCCAATCCGGGCTGGCGCATCAGCATCCAGGAGGACGGTCTGTATCGGCTGACCTATGCGACCCTGGCTGCTGCTGGGCTACCGGTCGAAACTCTCGTCCCGCAGAGATTGCAGATGTTTTACCAGGGTGAGGAAATCGCCATCCAGGTGACCGGCGAGGAAGACGGGACTTTTGATCTGACCGATGCGATCATCTTTTACGGGCAGGGAATCGACAACAAGTACACCGCAGATAATGTTTACTGGCTTACCTTTGGAAGTGACCATGGGCTGCGTATGGACAGTCGCGACGGGGCACCGCTGGAAGAGCCAGACCCGGTTCCAAACGGTTACATAACCGACCTGCATTTGGAGGAAAACCTCGAATACCTCTCCCTATTGCCCGGGTCAGACGCGTTTGAACGCTTTTTATGGCAAATGGTTCATACCGCGATTGATCCAACCTGGTCGCTTGAGTTTGACCTCCAGGACCCTTTAGAGGTTGCCGGTACGCTGCAGATTGCCTTGTTTGGTGCTTTTCAAGCACCTACCATCAACCCCGACCACCACGTTGTCGTCAGTATTAATGGGACTCAGGTCGGCGATGTTAAATGGGATGGGCTCACTTGGGCTGGCTCTTGGGGGTATGTGGAAACAGAAATTCCCCCGGGATTGCTCACCGCAGGAACGAATACGCTATCCCTTTTTCTGCCCAACGATTTAGGCGTTGGCCTTGATATTATTCATGTCGATTGGGCCAAAATTTATTATTCAAACACCTTTACCGTCCCAACCGGAGAAAACCAGCTTGCCTTTTCCTATGCAACTGAGGGAGCCTGGACCTTCCAGATTTCCGGTTTCGAGAGCAATGCTTTATTTGCTTACGATGTCAGCGATCCCGCTGCACCGGTTGAAATTGACCCGTCCAGCCTGCTGGTTGAACCCATCGGTTCAGATTACACGCTCTCCTTCCGGGATGAGCTCAGCGCCAGACGGGACTACGTGGTGACGGCAGATTCCGCCATTCCGGACCTGCCCGTCAGCGCTATTGAACAAGACACTCCATCCGCTCTGGGGGCATCCACCAATCGTGCAGATTATATCCTGATCGCCCCCAAGGCTTTTTGGGAGCAGGCAGAAAGGCTCGCCATATATCGCACGAATCAGGGGCTGGCGACAATCCTGGTCGACATCCAGGATATTTATGATGAGTTCGGCTTTGGTATTGCAGACGTGAGCGCCATCCAGGCTTTTCTTGCTTTCGCTTTGGATCACTGGGCGCCGCCCGCACCGTCTTATGTTTTACTTTTTGGCGATGGGCATTACGACCCCAAGAATCACCTCAAAACAAGCCCGCCCAGTATCATCCCGCCCTTCCTGGCGATGGCTGACCCCTGGATCGGGGAAACCGCGGCGGACAACCGTTATGTGACTTTCTCTGGGCCTGTACCCCTCCCCCAGATGATGCTCGGACGTTTGCCGGCAAACTCGATTGCCGAGGCTGAAATCATGGTGTCAAAAATCGAAGCCTACGAGCAGGACCCTCCTGTGGGTGAGTGGTCGATGCAGGTCCTCGCTCTGGCAGGTGCAGCCGACAGCGGTGGCAATTTTCCCGTCTACGCTGATAATTTGATCAGAGACGCCCTGCCCTCCCCCTACCAGGCGGAAAAAATTTATTTTGGCATCACCCATACTGATGTAGAAAAGGCACAAGAAGATTTAAAAAATAGCTTCAACCAGGGCAAGCTGATCGTCAACTTCATTGGACACGCCACTTCTTATCTTTGGTCTGCGCAGGCGAGTTCAAGTAAGCATTTTATAAGTACTGCAGACATACCCGGTCTGACCAACCAGGATAAATACCCCATTATTCTGGCGATGACCTGTTTAGAAGGCTATTTTATTGACCCCAGTAAGCCCGCCTTTGGCGAGGCAATTGTCCGAGTGCAGAACAAAGGCGCCATCGCCAGTTGGTCGCCCACCGGGAAGGGTGTTTCAGGCGGGCATGTTTATCTTAACCGCGGCTTTTATGATGCCGTTTTCAAACATGGCGTCAATCGCCTGGGACAGGCTGTTACAAGCGGCTTGAGCCGGCTGTGGTTCAGTGGCAGCAGCCTGTATATGCTGGATGCCTATATCCTCTTTGGTGACCCGGCTTTGTTGATCAAGCGCAACCCTGCTGCATTGGATGACTTTTATACCATCGCTGAAGATTTCAAGCTTGAGGTCAGCCCTGAGGATGGTGTTTTGAAGAATGACTCAGGCTTTGCGCAAGGCAACCCCCTCACCGCACAGCTTGAGACTGATGTTGCCAATGGGAACTTAATTTTTGCCTCTGATGGGTCCTTCACCTACACACCTAACAAGGACTGGAATGGTGTGGAGCAATTTACTTACAGCGCCTATGATAATCAAACATTTATTGGCACGGCTACCGTCACCATCACGGTGGTAGCAATCAACGACCCGCCCGTTGCCTACCCCCAGACTATCGAAACTCCGATGGAGACATCCGTTGAAATTGTCCTCACCGGCTCGGATGTGGATGGCGACCCGCTGACCTATTCCATAACAAAACAGCCAGAGCATGGCGACCTGTATCAAAACCCTCCGCCCGGTTCCGGTCCCCGCCAGGGACAGGCTTTGGAGCCCCCATTAACCTATGCACCGCACCCGGGATACTTCGGAAGCGATAGTTTTGAATACGTGGTCAATGACGGAAAAGTAAACAGCGCTCCGACGACAATCAGCATCACTATCATAGGCGATAGTGGGACGAATCTTATATTCCTTCCGTTGATTATGCATTGATCTTACTCAGCATATTGAAGATTCCACAGGCCACCGACTCACTGCCCGGTGGCCTTTTTTTATTAATGGTTCCTTTACAGCCTCCTTCCAGTAGAGATTCATCCCTTCACGATATATCGATAACGGGGTAAACTTGAACATCGTGATTACCGAAAAAAACCTCTCTTGCGATACACAGGCATTTTCTGCCATCGCCATTGACTTATTAGACGCTGGAAGAACGCTGCGCTTCACCGCCAAGGGAGGCAGCATGGACCCTTTAATCCGCGATGGAGACACCTTATTCTTAGCGCCTGCAGATCCATCCAGGATCAAATTCGGTGATGTGGTTTTTTTTGTCAACGGGGGTGGCAAACCTTTGATCCACAGGGTGATTAAGACTCAAAAAAGAGGGAAAGACCGCTGGTTGTTGATTCGCGGCGACCGCGCTAACAATGTCGACGGATATTTTCCGCCAAGCGAGATTTTCGGGCGGGTGATTGCTGTCGAGCGCGTCGGTCAGCAAATCCGCGCCGATCAGCCCGTCTACAAATTCCTGGGGCGCTTGGCTGCCTGGCGCTCACGGGTCTTTTCAGCCAGCCCACGGTTGTTCAGCTTAATTTATCAGTTGATAAAACGAATTCCAAGCTTCAAACATTACCTATCCTGATTTCACCCTCCTTATGCCAGACGTTGGTCTAACCTAGCAATTCGGTTTAGATATTTGTCTGATTGCTGATCATGGTTTTTGCATTAATCACAGCTTAGGTTACGCAAAATTTTTTTATGATATTTGAATTTCACTAAATATTATCCATCCAAACCACCCTATCCTCATTATTTTTACAAAACTCGTTAGATAATGGTCTAAAAAACCCTTGCTTAAATATTGTTTGTAGTTAAAATTTAAGCAGTAAGAAATTGTTTTCCTTTTCTCAGGAACAGAGTGCAATGTCACACCAACCGAAATTTCATAGCAAGCGACCTGTTCGTTTTACCTTGCTGGCAATCGTGCCTTCTTTGCATTCGGGGAAATATTTCCAGTGGAATAAGGTTGACAATTTTTTGTATTTAATCTGAATGTGTATCAACACAAAACAGGAACGATTTTAGAAGGAGCAATTAATATGAACCCCAACCCCCCCAGAACACACAAAAAATTATCACTCGGAAGACTTTTCATATTTGTCATTTTGTTAATCGCCATTTTAACACCCATTCTGATCAGCAATCCGGTTGAGGCAACGTTATGGGTTGATCATGAATTGACTCTTCCACAAATTGTTGTTACCCCCGAAGCTCACTCTACATCTGACATCGAACTAAAAACGGATGACAATTCGATCTTTGTGCAGCAGGAGCTTGAAGCAAGCCTTGAGGGGTATGAGATACAGACTAAATCAGAGGGCATTGCCACGGGTAATCCAAACGGTCCACATTTGCAATATGCCTGGCCCTTCACCGTTGTTCAAATGGGGCATGTCATCCAGTCCTACCAAAATTACAGCAGCGGAACCAGCCAGGCTTATTTTCACCATGGGATGGATATGATCGCACCGGATGGCACACAGGTTTTCACCCGGTCTGGAGGCCAGGTCGTCAATATTGAGAACTACCAGCCCGGCAATTCATTGTACTGGGAAGTGGCGATTCTTGACCCTGAAGGCTATGTCTGGCAGTATCACCACATTGACCGGAACACGATCCCCCAATCGATTTTCGATAAGTACAACGAATGGAAGGCCAATCCAAGTACAGGAGGGTATGTCCCACCGAATACCCATATTGGAAATATTGTTTACTGGTCGGTGGTATCTTTCGGTTACCGCTTCAACCACATTCACCTGAACATCCTGGCTGCGGGTGACGTTTATATCAATCCCCTGGAATTTCATGTACCATTAGCAGACAACCAGGACCCAGAAATTCTAGGAATTGGGTTGCTGACCAATGGCAGAATTACCGCTGGAAATTTTGTGGCATCAACACAATTTGATAATTACGGGTTTTATGTACGTGCACGCGATCTTTTCCTCAGCAATGTGTTTTATTTGCCTCCTTATAAAACCGAATTCCGCATTGATGGCGGGAGTTGGGTAACCACCTGGGAATTTCATAACCTGCCTGGCGGATCAAACATCAATACCTATGTGAATGAATTTTTTGTCGTCCCAGATACCTGCGGTAATTATACGTGCAGGGATTTTTACATCAACCTGGGATTCATCCCCGGCAGCCGCTATCAGTTCCCGACTGCGCCAGGGGAGCACACAATCGAAGTTCGTGTATGGGATTACAACGGGAATTCAACCGCCAGCTCATTCACCTGGATCAATGAATTCACACCCGATGAACCCGATGAATGTGTTCAAATTCCAGTACAAGCGGACACGCTCCTTCAACAAGCCAATGTAACGAATAATTGGGGTGGATATGATTCTATTTACGCTCGTAGCACAGGCTCAAGAACATTGCATTCGTTGCTAAAATGGGATCTGAGCAGTATTCCGCAAGACGCCCAGGTCACCAGTGCTGAGATCATCCTCAGAGTCACAGGGGCAACCAATACAGTTTTCAACCTCTACTATCTGAAGCGGGATTGGATCGAAGGAAACTCAACCGGAACATCAAGCAATTCAAGTGCTAATTGGAGTACGTATAACGGCGTCAATGCCTGGGGTCAAGCTGGCGCCCAAAGCACAACAGTTGACCGCGATAGCAACAACCTGTGGAACGCAACTTCAACCAGTTATAGCTCCACCGGTCTGAGAACCATCACCCTCAACAGTACCGGTGTAAATGTCGTCCAGAGCTGGGTCAATAAATCGCTAGATAATTATGGGATGACAATCCAACCCACGACTTCTGGCGATGACACCCTAATCTTTGCTTCCAAAGAGCACGCCTCATATCAATCGCCCACACTCAAGGTGTGTTTCAATCATGGTGATCCTACCAATCATCCACCGATAGCTTTGCCACAAACTGTTCAAACCACCGTGAATACACCTGTTTCGATAACTTTGAGTGGGACAGATGAAGATGGGGATGTGTTAAGTTTCAGGATAATCAGCGGTCCTTCACATGGACAATTAGAGGATTTAAACCCATCTCGTGCAACCTTGATATATACCCCTGAAGAGAATTTTATTGGTGAAGATTCCTTCAGCTTTGTTGCCAATGATGGCTTTGTTGATTCTGAACCTGAAAGCGTTTACATCTGGGTGGGCAACCCCACCTCTGTCAATTTGGTTTCATTTTCAGGGAAATATCAACATGGAGTGATTAAAATAACCTGGGAAACCGCTGATCTTAACAGCTTCATGGGCTTTAATCTCTATCGTGCTGAATCTGCGGATGGCGAGCGGATTTTAATAAACGATCGCCCCATACCATTAATTGACACAAAGATTTTCGAATATCTCGACACGGATATCGCCATTGGCAAACTGTATTTCTACTGGCTGGATTGCGATACTCGGTCAGGCTTGGAAGAAGAATTTGGCCCAATTGAGGTCAGGAGCGGGATTCTTAACTTTATCCCGATGATCCTTCATTAAGCCTGTATTGATCGAAGTGTAAAAGGAGTAAATTTCGGACTGGAAGCAGAAGTTGAGCAGATGTGATGTTCAATAGTGGAGTAAAAAGTACGAAATCATGATGGTCATAAGCATCTGGTCGTTTGCTCATAGCCTCCATGCACTGTGTCCGGTTAAGTGGAAATGCAAGCGAAGATTTAATAAAAACCCGGGCAAGCAGAATAGTTCGATTTAGCCACAAGAAAAGGTTGCACATCGCCAAGTGTGCAACCTTTTATGTTTCTAAAGCACTGAGAAATTCAATTCTCGGGTTAGATTAACATCAATTGTTAAACAATATCAGTTAAGGGTTGATTCTTGTCTCACTGATTGGCTAAAAAAGAGCGAGATGATCTGAAAAGGGCATAGATCTTGCATTCTTTGGAGAAGTGTCTTAGCCAGTATTAAAACGGGTGATCCTGTCAATGTGCCAGGATCAAGGAAGAACGGTTTGTTCCGTCGCCTTCTTCACGACACATCGGTCAAGAAGCCAGGTAAGTGGAGAATGAATATGGGTTTTGGCGCCTTTCAATATGATTAGCGCACTCAAACCATATCGCTTAAATGATGAATAACAATAATACGCTCTAACATATTGTTGGAATACGGCTGGCACATTGGGATAATTTAAAACTTCACGGCGGCAAATGTGCAAGTCGCCGGATGGAATTTTTATTTCAGGCATTGGGGCACAAATCGCCCATGGTATCGGCATCGGAGCAATTTGATTAGAGAAAGAAGGAACATGGATACTTTTTATCATAACATATAAAAGAATGATCGGTCTTTTAGAAAACTCAGACAAAACCTTAGCTTGTTTTCTGAGGGATTTCTGACCACAAATAATAGTTTTTAGATTACTTTTTATTGGAGAAATGATCATGAAATCTGGAAAAAAATTAAATAGTCGTATATTTTTCAAATTGACTTTAATGGTGATGATCTTCTCGCTTTTATCGGGCAATTTGATTACGATCGCACAGGCAAGAAGCGAAGACTATCTCGAGGATTATCGCGGCCATTCTTCTGCCAATCAAAGCATTGCAGCAATAACTGCAACCCGCGAGGCTTCTTTTGGCATCGCCACGGGTGATCCAAACGGTCCACATTCGCAATATGCTTGGCCATTCACCGTTGATCAAATGGGGCATGTCATCCAGTCCTATCAAAATTACAGCAGCGGAATCAGTCAGGCTTATTTTCACCATGGGATTGATATGATCGCCCCCAATGGCACACAGGTTTTCACCCGGTCTGGAGGTCAGGTCGTCAATATTGAGAATTATCAGCCCGGTAATGCCCTGTATTGGGAGGTCGCCATTCTTGACTCTGAGGGTTACGTCTGGCAATACCACCACATTGACCGGAACACGATCCCTCAAATGATTTTCGACAAATTCAACGAATGGAAGGCCAATCCAAGTACAGGAGGGTATGTCCCACCGAATACCCATATTGGGAACATTGTCTACTGGACGGTTACATCTTTCGGTTATCGTTTCAATCACATTCACCTGAACATTATTGCCGCCGGAGACGTTTACCTCGATCCATTGGAATTTCACATCCCCTTGGAGGACAATCAAGCACCTGAAATCCATGCAATCGGCTTGCTGAACGGAAACACGATCGTCAGCGGAAATACCGCCTCAGGCGATTATGGGCTGTATGTGCGTGCCAGGGACCTGTTCAAGAGCCCGGTTTATTATTTACCCCCCTATAAGACAGAATTCTCTATTAACGGTGGCGAATGGACCACAGTCTGGGAATTTCACGACTTGCCGGGTGGTGCTTCTGACACTTTATACCTGCACGACTTTTTTGTTCCCAACTCCACCAAGGGCAATTACTCTGCTCGAGATTTTTACATCAACCTGGGATTCATACCCGGCGGCAAGAGATCTTTCCCTTCAGAACCTGGAGAACACACCATCCAGGTGCGAGTGTGGGACTATAATGGCAATTCAACAACGGACAGTTTCACCTGGACTGTGACATCAACCATTCCTGACAATGGTTGTTCCCTCGGGAATGGGGTAACCCGAACTTTTACAATCGACGAAGACATTCTAGTCACCGATGTGAACCTAGGCTTGAATATCACCCACGCCCGCCGTGGGCAGATCAGGGTCACATTGAAATCCCCAACTGATTCGTCCCCGACCACAATTATCGCTAACAGCTCCGATACCTATGCGAACTATGATGTCTGGGTTGATGATAGTTCAACCAACCCCCTTAACAATAACAGAAGTGACAACGTCGCTGCACCTTTTTTCGATCGCATAGTTAGCCCCAACCCGGATGGTTCATTGGATAGCTTCAACGGCAAACCAGCGTTTGGTGAATGGACGGTCTTCATTTGTGATAATACCAGAGGAACAACAGGCTCGGTTAATCAGGTCGAGTTAGAGGTGATTGGGACAAGCAGTCACAACGAGCCCCCCACCGCCGATCCCCAATCTCTAACAACGGACGAGGACATTCCCCTCGCTGTCACGCTGTCTGGTTCAGACCCCGATGGCGACAGCATCAGCTTTGCTATAGTGGATCAACCCTCACACGGAACTTTGACCGGACAAGCACCAAACCTGACCTATACTCCCCATGCAGATTATTACGGCGAAGACAGTTTCACCTACATTGCCAACGATGGGAAAGTTAATTCAGCGCCAGCTACAATCAGCATCACCATCAACCCGGTCAATGACGCGCCGGTTGCTAATGATCAATCCGTCAGTACCGGGTTCAATATGCCCATAGCAATCACATTGAGCGCTTCAGATGTGGATGGCGACGATCTCACCTTTACCGTCATCAGTCAACCAGCCCACGGGAGTTTGAGTGGTAGCGTACCGGATCTCTTTTACACACCGGGTACTGGCTTTACTGGGGAAGACACGTTTACCTTTATCGCCAGTGATGGTGAGCTTGATTCGGAAATTGCAACCGTCAACATAACCGTTAACCCGCCCGGTCCAACAGCGATCTTCTGGGATGATTTTGAGAGCGATTTAGGCTGGGTCAGGAATCCAAACGGTACCGATACCGCCACACTGGGTTTATGGGAACGAGGCATTCCTCAGCGTGTTACTTACAATAATTACGTCACCCAGCTTGGAGAGCCAGTTAGCGGATCTTACGACCTGGTCACTGGACGTCTGGCGGGTAGCAGTGCAGGTGATTATGACGTAGACAACGGTGTTACCAGCATTCGCTCACCAATAATCAACTTGCCTTCGAATGCTGATGTGACTCTCTCTTTCCATTACTACCTGGCGCATCTAAACAATGCCAACAACCAGGATTATTTCCGCGTCAAAATTGTGGGCAACAGCACACAAACCGTGTTCGAAAAATTAGGAACGGCATCTTATGTTAATGCAGTCTGGAAATTTGAGAGCGTTGAGATCAGCCAATTCGCCGGGCAGGCAATTTACATTTTAATTGAAGCAGCCGATGAAGGCGCTGGAAGCTTAATCGAAGCAGCAGTCGATGATGTGCTGATCGAGGGGGTGTTCACCAGCACCAACATGCCACCAGTAGCTGAACCGCAGTCATTAACAACGAATGCAGGTGAGCCTTTATCGATCTCACTTACAGGCTACGATCCCGATGGAGATTCCATCAGCTTTGCTGTTGTCGATCTTCCTTTAAATGGATTGCTCAGCGGCGAAGCACCTGATCTGACCTATACTCCTAACCCTGGTTTTTATGGCGAAGATAGCTTCACCTTCAAAGTCAACGATGGGGCCATCGATTCCGAAGTCGCCACAATCAGCATCACCATCAACCCGGTCAACTCCGCACCGGTAGCTGATACCCAATTCCTCACAACCGATGAAGACGAAGCGCTGGAAATCACCCTGACGGGTTCTGACATTGATGGGGACGATCTGACCTTCACCATTGTGGATAACCCCGCTCATGGCAACCTCCAAGGGGATCCACCGAACCTGACCTATACCCCAAATCAAGATTTCAACGGCGA
The DNA here is from genome assembly GCF_900184705.1 of Brevefilum fermentans. NCBI lineage: Bacteria > Bacillati > Chloroflexota > Anaerolineae > Anaerolineales > Anaerolineaceae > Candidatus Brevifilum > Candidatus Brevifilum fermentans. Next base: position 1,213,675 of record NZ_LT859958.1, on the reverse strand, counting down.
GGATAGCTTCACGTTCATCGTTAATGATGGAATCCTTGATTCAGAACTTGCCACAATCAGCATCACCATCAACCCGGTCAACGATGCGCCGATTGCTGACGATCAACTGGTACAAACAAACCGCAACAGGTCTTTGCCAATCACGCTAACAGGCTCAGATGTCGACGACGATCTACTGACATTCCATATTGTTTCCGGCCCATTCCACGGAACACTCAACGGTGAGCCGCCTGAGCTGACCTATATCCCAAATGCTGGTTTTAGCGGAACAGACAGTTTTGAATTCACCGCCTTTGACGGTCAGGCAGCCTCGCTCCCAGCCCTGGTCACGATCATTGTCGATGATGTCAACAACCCACCAATGGCTGAAGAGCAGTCCTTAAGTACAGATGAGGACGTGCCGCTTGACATCATGCTGAGTGGCTCTGATCCTGATAATGACCCAATCACCTACACGATAGTGGATCATCCTTCGTTTGGGGTTTTGAGCGGCGAAGCGCCTAATCTGACCTACACTCCTGACCCTGATTATCATGGCGAGGACAGCTTTACTTTCATGGTTTTTGATGGTCAGCTCACTTCAGACCCTGCTACCGTGGCAATTACCATTAACCCGGTCAACGATGTACCGGTGGTTGAAGATCAGTCTCTCACTACGGATGAGGACGTTGCCCTGGAGATCACCTTAACAGCCTTTGATGTGGACGGTGATGACCTGGATTACATCCTTGTAACCGGTCCCAATCACGGCAATCTGGAAGGAAACGCCCCGACCCTGACCTATATCCCTGAAGCAGATTATTATGGCGAAGACAGTTTCACCTTCAAAGTCAACGATGGGACCGTCGATTCCGCAGTAGCCACAATCAGCATCACTATCAACCCGGTCAACGATGCGCCGGTGGTAGACAATCAGTCTCTCACAACCGATGAAGATGAAGCACTGGAAATCACACTGACGGGCTCTGACGTAGATGGCGATGATCTGACCTTCACCATTGTGAATAACCCTGCTCACGGCAGTCTGGAAGGCGATGCACCAAACCTGACCTATACCCCGGATCAGGATTTCAACGGCGAGGACAGCTTTACATTCATCGTTAACGATGGAATTCTTGATTCAGAAGTTGCCACAGTCAGTATCACGATCAATTCGATCAACGATGCGCCGATTGCTGACGATCAACTGGTGCAAACAAACCGCAACAAGTCTGTGACAATAACGCTAACGGGCTCAGATGTCGATGGCGATGTGCTGACATTCAATATTGTTTCCGATCCGATCCACGGAACGCTCAACGGTGAGCCGCCTGAGCTGACCTACACACCACATATTGGTTATGTCGGGACAGATAACTTTGAATTTGTAGTTTACGACGGGGAATTCACCTCCGACCCAGCCCTGGTCTCAATCACTGTTATGGATCACAATGACCCACCGAAAGCTGACGAACTGTCTTTCACAACAGATGAGGATGTTCCCCTGGACATCATGCTGAGCGGCTCTGATCCTGATAATGACCCAATCACCTACATGATTTTGGATCATCCTTCATTCGGGGTTTTGAGTGGCGAAGCGCCTAATCTGACCTATACTCCTGACCCCGATTATCATGGCGAGGATAGCTTTACTTTCGCAGTTTTTGATGGTCAGCTCACTTCAGACCCGGCTACCGTAACGATTACCATCAACCCGGTCAACGATCCGCCATTAGCTGATGCTCAGTCTCTCACTACGGATGAGGACGTTGCCCTGGAGATCACCTTAACAGCCTTTGACGTGGACGGTGATGACCTGGATTACATCCTTGTAACCAGCCCTAATCACGGCAGCCTAGAAGGAAACGCCCCGATCCTGACCTATATCCCTGAAGCAGATTATTATGGCGAAGACAGCTTCACCTTCAAAGTCAACGACGGGACCGTCGATTCCGCAGTCGCCACAATCAACATCACCATCAACCCGGTCAACGATGCACCGGTGGCTGACGACCAATCCCTCACAATCGATGAAGATGAAGTCTTAGAAATCACCCTGACAGGCTCTGACGTGGACGGAGATGAACTGACCTTTAGCATCATCAACCCTCCAGCACATGGCAGTTTGAGTGGCATTGCGCCAAATCTTCTTTACACCCCAGAAACTGGTTTCACTGGTGAAGATACCTTTACCTTTAATGTCAATGATGGCGAGCTTGACTCAGATATTGCCACGATCAAGATCACCGTTAACTCAGCCGGGCCGGCCCAAGTTTTCTGGGATGATTTTGAGAGTGACTTAGGTTGGATCAGGAATCCAAACGGCACCGACACTGCCACACTGGGTTTGTGGGAACGAGGCATTCCTCAGCGTGCTACTTACAATAATTACGTCACCCAGCTCGGAACGCCGGTTAGCGGATCTTACGACCTGGTCACTGGACGCCTGGCGGGCAGCAGTGCAGGAGATTATGACGTGGACGGAGGTGTGACCAGTATTCGCTCTCCTCTCATCCAGTTACCTGCCAATCATGAGCTTTCACTCTCCTTTTACTATTACTTGGCGCATTTAAACAATGCCACGTCTGCAGATTACTTCCGGGTGAAGATCATTGGAGATAGCACACAAACCGTTTTCGAAAAGCTGGCATCAGCGGCCTATGTGAATGCGATCTGGCAACCTGTGAACGTGGATATCAGCCGCTTTGCCGGTCAATCGGTGTACATCCTGATCGAAGCCGCAGATGAGGGCGCTGGTAGCCTGATAGAAGCGGCGGTGGATGATGTTTTAATCACGGCTGATAAACTGAATTTACCTCCTGTTGCTGATCCACAAAATCTGACTCTGGAAGAGGATGGACAGCTACTCATTACGTTGACCGGTTCTGACCCAGAAGGCAATCCACTGAGCTTTGAACTGGTGGACCTCCCTCAACACGGGTCAATAACTGGAACGCCGCCAAATATCACCTACAAACCCGATCCAGATTATTATGGACTTGACAGTTTCAGCTTCAGCGTCAACGACGGAGCTTTGTCCTCTTCCCCGGCAATTATCGGTCTGGAGATTACGCCAGTGAACGATGCGCCGGTGGCTGAATCACAGGGTGTCACTACGCAAGAAGGGACTGCAATTGAGATTCTTTTGGTCGGTTCGGATGTTGATGGTGATTCGCTGACTTATTCCGTTTTCAATCCACCCTCACACGGTACTCTGACGGGCACAGCTCCAAACCTGCTCTATACACCACATACAGGATTTGTTGGAAGCGATACATTTACTTTCAAAGTGAATGATGGTGAACTGGATTCGGATCCAGCAACTGTCAGTATTACCGTTGAATCGGCGGGGCCTGAGACCATCTTCTTCGACGATTTTGAGACAAATAAAGGCTGGATTCGCAATCCTTCAAGAAAGGATACCGCAACTCTGGGTTATTGGGAGCGCGCCATTCCACAATCCGTTTATTATGTGGGCTACAAGCAACTCACAGCTTACAGCGGCTCCTATGATTTGGTGACAGGGCCTCTTGCAGGCCCGGACGCAGGTAGCTATGATCTCGATGGCGGTGTGACGAGCATTCGTTCTCCTAACATCCTATTGCCCGCCAACAAAAAGCTGACCCTTTCCTTCTATTATTACCTGGCGCATTACACAAATTCATCGTCAGCAGATTACTTCCGTGTAAAAATAGTAGGCACAAGAACACAAACCGTGTTTGAAAAACTCGGGGCAGCCAGGAATGTGAATGCAGTCTGGCAGCTTGTTAACGTTGACATCAGCAGCTTTGCCGGCCAAACGGTTTATATCTTAATTGAAGCCGCCGATGCAGGCACAGCGAGCTTGGTGGAAGCCGCAGTCGATGATGTGTTGATTTTGGCTGAATAACGAGATTTTGACCCAATAGAACTTTGTTTACCCTGGCTCTCCGAATTTGTTGGTTGAAGAGAGCCAGGGAGATCTCTTGTTCCAATCGATAAAAAATCAAACAAAATTATAATTAAGTGACCTCTATGGCTGGCACGTTTTCAAGATCAGGTTGAACAAAACCTCAAATTGAATTTGGTATACAATTGATGCATGATTAATTTGCTATGTTCATTGATTTCGTCTGAACGAGATCCTCAAGATTTAAATAACCAGTTGCGACAATTTTTACCAAAAGAGTGGGAGCTGTTGATTGATTTAGCCAATAAAAATGGTCTGACAGCGATATTGTATAAGTTTTTAGTGAAACAGGATTTAACCCGTATTATTTCAAAAAAGCAATTTGAAGAATTGCAAGAAAGAACACGCATCACTGCGGTTAATAATTTAATTCTCATTCATGAAGCAAAACAAGTGCTTGAGGTATTGCATCAATCAAATATCGATGTCATCGGCTTGAAAGGCCTTTACCTGATTGACAATATCTATGACGACATTTCATTGCGCCCGATGGCGGATTTGGATTTATTACTTAAAAAGCAAGATTTTTCCAAAGCCCTCTCCATTCTTACAGCAATCGATTATCATCCCTCAACGTATTTCAATGTCAATGCAGAAAATATTGATATTAAACACGTGCCTCCGCTGATCAAAAATCAGAAGCTTTATCTTGAACTGCACTGGTCGATTGCCGAGGGTGATTGGCCCTTCAACATCGATGTCGATGGTTTATGGCAGCGGGCAGTACCTGCTCCCATCGCCGGCGAAGATGCAATGGCACTGAGTACCGAAGATTTGCTGCTTCACCTCTGCATCCATTTTACATACCAGCACCAACTCAAAGGTAATCTCCGTGGACTATACGATTTCATAAAGGTCTTTGAAGCTCACCAGTGGGAAATAAACTGGAAGATGTTATTTCAAATAGCCAAGGAATGGCGTGTTGAACGAATCGTTGCCCTTACCTTTAGTTTGCTGGTTGATTTGTTTGGTGAAAAAATTCCCCAGGACGTGCTGCCTCATTTCAAATCAGAACTGGTATCACCAGAATTGCTCGCTGAGGCAAGGAACCAGGTTTTCTCAACTCATGATCCTCAAGCAGCAATAACTCCCGATTTAGCCAGGTTGTCTTCAATGCCCGGTTTGATCAACAAATTCAGATTAATCTTATCACGGGTTTTTCTCCCAAAAGCGACCATGGCGCGTTTGTACAATACTCCCCCCACTTCGATTAAGATTTACTTATTTTATCCCGTTCGGTTTTTGCAGCTTTTCAAATCATACGGGATAACCACCTGGAAAATTATCACAAAAATCAAGGCAGTCAGGGTTGACGTCGTTCATGAGGAAGCCAAACAAGAGCTCATAAAATGGATGGAGGCGAATGGCTCATGACAAAACTGCTGCAAACCGTATTCCCACGGAACAGGACGCTTCACAACCAATAAACGCTATGATTGCAGGGTTCATTAATTTTGGATATAATGATTTGTGGTGATAATGGTTGAAAATTATTAAGCTCAATGATTATGCAATCAAATGGGCTAAAATAAACCAATTGGGTATGATAAGATGTGAGTAGTGTATTTAATAGACAAATTATTTATTATATTTCTTTGCGTTCGGAGAATGCCCTATGGATTTTCGACAATTCGTAAACATCGCTAAACGCTGGATCTGGCTTGCGCTGGTGGGGGCATTGGTCGCAGGCGGATTGGGCTATTACATCAGCAGCCAGGAAACGCCGTTATTCCAGGCTAGCACACGTTTTGTAATTTTGCGTGCTGCTACCACGGGTTACGATTATTACGCCTATATCGACTATCAACAACAGATCCAAACCTACTCCGAGTTACTTACTACAGATGCGTTGCTGAATCAAGCCTCAGAAGAATTAGGGTATTCCGCCCAGGATGTAACAGCCAGTGCATCGCAAATCGCCGATACCCAATTCATGCGTCTTACCGTCACCCATCCCGATCCCGTGAAAGCTGCGGAGATTGCCAACGTGTTGGTCAAGGTGCTCATCGATCAGAACGAGCGCCTTCAATCTGTGCGCTACGAGGCAACAGAACGCAACATGCAGCAACGCGCAGATCAAGCCCTTGAGCAAATCGAAATTCTCCAGGCGCAAATTGATCAACTTTCTACCGCATCTGTCCAGGAGCAGTTAACACAAGTGGAAAGTGAAATCAATGAACTCCAGGAACAAATCTTTGCTCTGGAGACCCAGATTGTCGAACTTGAAACCAAGATTAGCGAATTTAATCCTCTCTTTGCCACAGAAGAACAAAAGGCTCAGCACGAAGCCAACCGGACTCGAGCAGCCGAACTTGAAGCAGAAGTAAAACAACTCACTCCAATCCTGGCTTTATATCAACAAATATTTACCAATCTAACAGTTTTAGGTCGAGTGCCTGACAGCTCTACTAACACGTCTATCGAGATCTCACAACTGCAAACTAATCTTAATCTCTATCAACAAATCTATATTAACAGTATCAGCAGCCTCGAAAACTTGAACCTGACGCGGGCTCAAAACACACCCAACGTCATTCAAGTTGAACCGGCCCGTATTCCAAAAAAACCGATCTCTCCCAAACCGATGCAGGATGCTGCGCTGTACGCCTCTGTGGGCTTTCTCCTTATGGCAGGCATCGCCTTCCTGATGGAATACCTGGACGATACAATCAAAACCCCTGAGGATGTAAAGCAAATTCTTGGATTGCCTGTAATCGGCCTAGTTGCGGACATGGAGACAGGTCGAAGCAAACACAAGGGTCAATCTAAAGGTGTATTTGTTGCCGACCAACCCCGCTCGCCCATCTCTGAAGCCTTTCGCTCCATGCGCACAAGTCTCGAGTTTTATAGTGTCGATCAACAATTACAGATGCTGATTGTCACCAGCTCTGGACCAGAAGAAGGCAAAACCACCATTGCCTCAAATTTAGCTGTCATCATTGCTGGCAGCAATAAGAAGGTGCTCCTGCTTGATGCAGATTTGCGACGACCGAATGTTCATCAACGGTTGATGATCCCAAATCGGGTCGGGCTTTCTGACCTAATTCGAGGCAGATTAGAAATTAATGATGTTATCCAATTCTCCACAGAAATCCCCTACCTCAATTTAATTACCTCTGGAAGCCTTCCGCCCAATCCTGCAGAATTATTAGGCACCCAGAAGATGTTAAGCATATTGGAGGATTTGCGTGCTAAATTTGACATGATTGTGATTGACACTCCCCCAGCAATTGTCACCGATGCGCAAATTCTCGCCTCCAAAACCGACGGAGTAATTTATGTCATTCGCCCCGGTAAGACCCGTTCGTTGGTAGCTCGAACACCTTTAGAAGAGTTTGAACGGCTTGGCGCCAACGTAATTGGGGTCGTTATGAATCGCATCCCGCACAACAGGGGTTATTATTATGGCGGCTTTGAATATTACTCACCAAATGTTTATGGCAGTGAAAAGTATTATGTTGATAGTCACAACGATCAGCCCTTTATTCCTATCCAGGATATAGAGACTGAGCCTAAAAAGTAATCCGTTCACCTTAATATTGAGCACTGTTATCGTTTTTCCAAAGAAACAGGGATTGCTGAATGCGCAACGACAACGCTGATCATCTGAATCTTCAGAATCAGAATAGCTGCCCAAAGCTCGGGCTTAAAGAAGATCCTGATTCGTATTCAGCTTTTCCATTAAAAATAAACGCTTGCTATCATGTGCGACCTGTTGATACCCCTAATCTTAGCCATCAACGATCATATTGTTTAACCAGTGCTTATCTTCATTGCCCGATTTATGAATCCGCGCCCGGTAGCAAAATGCCCAAAGAGATCTCACTCAAGAAAGAAACGTTATCAAAAGATAAACTATTTCTACTCACCGGAATTGGTATTCTGTTGGTAGTCATCATACTGTTTTTTTCTTTCCGATCAGGGATGCCTCGGCTATTTACAATCGATGAGCAGTCCACGCCATCGCCGACTGCTTCAGTCTCCCCGACAATCACACCAGTTCAGCCAAGTGAAACAGCAACAACTTTGCCAATCACTCCCAGCCTGACTGAACCGCTTGCCACAGACACCCAGGTGCCGCCAACGCCAACTGCGAGAATAGTCATCCTCACTTTAGATACGCCGATTGGTGGCGATCAAAAATTTATCATTCACCGTGTAGCCGAGGGTGAAACCTTGCAAATTTTTGCAAATAAATATCACACAAGCGTTGAAGCAATTAAAGACATTAATTTCGACCTGATCATTCCGCTGTGGACCGATTGGCTGGTCGTTATCCCTGAAAATATTACCGCTGTAAGTAAATTACCATTATTTGAAGCTCACCAGGTTGAGGAAGAATATATTAAAATTCAAGATTTAGCAATTAAATTATCTGCTTCACTAGAAGAGATGATTTATTACAACAATATTGAAGAAAATTACTTATTACGCAAAGGAGACTGGCTATTAGTCCCAAGAGAAAAACCACAACCCTGAAATCATGTCACATTGAGAAAAATGGACAATTTTCGCTGAGCTTCTTTGAAAGTGACCCGTGGTCCAACGAAAGTATCAAATCTGACTATGCCAGACCAGCCTCCAAGATCATAACTGGACAGATTGTTGGCAGGGAAAAGCAACAATTCGCCCATTTTAGAACAATACACGCAAACAAAGAATAAACGATTGACAATGGAAAATTCTGTTCAACATTTTTGCCCGCACCTGGGCTTGAAAAGTGATCCAACAACCAACTTCTCCTTTCCCTCAAAAGGAAATGTCTGCTTTCATGCCAAAGGGCACCCTACACCACAATTATATTTTCAACGCACCACGTGTTTGACAGACCAACATCTCAATTGTCCGATCTTTTCGAGTCCTCCTGGTGTTAGGCTTCCTGCAAACATCATAGAGCCAAAAGAAAAAACGGGGAATAATCCAAAAATCATCTTATGGGCTATTTTAACGCCAATTTTAATTTCAGGCATTTTTTTGATAAATGCTAATCGGTTACAACTTTTCAACCAAATTGATCGGATGTTTGTGCCAGCCTGGAAAAACACTCAGCAAGCTCTCCCGCTAACATTACCTCCATCTCCTACCCTAGAAGTTGTCCCCAGCCTAACAGTAGCACCCACAGTCACATTCACAGCCACGATAACGGCTACAGCCACCTCTGAACCCACTCAAACACTCATTCCCTCACTAACGCTAACGTCCACGAGGGCCCCTGCTGTGTTTGAACTGGGAACACCCATTGGCAAACAGGGGAAATTTATTATTATCCGTGTTTTAGAAGGGGAATCAATTGGCCAGTTTGCTGGCCGCTACAACACAACAGAAGAAGCCATTCGCACAATAAATTATAAGCTTCCATCAGTACTTTATCCGGATTGGTTGGTGGTTGTTCCTCTCGATCTTTCCGATACTACTGGCCTTCCATCCTTTCAGCCAATTCAAGTAACAACAGATGGCATCACCTTGTTAGAGCTGGCTCAGCTACTTAATATGGAAGCTGAGGAAATTAGCCGGTACAATAATATGGGACCAGGGCACCTTCTCCAGCAAGGAGAGTGGATATTGATCCCACGTTATGAGTAAGATCGATTTAGATTAAGGTTTGAAATCAAAATGCCTTCCATTTTATTCGTGTGTACAGCCAACCGCTTTCGATCTCCGATTGCCGCGATCTATTTTGCCCGGTCTGTTGTCAAACAAGGTGATGACAATTTCATTTCTGTCTCCAGTGCAGGGACTTGGACAGTTCCAGGTCAACCTGTTACTACTGACGCATTACTTGAAGCCGACAAGTACGCACTAAATTTGTCGTTACACAAATCTCGTCTCATAACAAGGTCGATGCTTTCCAAATCGGATTTAATCCTCGTCATGGAAAATAACCAAAAAGAAGCGCTTTGCCTGGAATTTCCTGATTTTGCTGATCGTATCTATCTTCTCACTGAGGTCGTTACAGGGAGATCGGAAGATGTCCCTGATCCCTATGGAACACAAGAGCCAGCAGCAGGTGTCGCTGCTGAGATCGTTAATTTGATTGACCAGGGATATGACCAGATCATTAAACTTGCCCAAATGAATTCAACCAAGAGCTAATATTTTCACCGGCAAATTGTGGTGATTTGGCCCCATCCAGCACAAGGCATCTGTGTATCATTTCTAAATTGAACCATTATCTGAAAGCATTCCCATTTCGAGAGCAGGTTTGTTCTGTTTAAGGATATTTTTCGAAATGATTATCAGCAACGTCTCATTATTCTCTTGGATATAATGATTGTCTTTGCTTATTAGGATAACGATAACATTTTAAGAAATGCTGATGATACCCTTAAGTTGCAGATGATTGGATCGTAACATTGGTTAGAATATTTCATTCAAACCTTTTTTCAGGGTAGAGAATTCTTGAATTTTCCAACATAAACTCAAAATAGCTGCTATCATATAAGCAGACAGTGGCCACGTCCATTTCACACAGAAATTTGTTCAGCTTTTATAGATTTCTACGTTTATTAGGAGAATAATATGTCCAAAAAAACAGTTGGTCTGATTTTCATCGTCATTGGCTTTCTCTTCGCGATTGTTTCCTTAATTGCCGACTACATAGGGATCGGTTCGTATCCAGGAATCAATTCTGCTCAGATTGCAGGTATCGTTGGCGGAATCCTTACAGCCCTCATCGGCTTCTTTTTATTTCGTCTGACAAAAAAGAAAAAAGAATAATTGATACTAACCTGATCATTTTGATGGTTGGTGAAATAATTAAGTACAATTTTATCTTTGCCAAAACAAATTGATATAACACGAAATTGTGGCAGTTGTTTCGCGATCATGATGTGATCGATCTCTTTTTCACAATCATTTACTTAAACCGCAAGAACCTTATTCTGACTGAGGAATAATCTTCATTGAAATATGGGAGCGCAGCAAGAGTTAGCAGGCGAATACTTATTTGGGTGATATCAATTGGTGTACGTGGTATCATAAGAATAAGCCTGATGAAGAATCAAGTAAATAACGATAACGACTGTATGGTCTTTGCAACCATCAAAATAAACATGCAATGAGTTTCTCCTGGCACGTACTTCAAAGTAAACCTCATCGAGAGGACTTTTTGTTCTCGCAATTGGAACACCGCCAGATCGAGGTTTTTTACCCGCGTTTACGTGTGAACCCGGTGAACCCGCGTTCACGCAAGTTAATACCATTTTTCCCGGGTTACCTGTTTGTACGCGTTGATTTAAATGCAACTCCTCTATCGAGTCTAATGTATATCCCTGGTGTCAACCGTGTTGTCAGCTTTGATTCCAATCCAGCCATCGTTTCTGACGAAGTAATTACTGGCATTAAACACAATCTCGAACGCATTAACACAACAAAACCTGAACATCAGGAACAGCTTGCCCAGGGCGATCCTGTGCTCATCCTGGGCGGACCCTTCGAAGGATACCAGGCAATCTTTGACGCTCGTATCGAAGGCAGCGAACGCGTTCGCCTGTTAATCAAGTTCCTGCAAAACCAGCAAGTGCGGATTCAGGTGCCCGCAAAGATGGTTAAACCTAAAAAGAAATAATTTTTTGACACCCCCACGGGATCAACTCTGATCCCATAAGGTGAATTCAAACTATTCGTAAATCACCCGTAAATAACCAAGCGTGTTAAATAGCCGTTCCAGGAAGATTTCTGCGTTCAATTGAGCTTGGTCTAAAATACCATCTTCTACTGCCCCGTTATAGATTTCCTGTTCGGCAATTCGTCGTGCTGCAGTTTCAAGACCAGCATCGCTTTTACGCAACAATCCCGTTGTGCGATCATAGATGTATGAATTTTCATTATTAAGTGCAGCAACAAAAACCTCGGCTTCCGGCAAGTGGACGTAAAGTACATCATCTTCCAACCGTAGATCGCTGACTGAAAGGTGCGCAAGGTCTACACCAGCAATGACATAACCGTGCGCCACCAACAATAATTTATCGCCAAATAGCGGTCCCAGAATACCCTGGTTAACCTCAGCTGTAATCACTTTCTCTACAGAATATTGAATCGTTTCCAATCGCGCAAGTGACTGCACCTCTCTGATGATGGTGACTGGATCGGGAATCACCGTTGGCGTGGGGTTAAAGATCTGCGAAACCTGTGTGCTGAGCACATTGTTCACATTTTTAACAGGGGACATTGCCGATTCTATCGTCCGATTAATGGTAATTATAATAAATATAGTTGAACCAATAACAGCTACCAATAGTATGACCAGCAAAATTCCTAAAATTTTCTTTTCAAGTTTTTGTTCTTCCATCAATTGTCTCGATCCATTTCTTCAAACAGGTGTCAAAGCGATTAGTCTACCCCATTTGACTTATAAACAAATAGGAACAGATGATAATGATTGAGTTTATCAATCCTATTTTAAGAATATATTAACAGAACAATCCATCTGAATAACCGGTTTGTTTAAGAACCTGATGATTGATGCAAGGGACTGATTCACCATAATATATAACCAATGGAGGAGTATGAGTACCCCTTCGGTTTTCTTTTTTAACAGCGCTTGGTCACGAGTGTTTATAGTTCTCGCTGATATACTCGATGGTTTTTGTAAAACTTTACACCAAGGTTTTTTAAATCCTTGCGCATTTGTTCTGCAGTTTCCGCCACCTGGGTCAACTCGGAATTAATAAACTTCGGATATTGATGCATCGACTTTTCCAGCTCGGCATACAAAATGGCATTCCCACCCAATCCCTGGTATTCAGGCAAGATACCCACACCGTTAAAAGAAATCCAGTTGGTATGTTTAATTTCTAACAGTAAACGCAAGATAGCAATTGGACCCAATTTGCCTTTATTTTTTTGCATTGCGGCAGATACATCCGGGAAGGGGAAAACAAACCCGACCACATCTCCATCCTTCACAATGATTTTAATCAGGTTGGGGTCAACAATTGTCATCACATTGTCAACCACAAAGTCAATTTCACGCTGAGTCAACGGATAGTATTCCCAGTTTTTCACGAAGGCCTGGTTGTAAGCCTGCCCAATCTTTCCAGCCCAACTTTTCAGCTCACGCTTGTTTTTAAAATCCAAAACCTCAAAGGTACCTCGTTTTTTAGCGATATCTGCTGCTTTCCTAACTTTTGGCGGCAGCTGAAACTCTTGCGGGTTCACAAAGCTTGACACAAAATCTACCACTTTGGTGAAACCCAGGTTTTCCACCAGTTCTCTGTAGTATGGATAGTTATAATTCATCATATTCATCATCTGGCGGTGTTCAAATCCTTCAATTTGGATGCCATAACCATCCAACGGGCCAAAGCCCTTGGGTCCAACCAATCGGTTTAATCCCCGTTTTCGTGCCCATTCAAAGACGGTATTAAAAAGCGCATCAGCTACTTCCTGGTCATTGACACATTCAAACAGGTAGAACTCAGCGTCCTTTACATCATGGTACAGGTTGAAGGGCTTGTTTTCCAGGGCGCTAATCCTGCCCACAACCTTCCCATCAGTTAAGGCGATGAAAAATTCAGCCTCTGAGTGTTCATAAAAAGGGTGTTTCTTTGGATTTAGCATGGCCTTCACATCTGTAATAAATGGTGGCACCCACTGAGGATGCCCGTCGTACAGTTCAAAAGGCAGGGCAAGAAAGCGTTTTACATCGGCTTGATCCTTCACATCGATCTTATGAATAGAAATCATAAATTAATTCCTCTCTTCAAAAAACTAGCGAATAATATCATTAAGTATAACAGTCTGAGTCTAAAACAGTTGCACTGTCAAGCGGCATTTCAGCAAGCTATCGACATTTTACTAAGATAATCTCAAGCGAGCTCACTTCAGCGTGAACGAATTATAAACCAAAACATATCCGCTTCCAGTCTGAGCGGTGACTTGTAAAGCAGGAATGTGTGGGCTATAATCTTGATGTTGTTTTTTAAGAAGTAAAGGAAAATATTCATGATCGATGTCAACGAATTACGCAAAGGGGTCACCTTTGAGCAGGATGGCAATTTGTACAAAGTGGTGGATTACGCCCACAACAAACCCGGCCGTGGCGCGGCTACTATTCGCATCAAAGCCCGTGATCTTCGCAAAGGCACCAATTTAGAGATGACCTTCAACTCAGGTAACCGGGTACAGGATATCCGCCTAGACTATCACAATGCCCAATTTTTATATGCTGACGGAGACTTGTATTACTTTATGGACAACCAGAGTTACGAGCAATACCCCGTCAAAGCGGATACCCTTGGCGACCAAACACAATATCTTAAGCCCAACATGGACGTCAAATTGATGTTCTTCGAAAGCGAAGCGCTGGATGTTGAATTGCCCACTTCTGTTGATTTGCTGGTGACCAAAGCTGAACCCGCCGTCCGCGGAGATACAGCGACTGGAGTGACCAAAAAGGTGCTGACTGAAACTGGTCTCGAAGTCCAGGTGCCGTCATTTGTTAACCAGGGCGACACCATTCGCGTCGATACGCGCAATGGAAATTATGTCACTCGCGTGTGAGGTTTTCCCAAACTCATTAACTTTTGTCAACATCTTGACTTGAGGATTCTGACCAAAACGAGGGAGTGATGAGAGTCCCCACCACTGGAAAAGAATGCCCATATTTTTACGGTGATTATCACCGCGGCAAGCACCATGAAGAGTGTCGCTTGCTCAAAAAATCGAATCCGCCCTGGGAGTTGAAATATTGTATATCATGCCCCGTTCCTGAGATTACTCGGGCCAATGCATGTCCACACATGATTTTGTCGGGAGCGATAAAATCCAGCCTGTTTGGCTTGAAAAAACGGGTTGTTGTGAGTGCCTATTGTACAAAAACCCTTCAAGATGTTGAAAACCCCTATTTGGGATGTAGCGAATGTCACCCCATCATTGATCTCTTCAAAGAAGCCTGATGCCGCTAACTGTCCTGTTTGACCTTGATGAAACCCTCTTATCGACCCATATGGATCGATTTCTTCCCCGATATTTTGATCTACTTGGTCAAACTCTTAGTCACCTTGGTCAGCAAGAAATAATTGCTTCTCAGATTCATACTGCAGTGGAGATGATGGTTGCCAACCGGGATCCGGCAAAAACCTTGAAAGAAGTCTTTGACGAAAATTTTTATCCTCAATTAGGAACGACCGCGGAAGCCTGTCGACCGATATTGGATGCTTTTTATCAACAGCAGTATCCCCGAATCAAATCCGTTGTCCAGGCCAGACCCGAATCCCCTGAACTGGTGAAGTGGTGCTTGTCGGAGGGAATGCCGGTAGCCATTGCCACCAACCCGCTCTTCCCCCATACTGCAACCTACCAGCGAATTCAGTGGTCAGGACTGGACCCCAAAGATTTTGAGTTGTTCACGGCTTATGATGATTTTCACTTTACCAAGCCAAACTTGGCATATTATGCGGAAATTTTAGGTCGTATGGGTTGGCCAGAGATGCCCGCCGTGATGATCGGCGATAACCCCAGTGACGACCTGTTTCCCATGGATACCTTTGGGTTTGAAACTTTTTGGATTAAGCAAGAAAACCAGAGAATTTCATGGGAAGGCGGCAACCTGGTTGATGTCAAAAGTTGGCTGAAACAGGTGATACACACACCTCGGCGCTCACCAACATCGGATCCATGGGTCAACATCGCCACCATGCGCGCAACGCCTGCTGTGTTCGATACATGGATCAGAGCCAAACCGGATTGGGGACCCAATGTTGTGAAAAATCCACCCAAAACGCGGGTCGTTGAAGCCCTTAATTCTCTGATCTGGTTTGAAAAGCAGGTTCACCTGAATTTGTGGGGTAAAAGCATGTTGGAAAGGATTGACGATTTCATTATTCATCAATCCCCTTCCTTGGGTGAGCATCTGAATCGAGAAGATCACAACGCACAAGAAATATTAGCCCGCTTTATCACCGCGCGAAAGTCGACTTTGTCACGGTTCGAAGAATTCTACCTGAAAGCATCAAAAGAACTGGATGAGAAATCTGCTCAAACCATTAACGACTTTTTATACCAGATCGCCGATCACGACCGGCAGTTGCTTCGCCGGGCTGTAAATTTATAAGATATTTGTTAGATTTGTTGATCGTTCCGGGAGATTACTAGAAATCCATATTCAGGGTTGGTATAATACGAAAGTTAGATAAACAATAATTAAGATGCATTCATCATCTGGAGGAATCAGTGAAACCCCGTAGCCAATCGTTTATCATCTATGTGTTGCTATTTACAGCAATTATCGCGATGGTGTACTTTACCGTTAACCAACAAAACGCAAAAGTTGTTGATATTCCCATCAATCAGCTCGCTGCCGATATTCGCGAAGGTAAGGTCAAATCGATCACCGAAGATGATAGCCGACTTCAGATAACTTACAAAAATAACGATCAAAAATCGTCCACAAAAGATCCCAACACACCATTAATCACCCAATTAATCGATTTGGGTGTTACACCAGACGATCTGGCCGTCGAAGATATCTCAGTTGACATTAAACTTCCCGGATCTTTTCTTGGCATTATCTCCATTCTCAGTTACATTCTGCCTTTCATAATTTTAATTGCTTTATTCTGGTTCATCTTTCGCCAGGCACAGGGCAGTAACACCGCTGCCCTGTCTTTTGGCAAATCGAAAGCCCGCATGTTCACAGGGGACCACCCTACAGTCACTTTTGAAGACGTGGCTGGCGTGGAAGAAGCCAAAGAAGAGCTGCAAGAGATCGTTGAATTTCTGCGCGAACCGCAAAAATTCATTGCCCTTGGTGCACGGATTCCAAAGGGCGTTTTGTTGGTTGGTGCGCCTGGAACCGGGAAAACCCTCATGGCAAAAGCTGTCTCAGGAGAGGCGGGCGTTCCTTTCTTTTCGATTTCAGGTTCTGAATTTGTTGAAATGTTTGTTGGGGTTGGTGCAAGCCGGGTTCGAGACCTGTTCGAACAAGCCAAACGGCACTCACCCTCCATCGTTTTTGTGGATGAAATTGATGCTGTTGGGCGTCATCGAGGTGCTGGGCTGGGCGGCAGCCACGATGAGCGCGAACAAACACTCAATCAGCTCCTGGTCGAAATGGATGGGTTTGATACTGATACCAATGTGATTATCATCGCAGCGACCAATCGCCCTGACATCCTCGACCCTGCCCTGCTGCGCCCAGGTCGTTTTGACCGTCGTGTGACTCTTGATCGGCCCGATATCAAAGGACGTGAAGAAATTCTCGAAGTCCATGTCAAAGGCAAGCCTATAGCTCCCGATGTCGATCTGGCCGATATTGCCCGGTCAACACCGGGATTTGTCGGTGCAGATCTCGAAAACCTTGTCAATGAAGCTGCAATTCTGGCTGCCCGTCGTAATAAACGCATCATTGAACGCCCCGAGTTTATGGAATCAATTGAACGGGTTATCGCCGGACCGGAGCGTAAAAGTCGTTTGATCAATCCAAGCGAAAAGAGGATCATCGCCTACCATGAAGCCGGCCATGCCGTTGTGATTAACGCACTGCCTGAAGCGGATAATGTCCAAAAGGTTTCAATAATTTCACGCGGCGAAGCTGGCGGCTACACCATCGCCTTTCCAGAGGAAGACCGCATGCTCAAATCACGCAAGCAGATTATGAGCGATATGATCACCCTGCTGGGCGGTCGTGCAGCAGAGGAAATCGTGTTCAACGATATCACCTCCGGTGCCTCCAATGACCTGGAACGGGCGACCAAACTGGCCCGAACGATGGTCATGCGCCTGGGCATGAGTGATGCACTGGGTCCAATGGTCTACGGAAAGAAAGAAGAATTGGTGTTCCTTGGACGCGAGATTTCTGAACAACGCGATTATTCGGAGCATATCGCCGAGCAGATTGATACAGCCATCCAGGAACTGGTTCAAAATGCCTACCAGAAAGCCAAAGACATCTTAAACCAATACCGCACGGAATTAGATAAGGTTGCCGAAAAACTCCTGGAAGTTGAATCAATCACTGCGGCACAGTTTTTCGAGATCTTCCCCACGCCTGTTGAAAAAACAGGCGGCATCCCGCAAATAGCGGTTTAATCGTAACTTTCCGCACACTTAAAGGGCTGTGTAACTCATTTCACAGCCTTTTTGTTTTGTTTTGCCTTTTACTCCTCAGACGCTAAAACTCGCCTTAACACCTTTCCGACTGTCGTCCGCGGGAGTTCATCAATGAACACAATGTGTTTGGGAATTTTGTACCGCGTGAGGTATTGATCACAAAAGCTCCGAATTTCTTCGGTTGAGCTTTCTTCTCCCGGCTTCAGCACCACCCAGGCCTTTGTTGCCTCATTTCCATGCTCATCAACCACCCCGGCAACAGCAACCTCCTTAACCTTGGGATGTTTGTTGATCACCGCTTCTACCTCGTTTGGCCACACCTGAAATCCCCCCACCTTAATCACATCTTTTTTTCGATCAACAATGTAGAAATACCCATCCTGGTCCATCCGTACGACGTCTCCGGTAAACAGCCAGCCGTTTCGCAAGGTCAGCGCTGTTTCTTCTGGGCGCCGATGATATCCGGCCATCACCTGTGGACTTTTGATGATCAATTCGCCAATCTCCCCAATTTCAACCTCATGCTCTCCGGACTCAAGGTCAACGACTTTACAATCCACGTTCGGGAGCGGCAATCCAATAGAACCTTCACGGTTCTCACCAAGAATTGGATTACAATGAGTGGCCGTAGGCGCTTCAGAAAGGCCATAGCCTTCAACCAGGTGTCCCCGGGTGAGCGCTTCGAATTCGTGCTTGACTTTGATCGGCAGCGTCGCAGAGCCTGAAATGCAGGCTTTTATCGAAGATAGATCATATTTTCCCTCTAAAACAGGTGGATAATGATTGATCGCTGCATACAAACTGGGAACACCAGGGAAAATTGAAGCCTGGTAGGTCTGGATTGCATCCAATAAGTAGTCAAGCTGCCTTGGATCAGGGATCAGCACCATGCGTGCCCTCATTTTTACAGCCAGGTTTAAGCCCAAGACCATCCCGTATACATGATAAACAGGAATTGCCACCAAAATGGTTTCTTTTCCAGGCTCGGTATTCACCAGCCAGTGATTAAATTGGTAAACATTCGCAACCAGGTTGCGATGCAGCCCGATCGCGCATTTGGGTATGCCAGTTGTCCCGCCCGAATACTGGAACACCGCCGGGTCGTCAGGATTGATGTCGACATTCACCGGCACACAACCGGCAAAGGCTTCCATGATTTTTTCCCAGGTCGTATCACCATCTGGAAGGACTGTGCCAGCCTCCGAGTCGACAACAACCGTTCTGATGTCGTTCATAAAAGGCTGGGTTTTAACTGTCGTGTAAAAAGCTTCTTTCAATATCAGAACGCGAATCCCTGATTCGATAGTCTGTGTTTCAATTTCTGCCAGCCGGAAAGCCGGGTTCAGCGCCATCACCACTCCACCCGCTTTAAGTATTCCGAAAAAACTGATTACAAAAGCCGGAGAGTTCGGCAACAGGATGCCTACCCGGTCTCCTGTTTTTAAGCCCTGGTCAAGCAGGTACGCTGCAATTCGTTCAGAGAAATCATCGACCTGTTGATAAGTCAGCTCTTCTCCTTCATAGATTGTGCAGGTTGCATCTCCTGATTCTCGAACTGCGTCAGCAAATAGGTCAACCAGCGAGCGGTTGGGAATCTCCACCTCAGCGGGGACGCCTTCATCATATTGGGCTAACCAGGGTTTTGTTTGATCCATTTTATAAATTTTCCTTGACATAAGTATCCATAGCATCAATCAGTTGGGCATCTTCATCGCTTGTATTGACCGTGAACCATTTGATGCGTTCATCATCGGGTTTAAACCAGTTTGCCTGTCGGCGGACAAAAATCCGGGTATTGCGTTTAATCAACGCAACCGCTTCTTCCAGGCTGAGCTGACCCTGTAAATACTGGATAATCTCAGCATAACCAATCGCCGATAGCGTCGGCAGGTCAGGTGAAAGCTGAGCCTCCAGCAACCCCTGCACCTCCTGAACCAGGCCTTGATTCAACATTTCGTCAACCCGTTGGTCAATGCGGTCATACAGAACCTCTCTCGGTCGGTTGATCCCCATTACAAATAAATGGTAACGACAGGTTTGTTTCTGGCGTAAATCTGAAAAGCGTTCACCTGTTTTGAAGATCACTTCCAACGCACGAATCGTGCGGCGGACATTGCGATGGTCTATTTGCCTGGCGGCATCCGGGTCAATTCGCTCCAGACGGTCGTACAAGGCCTCTGAGCCGATGATTTCGGCCCAATGTGTAATTGCCTTCCTCAGGGCAATATCAGGCTCCTGCGGCGGTATTAGCCAGCCCTCCATGATTGAGCGGATGTATTGACCCGTACCGCCCACCAGAAAAGGCAGCTTACCCCGCCCATGAATCTGACCGATCGCTCGATAGGCTTCACGTTGGTAAATCCCCAGGCTCCACACCTGGTCAGGATCGGCGACGTCAATTAAATGATGAGGAACCAGATTCATTTCATCAGCAGTTGGCTTTGCTGTTCCAATATTCATCCCGCGATACAGTTGCCTTGAATCTGCCGAGACAATCTCCCCGCCAAAGCGTCGTGCCAGAACCATCGCCGCAGTCGTCTTTCCAACGGCTGTTGGGCCTAAAATAATTATTAAGGGCTTTTTTACTTCCGTTGACATTAGATCGTATTTACAAAATGCTTTAATTCCCTAAGGTTATCCTGGTGGTCAAGAAGAATTGCAATCACGTCAATTCGCCAATCATCCGGTGCTTCTGGATGGGCTTCCAACCACAACAAAGCCGTGTTTTCTAATTTTTCAAGCTTTGACTCAGTAATACTTTCCTCTGGATGTCCAAATCCAACGGAGGTGCGCGTCTTCACCTCAACAAATGCGACACAATCCTTATCAAGCGCCACCAGGTCTATTTCACCAAATCGGGAGGTAAAGTTCTGGTCCAGGATTTGATAGCCCTTACTTGCCAGGTGTTTTGCAGCAATCGCTTCACCAATTTTGCCAATACGTTTTTGATAGGTCATATATCTTTTTCCGTATATGGGTTAATCTTATTCAATTAAAATATACCCCATCAAGGAAACTTCTCCAGATGCAGATTAAGTCCAAATTTTGGGATAAAATCAATATAGAGGAATTATGCCAACATTAGAAATTATTACTATCGGTACCGAGCTTCTTCTCGGGGAAATCACAGATACCAATTCCACTTACATCGCCCGAACAATGCGCGATCATGGCATTGATATCTATCGCATCACAACCATCGGAGATAACCCAAACCGCATTGCTAACACGATCAAAGAAGGTTTGCAGCGCGCTGACATCATCATCACCACGGGCGGATTGGGACCCACCATCGATGACCCGACCCGCCAGGCTGTCGCTGACGCCGTAGGTCGCCAGCTGGTTTTCCTCGATCAGTTGTGGGAACAAATCGTCGAAAGATATAAAAATTTTGGTAGGAAACCAACAGAAAATAACCGTCGACAGGCTTATATTCCTGAAAATGCCATCCCCATTCACAACCCGGTTGGCACCGCGCCCTGCTTCATCGTTGAACAAGATTCGAAATTTATTATTTCATTGCCTGGCGTCCCCCAGGAGATGAAGCACCTTCTTCACCACGACGTTATTCCCTTCTTGAAGCAGCGCTTTCAACTGGAAGCGCACATCATCAAAGCCGCTGTTTTGCATGTCGCCTCCATGGGCGAATCGGTAATCGACGAAATCATCGCGGACCTGGAAGGAAAATCCAATCCAACCGTTGGCTTACTCGCTCATCCTGGTCAGGTCGACATACGCATAACGGCAAAAGCCAGCTCTGAGCAGGAAGCAGACCAGTTGATAATTCCAATTATTGACGACCTGTACCAACGCCTGGGAGACAATATTTATGGTCGTGATAATGAAACCCTCGATAGCATCGTTACAGCTTTGTTGCAAGAAAATAATTTACAATTGCGAGTCATCATCGCGGGGTTTGAAGAAGAATTAAGGATTTTTCCTTCGACAAACCAGGCTAATATTATATTCATTGACCCCCGGCTTACAACGCCAATCGATATGGCGACATTAACAAAAATCGTTGCTTCTGAATACATGGCTTTCACCGATAGCCTTGTGTTTGGAATTGCTATCAATATTGACGATCACCTCACACTCCATCTGGCGCTGCAGGGCGCCGGTGAAACAGCCAGCGTAACGAGGTTTTACGGCGGACCCATTCAACATGCTCAGATTTGGGCAAAGCATGTCGGGCTGGAATTTCTGAGGCGCTATCTAAAAGACATCAAAGGTGGTTCTGAAAGGGAAACAAAATGATACACGCAGATTGGATATTAACCAACGCCATTGTCCTCACAATGGATGATGAATTTAATCTATACGAACCTGGCGCGGTTGTTGTCTCCGGTGACAGCATCCTTGCCGTTGGAAGGCAGGAAGAAATTCAAAATGCCTATCAGGCAGAAAATTTGCTGGACTGCCAGGGAAAGATCCTTATGCCCGGCTTAATCAATGCTCATACCCATGTTCCCATGACCCTGTTGCGCGGACTGGCGGATGACCTCCGGTTGGACGTATGGTTGATGGGTTACATGATGCCTGTCGAAAGAGAATTTGTTTCGCCAGAATTTGTCCGCTTGGGGACCAAGCTTGCTTGCGCAGAATCCATTCGCACCGGGGTAACCACTTTTGTGGATATGTATTATTTTGAACACGACATTGCCGAAGCGACAGCAGAAGCAGGCTTACGAGCAATTTGTTCACAAACCGTTCTAAAATTCCCCACACCGGATGCAGCCTCTTATGAAGAATCGCTTGCAGCGGCAGAAGACTTTATCAAGATCTGGAAAGACCACCCTCTGATTGTGCCATCAGTTGCTCCTCATGCACCCTATACCTGTACGGATGAAATCTTCTTCGCTTGCACACAATTAGCTCAAAAATACGATGTCCCTTTGCATACACATATTGCCGAAACCTCAAACGAAGTTGAGAACATCCGCAAAGAATTTGGAATGCCAGTGGTACCCTACGTTCGTAAGCGGGGGATTTTTGATGCCAAAGTGATCGCAGCGCATTGCGTGCATATTGACGAGGGCGAGATGCGAACCATCAAGAATGCGGGCGCTGGTGTTGCCCATAACCCTTCCTCGAACCTGAAGCTGGCTTCCGGATTCGCCAATGTCACCCGCATGCTCGAGCTGGGCTTGAACGTGGGCATTGGCACCGATGGGCCGGCTTCCAATAACGACCTGGATATGATCGAAGAGATTCGTCTGGCATCAATGATTGCAAAATGCGTCTCGGGCGACCCCACTGCTCTGCCTGCCCGACAGACCCTGGCTATGGCCACCAGTATGGGAGCCAAAGCAATCCATTTAGACCATTTGATAGGCTCCCTTGTTGTTGGAAAACGGGCAGACATGATCTTGATTGGAATTGATGAGTTGCACAACTCTCCAAATTTCAAACACAACCCCGACGGGATTTACGCCCAGGTGATCTACGCGGCAAAATCAACCGATGTCAGTGATGTGATGGTCAATGGTCGCTGGCTGATGCGCGATCGCGATCTGCTCACCCTGGATGAGCGTCAATTGATACTGGAAGCCCGGTCCTATGCAAAAGAAATAGATGCCTTCCTCATCAAACGAGAACGCTCAGTACTGTCCAAGCTCATTGCGATTGGCGGCGCAATGGAAGAAGAGAGCTTTGAAGTCCAATCAAAGGTGCGCATCAACAATCCCGATGCAATCATCAAAGCCCTTGAAAAAGAGGCTATCGACGTTGAATACACCCGGCATTACCGCGAATATGACACATATTTCTTTTTCGAAGACGAAAGCGAAGGTCGTTTACGCTACCGGGAGGATGAATTTATCAACAGGGAGGGCAAGGTCACTCAGGTCCGCAGCCGGCTGACGCTCGTAGGCGTTTCCTCAGAAGATACCTTTGAACATGATGTTGTCCTGTCCCGCAGTCGCTATTATGCCCCTGCCACCCATTCTCTAAGGTTTTACCGCGAATATTTCGCTCCCGTTCGTGAAATCGACATTGAAAAGAATCGACTCCGCTTCAAAATCCAATACAAGGGCACCGATTTCTACATCAATATCGACACGCTAATTAACCCCGATTTGGGTCATTTCCTGGAGGTTAAAAGCCGCACCTGGGGCAGAGAGGATGCAATCCGAAAATCAAATACGATCCAGGAACTGATTGAATACCTGGGTGCTTCTTCTGAAATGGCAGAAACTCAGGATTACATTGAAATTGTTCAAGCATATTTTTCATCGCGATAGAAAAAAGGTGGCTCATCCGTGACGGTTAATGTTCTCTTCGTTGCTGCAGAATCTGAACCCTTTGTGAAAATTGGCGGTTTGGGCGATGTCGCTGGCGCCTTGCCCGCTGCCATTCACCATATTGCAGAACAGCATCCCGATTCCCACCCTATCGATATCCGTGTTGCCCTGCCCTATCACCAAGCCATTAAAAAGAAAGGTTTTCAGGTTGAATTTCTCGGTGAATTCCCTGTTGCAAAAAAAGAGGAGACCATTCCTTGCCAGGTTTATCGTTATGCTGACGGCGAATATCCAATCTACTTCCTGGATGGTGCTCCAATTGCGGCAGAGGCTCAGGTTTATTCACTTATCACGAGCGAGGATGGTGAAAAATACGTCTTTTTTTCGCTGGCAGCCCTGGGATTGGCAGAATTTCTTAATTGGCGCCTAGATGTCCTCCATGCGAATGATTGGCACACCGCCATTGCCATCTATGCCCTGAAGGAATGTGCAAAACATTCTGCTCCCCTTGCCAGAACCAAAACCCTCCACAATTTACACAACCTACCCTTCATGGGCTATGGCATACAGCAAAGTCTGACAGACTACGGATTGCCGCCCACACAAAACACGTTGCTTCCCGATTGGGCGCGCCATGCTCCACTGCCGCTGGGCTTATTGTATGCAGATAAAATCGTTGCAGTCTCACCAAATTATGCAAAGGAAATTCTCACACCGGAATTTGGCTGTGGGTTAGAGGATTTCCTGCAAACTCGAAAAACTGCATTGACCGGTATCATCAATGGACTGGATACAACCCTGTGGGACCCCGAAAATGATCCCCATGTCCAGCGAAACTTTTCAGATCGATCACTATCCCTGCGTTTGGAAAACAAACGCGCTCTACAATCCACATTCAACCTCCTTGAAGACGATCAGGTGCCGCTGCTGACTCTCATCAGCCGAATGGACCCTCAAAAGGGGATCGATATTGCATTAAAGGGTTTAGTATATTGCCAGGATCTTCCATGGCAGGCAATTTTCCTGGGGACCGGAACCCCCTTTGTTGAAAATCTTGCACGCGAGCTGGAAACTCGGTTCCCAGAACGTGTGCGCGCAGTGATTGATTACGATAATAAACTCGCTCATCAACTCTATGCAGGCGCAGACATATTCTTGATGCCATCGAGATACGAGCCCTGCGGTCTTTCACAAATGATTGCCATGCTTTACGGTTGCGTCCCCATTGCCCGAAAGACCGGCGGTTTGGCTGACACCATCCTGCCTGTTTCTCGCCAGGTCGATGGTGGTACCGGTTTCTTGTTTACAAAGCCCTATCCTTCAGCCTTTGCGGATGCCGTTAAACGTGCGATCCGCTATTTTAACAAACCTGAATTATGGGGAAATATCCAGCGCAATGGAATGAAAATGGATTTTTCATGGGAAAATTCAGCCCATAAATATATCGACATTTATCTTGAACTTTCCAACCAGCGAAATGTAGCTGCTTAGGAGTAGCCAATGGAACTAAATCGCGCCTCGGGAGTTATCCTCCACCCTACCAGCCTGCCCAGCCCAGACGGCATTGGTGATCTGGGCCCTGATGCCTACCGCTGGACTGATTTTCTAAGTCGGTCTGGATGCCAATTGTGGCAGGTTTTGCCCTTAGGTCCTACAGGTTACGCAGATTCACCCTACCAGTGCTTTTCTGCTTTTGCAGGGAATCCATACCTGATCAGCGCGACCATATTGCTCGACCAGGGCTTGCTAGCCAAAACAGACCTGAGGGATAGGCCCAACTTTCCACTTGAAGAGGTTGATTATGGGCCTGTGATCCAATGGAAGATTAAATTATTACAACGGAGCTTTGATCACTTTAGGAAAACAGCCAGCTCTGGTCTTAAAGCCGAATTTGAGAAATTCAAAGATACCTGTAAAGATTGGTTGGCTCCCTATACGATTTTTATGGCGATCAAACAAACCCGGGGTGGTGGTTCCTGGAGTGAATGGCCCGAACCTTTGAGAAAACGAGAGCAAAAAGCATTAGCCAGGTTCGCAAAGGATTCTCAGGAAGCCATCGAATTTCAATCCTATCAACAATTTATTTTCCATCGTCAATGGGCAGCATTGAGAGATTATGCTCACGAAAAGGGCATCCGCATAATTGGTGACATCCCGATCTTTGTCGCCTATGATAGCGCCGATGTTTGGATGAATAAAGACCTGTTTTACCTGGATGAAGAAGGCTATCCGGAGGTGGTGGCTGGTGTTCCTCCCGATTATTTTTCGGCAACCGGACAATTGTGGGGTAACCCGCTATATAAATGGGATGTCCATCAAGCTGATGGGTATCAATGGTGGCTTTCCCGTTTGAAAGCGGTGTTATCGCAGGTTGATATTGTCCGACTGGATCACTTCAGGGGATTCGAAGCCTACTGGGAGGTACCTTTCGGTAACGAAAATGCTGTTATCGGTCGCTGGGTAAAAGGCCCGGGCGAAGGATTCCTTGATGTGGTCAAAGAGCAATTAGGTGAACTGCCCATCATCGCCGAAGATCTGGGCGTGATCACAGAGCCGGTCCTAAAAATGCGCGATAAATACAATCTGCCCGGAATGAAAATCCTTCAGTTCGCCTTTGCATCCGATCCGGATGACGACTTCCTGCCTCATAATTATCCGTTGAATTGTGTCGCCTACACCGGCACCCACGACAATAACACAACCCGGGGTTGGTATGAGTCGGCACCCGAACGAGAACAGGACTTCTGTCGGCGTTACCTGGCGCGCTCCGGTCATGATATTGCCTGGTCGATGATTAGGGCTCTGTGGGGTTCGGTGGCTGACTGGGTTTTAGCGCCCATGCAGGATGTTCTCAGCCTGGGCTCCTGGGCTAGGATGAACTTCCCGGGCACATCTTCCGGAAATTGGATCTGGCGGATGCACCCTGATGCCATCTCTGAGAGCATAACCCAACGACTACACGAAACCAATTACCTCTACGGGCGATTGCCGCAAGCCGAAAAGGACGCCATCTACAAAGCATTTTTGGAAGATACTAAGGGGCGGGTTCTACCCCATTGATCCGTTTCACACGACGGATTGACCCGATCACAATTCCAACCATAATTAATACAGACCCCACAGCTTCCAGGAGCGTGGGTCTTTCTTTAAGGAAGATCATCGCCAGGATAATCGTTCCAATCGGCTCACCCAGTAAAGTCAGGGCAACATAGGTGGCTGAGATGTGTTTCAAAGCCCAGTTTAATAGCGAATGTCCCAGCAATTGGGGGAAGACTCCCAACGCAATCAACCATACGTATGTTATGCCTGAATAAGACAGGACCGGCTCTGCCTCAATCAATGCCAGGATTACCAAAAGGAGCGCGGAAACACCATACACCAGCGCAGTATAAGAGATCGTGTTCAATTTTTTTCTTAATTGGCGGCCAATGATCATATACCCGGCCGCCATCCAGGCGCCAAACAAAGCCAAGAAATTACCCAACAGGTTTTGTCTGTCGAAGGTTTGGACCTGGCAAACAAATTCGCCATGTATCAACTGGCATGCATGCCCGAGCCCTACGACAACGCCGCCAGCAATCGAGATCAGCAATCCAAGCAGCACCGATCTTCGGATTGGCTCTTTCAAAATAAAGGGCGAAAGCAAAGCCACCCACAACGGCGTGGTGGTCACCAGCACCACTGAGCTGGCAATCGATGTGAGTTCTAAAGAGCTGATCCATGCAGCAAAATGCAGCGCCAAGAATAAGCCCGCCAGGCTTCCTTTGAACAGCTCTGCGCGTGAAAGGCTTTGCCACTCCGGGCAGTGGCGGATCCAGGCGACGGGTATCAACACTAAACTGGCAATCACCATCCTTGTTGCAGCAATTACAATCGATGAAGCTTCTTGCTGAGCAAAGCGGATAAAAATCGACGCCGTCGAGACGAAAAAAATCCCTGAAGTTGTTGCCAACACAGGCTGGTATTGCTTAAATCGCAAGTCTGAAGTTTGCATCAGGTATAATTGTAATGCAATCGGCGCACTTGACATAGTCGACCCACGCCACTAAAATGCACTGAAATTAACAACTTTGGAGAATCTATGCCCCATATTATCACAAGTCTGTGTGTGCGCGAAGGTAGCTGCGCCACCGTATGCCCCGTAGAATGCATCATCCCCGGCAAGCCCCAGGATGAGTGGCCCTTGTTCTATATTGACCCATCAACATGTATCGACTGCGGCGCCTGTGTCTCCGAATGTCCCTTTGATGCGATTTTCCCAGAAGATGACGTTCCAGCAAGGTTTATCGCCCGCGGCGATGAGGTGCAATCCATGCCAAAGGGAACGCCTGGATTTGATCTACCCTACGATGGTTTTGATTATGAGGGAAATCCAGTTCACCTTGATTACACCCGCCTGCTCGTTGAGGGCGAGGAAGTTGATCTTACCAGGGATATTCAAGCCAATTATGATTATTTTCAAAAAGGTCCGGGGTATCGCTCGCTTACGCAGAATTGAACCGGGGAACATCAGGCATCGATGATCTCCAGCACCTGCTCCAGGTCGCCGGGCGATGGCGTGGGAATCCGGATGCAATCCTGCAATAAGTCACCCTTATCAATGTCAACTCGCGCGCCTTTTATACCCGAACCTTCGATACCAACCCCCATTGTAGCCATGATTGCTCCTACACACCATTCAATCATTCGCAACTATTATTCAGATGTTCTTCAAAGGTGATGGCAAAATTATGCCGCCCAGAGCCATCACAGTCGGCTCTGAAGTAATAATAGGGAGTGGTTGCGGGAAAGGCAACACTCCGGAGCGCATCTAAATCCGGGTTGCTGATTGGGCCTGGCGGCAACCCATTGTGTAGGTAGGTATTATAGGGCGAATCAATATTTAAATCGTTGAGATACAGCGGAGATTTCCACCAGGAGTTTGTTGCTTCATCAAACCCGAGGGCATATTGAACAGTTGGATCCGTTTCAAGTCGCATACCAGCTTCAAGACGATTGAAAAACACAGACGCAATCAGCGGCTTTTCTTCGGTTACCACAGCTTCTCTCTCAATAATTGATGCCAAAATAACCGCTTCAACCAGGGTCAAGCCCTGGCGTTCAAATCCATCCATCAAGCTTGTATCAACATTCCCCGAAAATTCGGTCAATATCATCACAAGCAAATCATCCAGGCTTGATACACGCGGCAACACATAAGTCCCAGGATATAAAAACCCTTCCAGTGTGCTCACATCAGTCACCTGCAAAAGTGCCAGATATTCCTGTGTCGGTGCCTGTGCAGCCGCTAAAAACTGTTCTCCGCTCACTGACAGGCCACTTGCAGCCACATTGGCAGCCACTTCCTCAATCCGCCAGCCTGGCAAAATAGTGATAATGGCATCTTTTGGCGTCGCGTCCAGAAGCGCAGCCGCAATTTGAACCGGCGACATTTGCGAGCTCAATGAAAACTGCCCGGATTTTAACGCCCGGTCTATTCCGCTGTAGATCAGGTACATGCGCATTAATTCAGCATCGGGTAGCAAACCTTCCCCTTCCAAGCGGTAGCAAATCATAGAAACGGATTCGCCTTCGCTGATAACGAATTTTTGCTCAGCACCGAGCAGTGAGTGCGGTTTGGTGAGTGCATTCCGGTTGATGAACAACTCAACCGGGAAAATCACCCTTTGTGTGAATGACAAATTGGGAGAAGGTTGCCCAAACTCAGCTTGCACAGAGTGCATCATCAGAAAATAACCAACGATTACAGCAAATCCTGTGATTAACAGGAAAGCAAACAAAACCCCAATTAAACCGCGACCCTTTTTACGACTGCTCATCATCCACCTGACTTCTTTTGATGCTGACTTCATTCGCAATTAAATAGTCCTGCAACAAAATACTGGCTGCCAGGTCATCGAAATGACCTCGGCGCTTTTTCTTGGGAACACCCAGGTCAATCCGGCTTTGCCGGGCAGCCTGGGTTGTTCCACTTTCATCCCACATAACAATTTCACAGTCCGTCATCGTCCGCAAACAATCTGCTAAGCGCTGAGATTTCCGCGCCTGGGGGCCAATTTCTCCATTCGTGCCCAGCGCCTGCCCGACGACAATCATTGCAACGCCTTCTTCCATGGCTATTGCCGCAATTTTTTCGGCGCTCGATTCCCGCGATTGATGTATAATCACGCACAGCGGTCGCGCAAGTGTGCCGGTTGGATCGCTGATCGCCACGCCAATTCTTTTTTCACCGGGGTCAATCGCCAGTATTTTCATCACACAATAAATTTTTTCTTAGAGCATTCAAACACGACCAATGGAAACCATAACCTGATACTTAAAAATTATACATGATTGTCGGGATTGACCACAAAAAACCATTCCCGGCAAAGTCTACCTCAGGTTCTTGATTGAATTACTGGAGCGACGTTACACAAATGTCAGGGGGTCTCCCGCTGGCAAATGAATCCGAACAGCTCGCCGGTTTCCCGAAAGAAGCGCCTCGAAATCGCCCAACGCCTGAGCGCGAGCCAGTGCCCCGAAGGAATAACTTTCTCCCGGTATTTCGAAGTCAATGGCATCGTCCTGGGTGATTTGCAAGAACAACCCGGTATTGGGGCCACCCTTGTGCAGTTGGCCTGTTGAGTGCAGGAAGCGGGGGCCAAACCCGAGGGTCGTGGCACGCCCGGTCTGAGCCAGGATGCGCGCCCTCAACGCAGTTAAGCGCTCATAGTTGTGGTTGTTAAGCGGCAAGAAGGCGTTGATCGCAACATAATCGCCAGGCTCAGCCAGCGCAGTGAAAGATTCGATCACTTCCTGCAAGGTATCACACGCTTCAAAATCTACAAAGGGCTGCCCGTAGATTTTCACACTCTCCCTGGTCCAATCTGGATCAGGCTCTTCCAGCACCCCTTTTTCCTTGAGGGCTGCCAGCTTTTGTTTGGTGCGGTCTTTGCTACCCTGTACATCAGGTTGATCAAAGGCGTTAACCGTCATCAGGCTGCAAGCGACTGCGGTGGCAAATTCCCAGCAATAAAAATGGGCAGCCAGGTCGTAAAGATCAGACCATTGCATAACCACAACCACATGACCTGCATCCTCCAACGCTTTCACAAATTCATCCTGCTCGCCACAGATCCTCAGGTAAACAAATATGCGATCTTTCGCATAATCAATCACATCAATGTGTGGCTCATCAACGATTGGCACAATCCCCCGCCCCTCTTTTCCGCTGCTTTCAGCAATCAACTGTTCCAGCCAGGCACCAATCGGGGCAATGGCTTCATCGGTTAACAGGGTTAATTTATCTTGCCCCTGCATTGCGCTAACGCCCAAAATCACCCCCAGCAACGCGCCAGGGTTGAGTGTTATGGGCGTCGCTGGTGAACATCGTTCAGCCATTGTATATGCCCGTGAGAGAAATCGGTGCAAATCAATGCCCAACAAGGCTGCGGGTATCAGGCCAAAATGGGTCAATGCTGAGTACCGCCCGCCGACGTTAGGGTCGGCTGTAAAAACCGCTCTGAACCCGAGGCTTTCACCCAATTTTGCCAGGTAGCTGCCCGGGTCCGTGATCGCGATGAAGTGCGATGCCCAGGTTTTCCCCAGCACCTTCTCAGCCTTCTCTCGGAAATAGGCATAAAGTGCCAAAGGCTCGCTGGTCGTCCCCGATTTGCTGGCAAGGATAAACAAAGTTTGTGAATAATCGACCCATTTTTCAATTTCATGGATCTGGTCTGGAAGCGTAGAATCGATGATCCTAACATCCATACCCTTGCTTAAGTCGCCCAAAATCAATGCCATGGTTTCAGGTGCCAACGATGAACCACCCATGCCGATTACCAGCGCCCGGGTGAAACCAGCAGAAAGGCAATCTTTTGAAAACTCTTCAAGTTTTGGAATCAGAGCCTGGCTTGCACCGGGCAGGTCGCTCCAGCCCAGTCGAGTTTGAACCGTTGTTTGCCCTTCTGAAGTCTTTGTCCACAATGTCGGGTCATTTCGATACAACCGCGCGATATAATCTTCCCTCTTGAGTTGATTGACCTTCTCACTAACCCTGTCGGCGACACTGCCGAGTCCTTTCACAAACGCTTCTCGCTGCAATTCAATCGCCTGGAGTAAACTATCGAAGGATTCAGAAAATTTCCGCACACCGTCATCCTCAAGTTCCTGTGTGATCTCATCGATGGAAATCCCTAGTTCGGCGAGTTGAATGAAATCGGATTCCGCTCGGCTTAAATCCTCTTCGATCCTGAGTTTCGGAATGCCATGATCTAAGTACGCCAGCAAAGTCTCCGGGGGCACGGTATTAATCGAGTTTTCAGCGACCAGTTCATCGACATACATAATGTCGTTGTAATCCGGGTTTTTCGTGCTTGTTGAAGCCCAAAGAGGGCGTTGTTTGCGTGCGCCCGATTTTTCCAGTGCTGCAAATCGTGGTGAATCAAAAGATCGGAGGTAGTCCTGATAGGCCAGGCGGGTATTGTCTACTGCCAGTTTGCCTTTCAACGCTTTGGCCTGCTCTGCTGGTTTACCGCCAGATTGAATGATCCGCTCCAAACGCGCATCTGCATTAGAATCAAATCGCGAAACAAAAAACGAGGCTACAGAATTAATCTGTGAAATATCCCCGCCCTGTCGAAGACGTTTTTCAAGACCGGCAAGATAGGCATCCATCACCTCACGATAACGCGTGCGTGAAAAAATCAGCGTCACATTCACGTTGATTCCCGCCGCAATTGCCTCTGTTATGGCTGGTAAACCTGCCCTGGTTGCTGGTATTTTTACCATCAGGTTGGGCCGGTTCACCTCCTGCCATAACCACCTAGCCTCGTCGATTGTGCCCTGGGTGTCATCCGCCAGTTTAGGGTTGACTTCCAGGCTCACAAATCCATCTGCCCCGTTACTGGCTTCATAATACGGTCTGAAGAGATCCGCCGCGTCCCGAATATCTTGAATCGCCAGACGGTAAAAAATCTCTTCGGCGTTCAGACCAGCCCAGGCCATTAATTGTAAATCTGACTGGTAATCCGTATCGCTGATAATTGCTTTTTCAAAAATACTCGGATTGGAAGTTATCCCCAAAATCTCGCGCCGCTCGATCATGCTGGCAATTGTGCCATCCCTGATTAATGAACGTTTGAGATTATCGTACCAGATCGATTGCCCCAGTAAATATAATTGGACAACCTTGCTCATTTACACTTCTCCACACAATTCACGTTTTTCAATCAGCTTGATCTTTCCTACCCTGCGCAGGTGACGTGCATCATCTGATGGATTGGCACCCAGAAAAGCTACAACAATTTGCTTGGCGAGTTCCGTGCCGACAATCCTTGCGCCCAAGCACAACATGTTCATTTGATCATGTTCAACACCCTGGGCAGCAGAATAGGTGTCATGGCATAAACAAGCATATACACCAACGATCTTGTTCCCGGCAATACACGCCCCCACACCAGAACCGCAAATCACAATCGCCCGGTCTGCAGAGCCATCAACAAGCGCGTTTCCAGCTTTTTCAGCATAATCGGGATAGTCGACGCTTTCTTTCGAATTTGTTCCCAAGTCAATCGGGATATGACCGCAGGTTCGCACAACCTCAATGATCGTGTCTTTAAGCGGGTAGCCCGCATGGTCAGCGGCAACAGCAATTTTCATTTGAACGCTCTCCTGTCTTCTTTCCGTATTCGGCTTTTGTAAAAATATTTACTGGCACAATTTCAACGCTGTCTTTGTAATGTTGCCGACGGACAAACCGTATTTTTCCATCACAACCGATAAAGGTGCTGAAGCGCCAAATTGATCAATACCAATCACCAGTCCATCATCACCAACCCAGCGCTCCCAACCCAGGGTCGTACCAGCCTCGACCGCCAGGCGTTTCTTCACAAACGGCGGAAAAATACGGTCTTTGTAATCCTGATCCTGTTTGTCAAACAGCTCCCAAGACGGGAAAGAGACCACCCTCACACTCAAACCTTCTGCCGCCAGGTTCTCAGCGGCTTTAAGAATCAGATTAACTTCAGAACCGGATGCCATCAGGATCAGTTCTGGGGTTTTACCTCCAAAATCCGCCAAAACATACGCTCCTTTACTCAATTCTTCTGCATCAGTGTAAAGCTGACGATCGATAGTGGCAGTATTTTGTCGTGTCAGCACCAGGGCAACAGGTCCCTTGTGCTGGATCGCAAAACGCCAGGCTTGTGCTGTTTCGTTGGCATCTGAAGGTCGGATTGTGATCAAATCCGGGATCAAGCGTAAACTGGTGACATGCTCTACTGGTTGGTGCGTAGGACCGTCTTCGCCCACACCAATCGAATCGTGCGTTAATACCCAGATCGAGTGATACGCCGACAAAGCCGATAGGCGAATCGCACCCCGCATATAATCGGAAAAGACCAGGAACGTGCCACCATAGGGCAGCAACCCACCGTGCACTGCCATTCCGTTAACAATCGCACCCATACCGTGCTCCCGCACACCAAAATGGATATTCCGCCCCTCAGGATGCTCCGCCTGGAAATCCCTCTCGCCTTCAATCCAGGTCATGTTTGAAGGCGCCAGGTCAGCCGATCCGCCCATTAATTCCGGCAGCACACCCGCCAGGGCATTAATCACCTTGCCCGAAGCAGAACGCGTAGCCATGCCCTTTTCATTTGGCTCAAAGCTAGGGAGTGCGTCTTCCCAATCATCTGGCAAAATCCCCGCGATGCGCCGGCGTAACTCAACTGCCAGCTCAGGATAGGCGAGGTGGTATTGCGCAAATTGTTCTTCCCAGGTTGTTTCCAGTTCTCGACCTTCGATAATCTTGGATTGGAAGTGTTCCCGAACATCATCGGGAATGTAAAACCGCGGTTCGACTGGCCATCCAACGTTTTGTTTGGCCTGGTCAATCTCATCCCACCCGGGTGGGTTGCCGTGAGCACCTGCAGTCCCCTCTACGGTAGGCAGACCCTGCCCTATTTTAGTGCGCACAATGATCAGCGAAGGCCTGGGGTCAGCTTTAGCTGCTTCCACCGCTTGCACCAGTGCGTCAATATCAAAAGAATCATTCACATGCGATACATGCCAGCCATAGGCTTCAAATCGTTTCGCGCGATCTTCAGTAAAAGTCAAGTCGGTAGAGCCATCGATCGAGATGCGGTTGTCATCATAAAAATAGATCAACTTACCCAGTTTAAGGTGACCCGCCAGCGAAGCGCTTTCAGAAGCAACCCCTTCCATTAAATCTCCATCGGTCACGATGGCATACACATGATGGTCAATCATCTTGTAACCAGGGCGGTTAAATTTTGCCGCCAGGTGCGCCTCGGCTATCGCCATACCAACGCCGTTGGCAAAACCCTGTCCGAGCGGGCCAGTCGTCACCTCAATACCCGGCGTCATTCCATATTCCGGATGACCCGGTGTGATGCTGCCCCATTGCCTAAAATTCTTCAGTGCCTCCAGGGGCAGGTCGTACCCGGTCAGGTGCAATAAGCTGTACATCAGCATCGAGCCATGACCGCCCGAGAGTATAAACCGATCACGATTAAACCAGCCGGGATTCTTGGGGTTGAACTTCAAACAATGCATGAAGACAGCATATCCAATACCCGCTGTCCCCATTGGTAAACCAGGATGTCCTGATTTGGCAGTTTGAATTCCGTCAACCGATAAAAACTTAATCGTATTAATTGCTTTTTCGACAATTGCTCTATGACTCATTGTAAATTATCCTTTCTAAATTCTATTGGCTTATTTTACCATGTTTACGCCTCCAATACCTCATCTCTCGATCAGGTTGACATTGAATCAGCCTACAGGTTAGCAGCTAATTGGGGTAATATTTATGCTGTAAACTTCATAAAACAGGTGCTGATTCATCAGTTAAATCACTCCTCAATTGTTTATTAGCTCTGATTAGCCATAAGGAATCTGTGAACAAGAAACAATTCATTTCTATAGCGATCACAATTGCTCTCCTCAGTCTGGCATGGATCATCTTCACGCCGGTCCTTTTCCCCATCGTACACACTGATGCGCTCCAAACTGCGCCACACAGGGGATTCTTTGCACCGTCTTTCAGCCTGACCACACCCCAAGGCGATCTCTATACATTGGCGGATTACCAGGGCAGTCCGGTATTAATCATATTTTGGGCTTCGTGGTGCTCGGTGTGTAAGTCCATCCTACCGGGGTTAGAAGCGGTTTACCGGGATTATGCCCCACAGGGCTTTGCAATTTTAGCCGTTAACACCACAAATCAAGACAACCTTTCTGAAGCCAAAGCCTACTTCCAATCCCAGGCGTATACCTTCACGATGCTATTAGACCTGGATGGAGCTGTCGCCAATGCATATCAAATGCGTGCTTTTCCAACCTCGTTTCTGGTTGATTCTAATGGAAAGATATCAGACGTAATTATTGGTTCAGGGCTCACTGAAGGATTTTTGCGTGTCCAACTAGAATCGCTGTTCACGCAGGGTGAGGACTAAAATCATGTTTCCGATTATCAACATTGGTCCCCTCGCCATCCAGGCTGCAGCCTTCATTCTCTTGCTGAGTTTTTTCATCGGTTCTTTCCTGACAGGAAAATTTTCGACAAACCTTGGCACTCACACTGAAGCCATCGAAAATGGTATCCTGATCGCGTTGATCGCTGGTATCATCGGCGCCCGGCTTGGGTTCATGCTTAAAAACCCATCGATAATGACCATTAATCCTCTCAGTCTGTTATCCTTAACACCCTCGATGCTGGATACCAGCTTTGGCATCTTGGTCGGTATATTGACACCCATCATCCTGGCACAAAAAAAACACCTGCCGCTCTGGCCCACTTTGGACGCGCTGACCCCCTTGTTCCTGTTAATTTTTATGGGTATTCATCTGGCGAACTATGCCAATGGAAACGCGTATGGAGTGCCAACACAGGTGCCATGGGGCGTTTCTTTGTGGAATGCCACCAGGCATCCCGTTCAGTTATACGGTTTCATCCTCGGAACAATTTTAACGTTATTCCTGCTGATTCAAACAAAGTGGCTGAAGACAACCGGATTCATGCACAACGGGGTCCTGTTCAGCATTACAATCGCTGGCATTGCAGTAATCGCCCTGTTTACTCGAGCTTTCAACGCAGAGAAATTTCTACTGGGTCAATTTGATTTCTACCAGTTAATCGCCTTTGGCTCTCTGCTGTGTTCATCGGCACTGCTTTACGTGCGAGCGTTTCCGCGTAAAAGAAAAATCGGTGTGATCATCAGCATGGGCTCAAACATTGATCCTCAATCAAATTTTTCACAAGCGGAAGAAATGCTTGCGGACCAATTTCGCATCCGCCGAAAATCAGGCGCTTACCTCACGAAAGATGTATATCGCCGTCCGGAAGTCAACCCCTTCTATAATAAGGTTCTTGAAATAGAAACTGATTTGCCTTATCCTGCGCTGGATGAACGCCTTAAAGCCATCGAAAAGCAACTCGGCAGAGTGACTGGCGAAAAAGCTCGAGTCGTCCTCGATCTGGACATTTTGACATATGGGGAGAATGTTTTTAAGGCAGCGCATCATCACATTCCCAGCCCGGATATGTTAAAATATCGTTACATTGCCGTGCCGCTGGCGGAGATGTCACCCGATTTTCGGAACCCCGCCACCGGTGTTTCCATCCAGGAAATCCTGGAGAAAATAACCGATCAGGCTAAAGCTATACGAATTAATGAGGTGGAAAATGGAATTGAAAGGTAAAACAGCGTTGGTAACTGGCGGCGGAATCAGGCTGGGGCGCGCCTTTGCTCTGGCCTTAGCCCGGGAAGGCGTGAACCTGGTAGTCCATTACAATCAATCAGCCGCTCCAGCAGAAGAGACCGTTCAACTCGCCCAGGATTTCGGGGTGAAGGCAGTTGCATTGAAGGCGGATTTTTCCGATCTTTCTGCCACCCAGGCTCTGTTCCCGCAAGCCCTCGAGCATTTCCAATGCGTGGACATCCTCATCAACAACGCGGCGATTTATCTCAAAGATACTGGACTGGAGACAGATTTACACACCTGGGAAACTCAATTTCGCATCAATCTACAAACCCCTTTCTTACTTATTCAGGCCTTTGCCAATCAACTCCCAAAAACGCAGCAGGGAAGGGTTCTGAACATTGCGGACGCCCAAATTCGCAAACCGCAACCTTCACATTTTGCCTACCGATTGACTAAAATTGCCCTGGTTGAAATGACCCGTATGTTTGCCGCTGAACTGGCGCCTGATATCACCGTCAATGCACTTGGTCTGGGCATCATGCTACCCTTAGCTGGCAAAGAACATATCGACCTGCAAGCCTATGCACAACAAAATATCCCGCTCAAACGCACGGGAAGCCCGGAAATCGCTGTGGAAAATGCCCTTCATTTAATAAAGAGCGATTTCACCACCGGGGCATTCTTGCGCGTTGATGGCGGTCAATATCTATAAATTCGTTAGCCACCCGGTACGGGAATTGCAGCACCTGTAATTGCGTCTGCAGCAGACGACGATAAAAACAAGATCGCATGGGCAACCTGCTCAGGTTTTACCCACCGCTCAAAATTCGCATCGGGCATCGCCTGGCGGTTTTGTGGAGTGTCAATTGTCCCCGGCAAAACACAATTGACCTGGATATGGCTCGTTTTCAATTCTGCCGCCAGGCTCTCCGTTAACCGCAATAAGGCGCTTTTCGCCGCTGAATATGCGCCCACCCTCGCGCCGCCTTTAAGTGCAGCGCCCGCTCCAATGGTCACGATTTTCCCGCTGCCGGCGGATACCATTCCTGGCACAAACGCCGCTGCAGCATTTAAAAAGGCGTGCACATTCAGGTTCATCATGTGCTCCCAGGTATCTGAGGTAATCTCATCAACCCGTTGGCCCATAGTGAAACCGCCCACTGTATTGACCAGCACATCCACTGGTCCTACCGCGGAAATGATTTCCCTGGCAACTGCAAGCATGGCTTCACGGTCGGCGCTGTCCACTCCTTCAAAAAAGTGCAGTTTGTCGTCTGCCTGTGGAAAAATTGCATCCAATCGCCCCTGACGATGATCCAGGGCAACCACCCGGCAACCGGCTTCCAGGAACAATTCCACCACAGCCTGCCCTAAATTGCCCGCCGCCCCGGTGACAACCACGACCTGGTCTGCTAAATTTAGCATCTCGTTTTTCCTTTCATTGTTTTCATTTTGTTAATTCTACCGGCACAATCAGGGTTTTATCCAGCCATGTTTGCCAGTTTTGATCAGAGATCGATTGGTGTACGGCGTCTTCCCTACCGAAACTTATCGACTCGCGCAGTAGGGCAATTAAATCCGGGTCATAAATATATTCGCGCCGGAAATCATGGTAAATCCGCTCTCCAGACAGATAGCACCAGGGTGCCAGGCTGTACTTTTGTCCCGGTACAGGCTGGGGTGGAATAAATTGAAGTGGTTCGCGTTTTTGGCAACGAGTAATGATGTCTCGATAGGCATCTACCTGGCTTTGAAAGTCGAGGTGTTTTTTCAAATAGGTCAGTGATGCGGATTGCTTTTCAACGTCTCCTGCCAAAATTGATAGGACACAATCTACAGCGCCATCAATATCGCCATAATCGACTTTGTCAATCAGATGATCCGGCAATAAGGTACGATGGACGCCAACCCGGGCAACAATGCTGGGTGTGTTACAAGCCAGGGACTCATAAGCCACGTTTCCGAAGGTCTCCACAAAATTACCCAGGCACAGGGTCACACGTCCTAGGCTGTAGAAGGCTGGCATCTCCTGTTGGGATATCCACGGGATAAACACGCAGTGGTCTTGAACCCCCAGCTTTTCCATCAGGTGCAGCATCTGCTGGTAAAAGCTCGCATCTCCGCCTGAAACCATCGATTCAATCCACTCTGGGATCAACACCTTAACCTGCTGCATTCCATGCTGATGCACCAGCCGAGCGACCACCTGGATCGTTTCAGATAGCCCTTTGCCCGGTTCGGGGCGGTGAGGATGCAGCAGGATGATGTCCCTTTGTGGGTCCACATGGAATCGCTTAGCTAATTGCTCAAAGGGGACCGGCTTGAACACATCAAAATCAATCCCGTTATTCACCAGATGAATCCGCTCGTTCAAACCTGGATAAAAACGGCCTGATGTCGCGCGAATGACATCTGATGAAAATTGCGATATGCAAATCACATCATCCGCCTTACCAATAAAGGACCCCAGGATGGATTCAGGATAGATATTGTCGCGAAACGAAGTCACTGTGGGAATGTGCGCATACACATCCGAGAGCAAAAACTCACCGTCGTGGATGTAAAACCGATCCGCTGTCTGCAAATATTGCGAAACCCGCTCAACGATTAGCCCTAAATCCGCACCGCTGATCGCATACGGTTGTGGAAACGGGAGGTGGAATGGCAGGATCGGCAAAACTTGAACATTTTCTGCCCATTCAAAGCGGGTGGAATCCGTCCGGCTTTGGGCACACAAAACTTTGACCACGTGCCCTTCCTCGCCCAGTGAACGAGCGATATGATACAGGTGCTTCGATGCCCCGCCTGTGACCACGTCCGGGAAAATTGGATTGATTGAAAAAACGATGATTTTCATCTCACCTCAGAGCATATTTTTCGGTACAATTATGTCCTGAGAAAGTAAGGATCAATGGACAAAATATTCATTTCAAACCTCAAGGTTAACGGGTTCCTCGGCATTCATTCTGATGAACAGAAAACTCCCCGGGAGATTTGTATCAGCACCGTTGTTTCAACGGATATCAGGTCAGCAGCTCGAGACGACGACATCCGACAAACGATCAACTATTCGACGTTAGCGAAAAAGATTACCAAATTTGTTCAAGACAAACCGCACCTGACAATCGAAGCGTTGATCGAAGGCCTGGCTGCTGAAATTCTTTGCGATGAGCGCATTGCCTCGATCTGGTTGCGTGTCGAAAAGCCCAAAGCGGTCCCAGCAGCAGATTCTGTCGGCGTTGAAATTTCTCGATCCCGTTAGAAATGCAGCTTTTCTGCTCCGCGGGAGATATTATCCAAAAATTCCATTCGAGTTGATATATCCTTTCTAAAAGCTCCCAACATGGCTGAGGTGGTCATCCGTGCGTCATGTTTTTTGACGCCTCGCAGCATCATGCACATATGCAGCCCTTCCACCACAACAGCGACACCCTTGGGTTTGAGCACCACATCCAGGTACTCTGCAATCTGGGTTGTCATCCGCTCCTGTACCTGCAGTCTTCTTGAGAACAAATCAACAATTCGGGGAATTTTCGAAAGCCCGATAACCTTGTCTGAAGGGATATAAGCCACATGCGCCCTTCCCATAAAGGGCAACATGTGATGCTCACACATGCTGTAAAATTCAATGTCGCGCACAATGACCATCTGGTCATAGGCAACATCGAATATCGCATCATTAATTAACTCGCGCGGATCCATCCGGTAGCCAGCTAACAATTCATTGTAGCTATTTGCCACCCGGTGAGGCGTTCTTTCAAGCCCTTCACGCTCAACATCCTCACCAATCGCACTCAGAATATTTTTAACTGCCGCTTCGATGGTATCAATATCCATCGGCTCATCACAAAATAAATCTGCAGATAATACCAGTGGATCATTGCAATTAATACTCATTTTGAACCTCCAACGTTTCTTGTTTTTCTTATGTGAAATTGTATCTCATCAATGATGAAAATAAAAACGGCTTGTTCACAGTACTGTGAGCAAGCCGTTGTTTGAAAACAATCGGACTCAGCCAATTTCAGGAATAATGATGCCGTAACTACCATCACGGCGCATGTACAGCACATTGAACTCGTTTGTATTAGCGTTGAAAAAGACAAAGAAATTTTCATGCCCCAAAAGTTTCATTTGCTCAATTGCTTCTTGTTCATCCATTGGGGTCAGCATAAATCGTTTCCGGCGGACAACGATGGGTAATTCATCAATTTCATAGTCTTCTTCAGGCACCTCGATAGCAGCAGCAATCGTCTGTCCATCACCCCTGCCGCGCGGGCGTTTGCCTTTGTAGCGTCTGATTTGACGGCGCATCTTGTCCAAAGCCGCGTCCACCGCCGAAAAGATGCTATCTGAACGTTCCTCTGAGCGCAGGATAAAACCCCTGCCTCGCAGCGTGATTTGGGCGACATAACGATCATTAGCATTTCTGGCTGTCTTGGCATGTGAAAGGTCAACCCGACTTTCATCAACCTCTTCCAGGAATTTTTCAAGCTTTTCAACTTTCGTTTCAACGTAATTATTCAGCCGTTCGGTCAGTTCTAAATTCTTGGTGAAGATTTCGATTTTGACAGTCATTTTTACCTCCATTAATAATTAGATTGATTAATTATACTTGATGAGCGATTGGATTTGTTTGCCGTTGTCATATGGGCTCCAAACCGCCCTAAGGTCAAGCCATACACCTCTGCTGACCCAGCTTCTCTTAATGCCGACGCACAGGCTTCCAATGTTGCCCCGGTCGTCATCACATCATCAACGATCAATATTCGCTTACCTGCAACAAGATCGGGGTTAGCCTTAAACGCGCCAATCACATTTTGCCGCCGCGCCTCACCTGAAAGCCCCACCTGGCTGGGCGTGTCTCTGACGCGCTCAATTCCGAACGGAAGGTAACGGACGCCCAACCGTAATGCCAAAGGTTTCGCGATGCTGGCGGCCTGGTTATAACCCCGTTCAGCAAGCCGCTGCGCGCCCAGGGGAACCGGCATCACCCCATCCACTGACCAGCCCGCATCGTTGACCAGCTCATCCAGCCAATCTGAAAAGAACTCACCCAACCCTGGATTGTTGGCGTATTTCAAGCTGTGGATACAATCACGAATAACGCCTTCATAAACCGCAAGGTTTATAACTGCGGTATATGTCGGCGGTTTGTTCCGGCATGCCGCACAAGTGGTTCTCCCATCAGGCATTGGCTCCCCGCAGATTTTGCAGCGATTCCCCCCAATAAATTTGATCTTCGACTGACATCTCGTGCATAAACGGGATCCGATTTCGCCGCAACTCGCACACACGGGCGGATAGATCCAATCCAGTGACTGCCAGAAACCTCTCAAAACGAATGCTGCCAATCGGGTTTTCATCGCCAG
Source organism: Brevefilum fermentans (assembly GCF_900184705.1). Lineage (NCBI taxonomy): Bacteria > Bacillati > Chloroflexota > Anaerolineae > Anaerolineales > Anaerolineaceae > Candidatus Brevifilum > Candidatus Brevifilum fermentans. The sequence continues at coordinate 1,170,374 of NZ_LT859958.1, read as the reverse complement.
ATTTCGATTTTTCTTTGATTTTAAATGGTTCGCCTATTGCAATGATTGGATAAAGTCCTGCCAGAAATTGGTTATGGCAGGTCGCAGTAACATGAATAACGTTATGAGTATGAGAATGACTAAAATGATAATCAGGATCCATTCCAGCCATCCCAACCTCTGCTTAAAAGGCTGCTTTGGCATTGAGCCTCCTTCATTTATGCTTTCGTTTATTATAATCCAGGTTCTCGACGAAATAAAATGAGAATTTTAGATTTTAGATGAAAGGTCGTCGTCCGGAGCTGTAGCGCCCAGAACTTAGAACTTCGGGGAGATCCTATTCGTTGCGCATCAGATTGATAACCGATCGCGGGGCACCGCATTTGCTACTTCCATCCTCCCCATAAGCGACAATCTTCCCGCTACTAACGTCCAGGACAATCCACTCATTCCTGAAACCCATTTCCACGCAGCCTGTCAGCGTAGTATACTTCAATCAAATTTGATGATCATCTAACTCTTGGAGAATGCGCACTTTGAGCACTGACCCCATAACACCGCCCGCCAACCTCACCCCCAAGAAAATCCTGGTGACCTGGCTACCGCTTGTCGCCAGCTGGTTGTTGATGAGCTTTGAACTACCGACCATCAACGCCATCGTCGCCCGACTACCCAACGCCAAAGTCAACCTGGCTGCCTATGGCGGCGTCGTGTTCCCCATCGCGATGATCATCGAAGCGCCGATCATCATGCTCCTGGCTGCATCGACCGCGCTCAGCCGCGATTGGCGCTCCTATCAGCGGCTGAAAAGGATTACCCTGTTCATGGGCGGCACCCTGTCGGCGCTGCACCTGCTGGTAGCTGTTACCCCCATTTTTGACTTCATCGTCAACGTCATCCTCCAGGTCCCTGAAGAAGTCGTCGAACCCGCTCGGGCTGGCCTGATCTTCCTGACCCCGTGGACGATGGCGATCGCTTATCGCCGTTTTCAGCAGGGAACCATGATTCGCTTCGGCAATTCACGCTTGGTCGGGGAGATTACCGCTGTCCGCCTGGTCACCGACGTGACTGCGCTTGCAATCGGTTTTTCAATTGGCACAATTCCCGGCACAATCCTGGCAGGCATCACTCAGGCTCTGGGCGTTACCGCAGAAGCCACCTATGCCGGGTTGCGCAGTCGCAAGATCCATCACCTGATCAAAGCAGCTCCCCCGGTAAAAACACCGCTGACCCTCAGGCGTTTTATTGCCTTTTACGGCCCTCTGGCGTTGACTTCCACTTTGTGGCTGCTGTGGCTGCCTCTGGTCTCTGCCACGGTCTCCCGCATGCCCGACCCCCTGACCTCCCTCGCTGTGTGGTCCGTTGTGTCCGGGCTGATTTCCATCATCCGCAACCCCGGCGTGGCTTATAACGAGGCTGTTGTCGCACTGCTGGAGGAACCCTGCTCCTTTCCTGCGCTACGCAAATTCGCCCGGACGGCTGCCCTGGTGATCTTCGGGCTGGTCGTGATCTTTGTCTTCACGCCGCTTTCCACCTTTTGGTTCAGAACTGTCGCCAATTTGCCCGTTGAACTAGCTGCCACTGCCCGCCTCACCCTGGGTATTGCGATTTTGATTTCTCCAATGAGCGTGTTGATCCACTTTTTCCAGGGCATCATCGTCCATCAGGAAAAAACCCGTCCCGTGGCTGAGGCAACTGCAGCGTTCTTGCTCACACTGGCTGTGGTATTAATTATCGGCGTGATCACCAAAGCTTTCACAGGCGCCTATGTAGCAGCAGCAGGTTACACCCTGGCTCACTTTATGCAGGGCACATGGCTGATGTTCCGCAGCCACAAACAGCGGAAATTTCTGGCTCATTGCGAACGAAATGAGCCTGTTCTTTAAGCAATTCGATTTGGGATGGGTACAAATCGCACCTGTCAATCCCCCCTAAAAGGCTCAGATTAAATCACATCTCCCGGTTGAGAAGGGCTTCAGTCAAGGCAATCAGCGTTCTGGCATCCTGATTTGGATGCGGAAAAAGCTCTGCCAGAGCCTCCCTCGCCTGGCGCATATATGCACCGGCCTGCTCCCTGACATACGCTGCAGCCCCACAATCTGCCAGCGTCCTCGCCATCGCCATGACCAGCTCGGGGTCCGGATCATCATCTTCCCACAGTCGCCTGAATTCCGCACAATTTTTCAGCCCGTAAAGCACCGGCAACGTCTTTTTGCGCGCCAGCAGATCACTCGCCGCTGACTTGCCCGTCACCGCAGGGTCTCCCCAGATGCCCAGGAAATCATCCTGGATCTGAAAAGCCAGGCCCAACGCCTTGCCAAATGCGCCCAGTCGGGCAACAGTGGCGTCATCAGCGCCAGCTGCCAATCCACCCGTTGACGTACAATAAGCGATCAGCGCAGCGGTTTTGCCCTCAATCATCGCCAGGTAAGCCTCCAGTGCAACCTCATCCTCGCTCTCAAAAGCGATATCCAAATGCTGCCCACGGGTGAGGTGCAGACAGGTGCGGTTCATTTCCCGCGCAGCCCGGATAGCAACGGTTTCACCGCAGCTATCGACCAGGCCCAACAGCGCCAACTGGGCGATGCTGAACAGCCCATCCCCGGCGTTGACCGCCTGGGCCAGCCCCCAGCGCGTCCACACCGTCGGGCGCCCATGGCGCGTGGTGGATCGGTCTTCAATATCATCGTGGATCAGCGTGAAGTTGTGTAAAAACTCAACCCCCAAAGCAGCCGGCATGGCAGATTGATAATCTCCTCCACAGGCTCCCGCACACAGCAGCGTGAGCGCCGGGCGCAGACGCTTGCCGCCGCCCAGGTCATCCTCCCAGCCCATGTGGTATCGCAGCATGGACCGCAGCTCAGCGCTGTCAGAAAATTCTAACGATTCAATAAACGCCTGCAATCCCGCTTCAATTTCGGCAACATACCGCGCCAGTTGATCTTCCCAATCCATCGTCTATCCTGCCTTCAGGTTGATCGCCAGTTTATCCGCGTTCAGCTCTGCCAGGTTGCGCGCACCGCAGGCAAACATGGCGATGCGCACCTGCTCCACAATCATTTGCATCGTCCTCACCGTCGCCTCCAGTGACTCATCCGCTGCCCTCAAAAAAGTGCCAGCCATCCCGCCCAGTGAGGCGCCCAACGCCAGGCATTTGGCAATCTCCACCCCCGTGCGCAGACCGCCCGAGGCGAACACCGGTCGGTCGTGAAACACCGGCTTCACCGCGCGCAGGGACTCGGCTGTCGGAATGCCCCAATCGCGGAAAGCCACTGCCGTTTGAGCCCAATACGGGTCGGACTGGCGATGCATCTCCACCTGCGACCACGAGGTGCCGCCCGCCCCAGCGACGTCCAGCGCGTCAACCCCAGCATCGTACAGCAGCCGCGCGGCCTCAACGCTGATTCCCCAGCCGACCTCCTTGACGATGATCGGCAGGCCCAGCTTCACCCTCAAAGCAGCAATCTTTTCAACCAGGCTACGGAAATCCGTCTGCCCCTCGGGCTGCAGCGCCTCCTGCAGGGGGTTGAGATGCAAAACCAGCGCGTTCGCATCGATCATCTCCACTGCACGCCGACATTCATCGACGCCGTACCCGGCATTGAGTTGCACCGCGCCCAGGTTAGCAAACAACAAAATCCCCGGTGCAAATTTTCTCACCCTGAAGCTCTCCGCCAGTTCGGGATTCTCAATCGCTGCCCGCTGCGACCCCACCCCCATCGCCAGCCCGACCTGCTCGGCTGCCAGCGCCAGGTGCCGGTTGATGCGCGCCGCCCGCTCCGTGCCCCCCGTCATCGACGAGACCAGCACCGGGACGCGCTGCTGCATTCCAAACAGCGTTTGCCCCAACTCGACCTCGTCCAGCGCCAGCTCGGGCAGCGCCTGGTGGATCAGGCGGTAAGCCTCCAGCCCGCTCGCCACGCCAGAAGCCACGTCTTCCTCCAGGTTGACCCGCAGGTGATCCTCTTTACGTGCTGTGATTTGCGTGTCTTTTCTCATCGTCTGCTGTTAATTAATGGTAAGCCGGGGTTAAGCCTTGACAGAACCCCAGAGCTTGTTAGAATTTTAACTATTATAATCCACAAAGGAGGCATGGCATGTCCGACTACCTGCAAATGGTCAAAGAAGTTATCGCCGATGTGATGAAAGTCGATATTGATACGATTACCCCCGAAACGAACTTCATTGAAGATCTAAAAGCTGATTCGATGGATCAGTTCTTCCTGGTCGACGGTTTCTGTGAGAAATTTGACGTCACCATCTCAGATGACGACGCCCGAGATATCCGCACCGTTCAGGACATTCTCGATTATATCGAAAAACGTGTGTGAACCTGGGGGGAATGAATAGTTCATAGGAATTAGGAAATAGGAATGCAGTAGCAAAAACCCGGGGGCAGGTCGCTTGGTCCTGCCCTATTTTTGCGTTAATGGCTCTGGGCGTGGGACGTGGTCATGCCGTGCACGCATCGTCCTGTCATTGCAAGGCACACTTCGTCCTGTCATTGCGAGGCACACTTCGTCCTGTCATTGCGAGGTACGACTGCGTAGCGTGCCCAAGCGCAGCGAAGGGTAAGCAATCTCATCACCCCCTGTCATTGCGAGGCACAACTGCCTAGCGTACCCAGGCGCAGCGAAGGGTAAGCAATCTCTGTCATTGCGAGGCACGACTGCGTAGCGTGCCCAAGCGCAGCGAAGGGTAAGCAATCTCTGTCGTTGCGAGGCACGACTGCGTAGCGTGCCCAAGCGTAGCGCATGGCAAGCAATCTCAACAACACCACCCTGTCATTCTTTAGCTTCTAAAACCAACGCCCGCCCCGCTTCCGAAATCTCCCAAATGCCACGCGGCGAGTCGGACGCTAAATAGCCTGCTTGAACCAGGTTCAATCTTGCCCATTGGGCATTGTTACGCCATCGTAGTTCTTTTGGGTTTGAAGGGAGCGATTCATAATCATATTTATTCAGTTGTTCTTTCATCATCCTTTCAACCCGATCCAGCACTTCAATAACCCGACCTGAGCCGCCTAACTGAACCAGTGCCTGTAGAATCGGCAGCATAAACGCCTCATTGGGCGTTCTTAAACCCTGTTTAAGCATCGTTGTCATAACTCGTTGACCGGGCTGTTTCTTTCTTGGTGTTTTTTTGGACGATGAAACTGACAGGCGAACCCATTCCTCCTGCAGCGCTTTCACTTTTGCTTGAAAAGCCAGCACCGCTTCTGCCTTAACGATCACCTCACGTGCCTGGGCGTATTCCTTGGCTTGCATGAGTTGTGCGCCTTGCTGATTAAGATGGGTCACGATTGCATCCAATTCTTCCATAAGCATATCAAAGGCAGGCATTACATCTCTGTCATTCATATTTCCACCATCTCTCGTTTTTATTTAATTATCAAAATATGGTATGCACCTGATTTTCAAAAAACGAAGCACAACAAAATAAAAGGGTATAAATAAAAGTTTTACGGTCCCAACTGCTCAACAATATAAGATTGATAATTCGGGAATCTATCGATTAGAAACTTAATCATTTGATATTTATCTTCTGTTACCGCTTTGAATTCAGCCGTCGTTAATCCAAGCTGCCTGGTGCATTTGTCATAGACCGTATGAACTGATTTGAGCCCTCTCCGCATGGCTACCAGTTTTACTGCTTCATTGTAATCTCTACCGTTGTTAAATATTTCATGACAAACTTCAATGATTTGCTCTAAAGCTACAGGCCGATCTGCACTCTCATTCTTATCTCCAGGAAATTGAATTTTTGTTTGCTTTTCGTGAATATTCTATGGCATAGGTTCTTGTGACTGTTTTTCTACCCATGCCCTCCCTTTATCACTGATTGTCCAAATCCCATAAGGAGAGTCTTTTTCCAGCAACCCGTCATAAATCAGCTCCTGTCGCGCCCACTTCGCTGTATTACGCCAGCGAAACTCATCGGTTGAGCTCAATGGTTCATAATCGGGTTCTGTAAGCATCGGCTTAACATGATTTTCCATTCGGTCCAAAACTTCTGACACCCTGCCAGCGCCGCCCATCTCAATCAACGTTTTCAATAATGGCAATTTGAAGGCTTCTTCAGGCGTTCGCATCCCTTTTCCCAGGCGGGCGGTCGGCTTTAGCTTTGCTTGACGTGGTTTTCTGCCCGGTTTTTTGACGGTTTTGAATGAAAGCCTGCGCCACTCCTCTGACAATGATTGTACTTTTACGCGAATGGCGTTAATCGACTCAACCTTTGCAATCAATGCCCGCGCATCAGCGTACTTCCCCGCGGTCAACAGTTGTGCGCCTTCTTCATTCAACGCCATAACGACAGCATCGATTTCATCCAATAGCATTTCAAACGCTGGTATGACCTCATTTTTTTCCATGCCACAGCTCTCCTTATATCTAACACGTTTCAGACAGTTCCAAATTAATTGTTAAAAGACATTATAGCAGATATCTCTTCGTCAGTTAATTCATAGAGCTCAAAAACTAATCGATCAATTTCTAACTCCAACGTCCTAACTTGCCTTTGTTGATCCATGTCATTGAAATAATTATTTGAATAGGTCAATGATAATAACTGATCAACAAGGTCAACAAAGGGTTTCTGCTGTGAATTTGGTATTAGTTTGATAGGTACTTCAGATAGTGGCTTTTGATACAACTCCAGCATTTCTCCCTTTCGCTTTCCACGAAAATACAGCCAAACATATAAAAGGTGAGAATTGAGAAGTGCTAAGAGGTACTTAAGAGAGACTTGTTTCTTTTTTTCGGTTATATAATAAACATCTGCGCTTGCATACCAGGGTATATCATTGTAAGCAAAAGTATTGGTTGGGCTTCTTTGAGGAACTACAATTTTTTGTCCCAAAAATATATCCTCAGATCGAGGCCACTGGAGTTTCCACCACTCAATAACATGATTTGTTACTTCTCTTCGGTTTTCTAATATCGATTTATACTTGCGAAGATGATTTATTATTCTCACCGATGGTTCACTTTTTCTATGAAGATAAAGTATCTTTTCAGGCGTTGTAATTGATGTAAACCAACGGTTTATATCTGAATTTTTAAACCAGGGATTAAGAATCTTTTTGTCCGAATTCAATGGGTTTAGTTCATCAACTTCTTGTCCATTTAGAACAAAAATCCCTTCTCCGACCTCTGCGTCAATATTCAATTTTCTAATGTGTGATTTAGACACCTTGTCTGCACCAGTCACTATGCCCTGGTTTACATTACAAATTTCACCTAAAGGGTAACCGAATTTCGCCATTTTTTGCAATGCGGTTTGTATTGGATCGCACTGCAAATTTTTAATCCCCGACAAACGTATTTGGTGATCTATATCATCATACAGATACTTTTGTAGCACAAGATAATAACCTGTTTGATCGTCAAGTTTGTTGACAATGCGTGAAAAAATTTCAGGGGATATCATGCCTTTTCTTTTAGTGATGCAGGTTTGTGCAATCAAATCGGGCTGATAGCCTTTCGACAAGAGTGAAATCATATTGTGTTGACCCTGCGCAGACTCAAAAATTGTCAATTCGTTCAAATTTATTAATTTTCTTACTGATGCCCGTTTATTGATATCTGCTCGTAATTTCACAGCACCTGTAGCTGTTGGGTAATAATTTGTGGTAATAAAGGCAATTTGGGATTCTGGGTTTCCCAGGTCGAAAGCAAGATGAATAAAAAAATAATAGTAATCCATTTTCCCTAAGTAATATTCTTTTAGGTTAGCTTTCTTCACCTCACTAAAAAGTTCTTTATGTCCTTTCTCTCCAATATAGGGCGGGTTGGCGATTATGACATCAAAGCCATTCTTTTCTAAAAACACTTCTGAGAAGTACATTTCCCAAGGAAAGAAGGGTTTAATTCTTTGTCTGCTGGTAAACTGTCGAAGCTGTTCTTCGACCGCAGAAAAATCAAAGTCAAAGCTTTTTGCAAGCTGTAGTTTTTCTTCAGATATGGCATTTTCTCTGGAAGCACGATCAGGAATATCGGCATATTTTCGCTCAACCGCCTTCAAGCGCTGATAATAATTCGATTTCTGTCTTTTCACCAGATCCTCGAATATTTTTATTAATAGGTCTTCAATTTCTTTTTGAAGTGCCTTTTTATGTCGGGGGTCTGAAGTAATTTGATATTCGGTTTTCTTCTGATCGAATGCTTCAATATATTGTTTGTTTTCGTCTGCGAACAAGTGTAAGTTTCCATTTTTATCAGCACCATCTCCATCAAGCGTGAACTTGATACCCAGGTATTCTGAAATTAGGCTGTTGCCCTGCATGATCTTAAAATCCAAATTGGGCAGCGGTTCAATGCCCCAGTTATCTTTGCTTTTGTCAACCTTCTCATCCACCAGCAGGGCGATGAAAAAGCGCAGTTTGGCAATCTCTACTGCAATCTGCTGGATGTCCACGCCATAAATACATTTTTGGATTAAATACAGCTTCCTGCCGTAATTGGCGTCTTTTTCTCGAAAATAATTTTGAATGCTTTCCTTCACATTGGCGCGCACCGCCGGGTCAGAGATGGCATCCGCTCCGTCAAGCTGTGCCTTTTTCCATAAAACATTATCCTTATCCAGTTTGGCAAGGATAAACACCAGCTTATTCAGCGCCCCCATCGGGAAGGCGCCAGAGCCCACCGCCGGGTCGACAATGCGCACATCTTCCACCAGGTCAACCATTCGGCGGGTCTCTTCGGCTGTGAAGGGGTTTTCATCGTTGTTGGTATCAAATAAACTCTCAAGTTTGTCTTCAATGGCGTCAACATCATCTAAATAATTTGCAAAATAAGCTTTAAGGGATTCCTCAACCATATAATCAACAATTTCACGCGGCGTATAGTAGCTGCCCGTGGCTTTACGCGCTGTCGTGGAGGTCTCCGGGTTGAAGCTCGCCAGCAAGTTCTCAAACACCTTGCCCAGCAGTTCGGGGTCCAGCGCCACATCCTGGTCATCCAGCGTGTTTTCATCGATGGTGAAGTTGTAAGTGGAGAGGATATTGATCAACCCCTCCACCCGATAGGTTCGGTTGGTAGTACCCAGCTCGGCGTTAATGTCAACAGTTCTCTCCGGTGAAAAGAATAACACATTTGGTACCCGCGGTTGAAATTTTTTGGTCTCTGTAAAGCCATCCACATACCTGCCCTGCGGTTTATCGTCCAGGCAGTCAAACAACCCGCCGTTGAGGAAGGGAATCTCGCCAAAATAATTGGTAAGCTGGTCTGGCGCATGGAATAAATCCTGGTAGCGATACTTATACTGATTGCCAAAGTCAGGGTTGATGCCCTTAGCTCCCCGAACTGGACTGCGAAAGTTACGCTCTTCAGGCTTGGTATTCAGCGTCGCAAAGAACAGGTTCTGCAAAATCGCCATGTAATAGGTTGAATTTGCATCGTCGTGATTTTTTAGTGCCGCTTTGAAGAAGCTTTTTTCAAACAAGTTGTTGGGCACCAGTTTCATCTCACGCATGAACCAGATGAAAATCATGCGTGTGATCAGGCGAATCACCGCCACCTGGCGCCCGTTTTCTTCAGCTTCTGCATCTTTTGGGAACTGACACTGCTGGCAAGCCCAAAAATACCAGTAGGAAATCTTCTGGTAAAACTCCTTGGTCACCTTTTCCACTGAGAAGGCTTCTTTGATGCTCTCCAGCGATGAAAAGTCACCTTCGCCAATCCGCTGGCGGAAGGTTTTATTGGTCAACTGAGGACTGACATAATAGGTAAAGCGGCGAAAGTTGGAATAATCAACTTTTGTGCCCAGGTAACTGGCATATACCAGCGAAAAGCGAAAAGCCCCGTTCTCTCCAATGAACACAAAAATGCCCGCGTCCATACTCAGATCACGAATAACTTTTTTTGCCAGCTCATACTGTGCTTTTTTTCCACTGCGCTCCGAAAGCTCTCGTGTGACTTTAAAACAGCACACTATGATATGGTCAATCAGCCCAAAGGGGAGCTCTCCCAGCTTTGTGCCCTCCTTAAACTGATCGGTCTCATATTCTTTCAGCGATGCTTTGTCTGCTCGAAACAGCGAAGAGCGGTCTTGAAAAAAACGTGTTAACGTGTCGTGATTAACATCTTGGATAAGGTCATTTAAGATTTTTGAAGTCATGGCTTTTGATTCTCAATCGCAATAATAATATTTGGTCGAAGTTGGTCACGGTCTGCCTTAACCGCTTTCAGGTAATTTTCACCCAGCTCACCCAGCAGCTGCTTCAGGTCTTTTTCAAGTGCGTTGAGCTGTCTGGCGTTGGTTGTGTTCAGGTTGCTAATCCGCCGCAGGGTAAAGTCCGGTAGCGTGCCATAATCCAGGATATCCTCCAGCAGCGTGGTCACGAACTCCCGATAGGGTTTTAACTGCTCATAATCCCTTTGCAGCAAGGTCTTCAAATTGTTGATCGCCTTTTTCTCAATGCTCTGCGGACTGAGGGGTTGTTCTCGCGGTTCTTTCACCTGCCGGGCAGCCAGATACTTCTCCCAGAAATCTGCACTCAAGTCCAAACCTTCCTCATCTATGGTGCATTCGATCTTTGGCAGGGCATCTTCGAAGGTCAGTGCATATGGCTCAGCACCCTCTCCAAACCCATCATTAATCGCCTGGATATACAGCCTGCCTTTCAAAAAGAACACCAGCAGCTCATCTGTTTTACCCGCCTTGGCAACCTTCACCCGCGGCGGGAAATCGTGCAGCGCCTCTACCAGGTCGGGGTGATTCTTTTCAATTTCCATATAGCGCTTGAGCATGGTGGTGTAGAAGGATTCGGCTTCCATTTCGTCGGGGTTCTGGCGAATACGGTCAAACAGGGCTGCGGCTGAAGGGCTTTCATCCACATCGAAAATCTTGGCGTCCTCGCCCAGCACCTCGTGTATCAGAAACATCTTATTGGTCGCAATCTCGCGCGATTTAACCAGCGTTGACCCTTTTTCAGTAGGGAAGAAGTTGACGATGAACAATTCATCAAACACCTTCTTGCTGATGCGGTTGATGCGCCCCACGCGTTGGATGACTCGCACCGGGTTCCAGGGGATATCGTAGTTGATCACCATGCCCGCCCGGTTGAGGTTGTACCCCTCAGAGATGCGGTCGGTCGATAACAAGATATCAAAATCATCCACGGGGTGCAGGTGTGAGGCGTCAAAATTTGCTGCAATTTTTTCATTCATCGCGCCTGTGAGGTTCCCGCTGACCACCAGCAAGCGTTCGCCAAAGGGCACACCCAAGGCTTCTTTGAGGTGGCTGACGGTATCGGCATATTCCGAAAAGATAACAACCTTACGCTTGGGCTCACCGTGTTTGGGTGATGTATTTAAAACCCGGGTTATATTTTCAATCAAGCAGCCTGCTTTAGGGTCCTCCGCCACCAGATCCATTGCCTCAAGCTGGCTGAGGATATGGTCAAACATCGCTAAATCGGACTTAATGTCTTCAATAAATGCATCCGCAAAGCTGAATTTATTCAAATCATATACGCGGTGGTTCTTCGGGTAGGTGCCTTTTAGCAAATTAGCTTCATATTCCTCAAGATAAGCCTCGATGGTTTCTTCATCCTCGTCATAAATCTTCTCCATCAGTGAACGGTCTAAAATGTATTTTTTCGATGTTTTTATGAAAGTGAGCGCGTTCTCATTGATGCGCTTGAAGCGTCTTATCGATTGTTCAAAAGCGCCAAAGGAACTCTCGAAGCGTTTAACCATCAAACGGCGCATAAAGTCAAACAGGTTGCGCTGTTGTTGCATCTCAAAATTTTCTTTTTCGGTAAAATCTTCTGTCTTGGCAGTTTCATAAATAAAGGGCTGGTAAATCGCACCTTTAAATTCCCCGCCTTCTTCGGGCAACCCAAAGTATCGGGTGATGATCTGATCGTAAAACGCAGATTGCTCAGGGGTTAGTTCGAAAAACCATTCTTCAGGGTCAGCAATTTTGGAAAGGTCTTTAACCTCACCCGCATAAAAGGGGTTATTTTGCAGGTCAAGCCGGTTCCTGCGAATGGTAACGGGCTGGATTACATGGCGAATCTCGGCTGCCAGGTACCTTGAACGTGCGGTGACCTTTGTCAGATCAATCCCGCTTTCGCCAAACAGCGCTTCATAATACCCTTCTGCTTTTGCTCGGTTATCAGCGATGGGCGAGTTGTAGTTCTTTTTGATATAAGACAGGCGGTCAAAGGTGCTTTTGTATGCCCTGAATTTTTCCAGTAAATTGCTCTCCAGGGTAAGGGTTGACTTTTTAGGGACGATGAACAATTTCAGCAGCGCAAGGATATCGCCCGGGCGGTTATTGAATGGCGTTGCTGTTAGAAGAATGACGATCTTATCCCGGCAGATGTTTTTCAGCAGCTCATAGCTTTGGGTGTCCTGGTTGCGAAAACGGTGCACCTCGTCAATGATTACCACCTCGATGTCTTTCACGCGTTGAACAAACTCGGCTGTTTTCTCAAGATCACCCACCGAACGCACCTCCCATTGTGGGAGCTCAAATTGCTCCAGGTACATGCGCCATCCACTGGTCTTGTTGTGATCACCCATCAAACCTGGCGGACAGATCACTACCCCGCGTTTTCCCAACTGCCGGGCAATCGCACAGGCGATAATCGTTTTACCCAATCCCACAACGTCCGCCACCACCACACCGCCCTGGCTCTCAATGATCGAAAGCGCCTGGCGCACCGCATCTAACTGGTATTGATACGGCACATAGCCATTCTTTTTCAGCAGGTGGATCAGGTAATCACCAATCTCTTTTTGTTGATAGCTATCCAAATAGGTCTTTAAGGTCAGCGCGTACGCTTCAAAAGGCGTGACCTGGCGCACCATGGTGCCCTTTTCGATCACTCTGATCATTCTTTGTCTGATCACATCATCTTCCGTAATTTTGATGGCGTCATCCCACAGTGCGTCAAAGTAGGCTTCGGTTTCATCAATGCCGTAATCACGAATTTGGACGTTGAATTCAGCCTGGGTGGTCAGAGCAGGTTTGGTCAGGTTACTGGAGCCTGTGATAAACAGCTTGTTGGCAAACACGCTTTCTTGATCAATAAAGAAGTAGATTTTAGCGTGATTGGGCTGACGGGTTTTGCGAATAATCAGCCGACCATCTCTGATCATTTCGATGAAAAAGGAAATTTGCTCGTAAAATTCCTGAGAATCAAATTGATCATCGCGCAGTGAAAGACGCACATTATCAAGGAATTGATCCGTTTTCTCAGCATCGGATTGGGCAGGGTTGTATTCACCATATTCAATTAACCTGAAATTAAGCTGGTCAACATTCATACCGACCAGGATTTTTAAAATTGAAGTCGGGTGCTTGCGCAGTCCTTCATAAAGCTCACGCATCCCCGAAAAATAGAAAAAACCCACCAGGAATTTCATCTCTTCGCTGTTTTCCACCAGTTCTAAAAGGCGGGTCCGAAGGTCTTTTCCACCATCATTCGTGATAAAATTGCTGACCATAATTGTGTTGATACCTCCCGCTTAAGGCTGTAGTTTGATTATAATCGAAAATCAAATTCCCTTCCCTCACCCCCCCGTCCCCTTCAACGTCCCTGAAGCGCAGCGGAACCCCTGTAGCGAAGCGAAAGGGGTAGAGTGAAGCAAGTAGGATCACCTGTCAGCCAACATGCCGCTTGCGGCAAAAAGAGGTCGTTATTTGCCGCTTTTTACGTATTGAAATCCCCCACCTTTAATGCTATACTTTCATTAAAATTAGAACTTATGTTCTATCTTTAATCGCATCCACACCGAAAGGAGCTTTTTAATTGTCGGCACCGCCAAACGCCTCTGCCAAAGCATCCCAGCCGGGTCCCATACCGGCAGCCAAGCTGAAGCTGTCACAAACCGCCTCAGCGCTATGCTGCATACATCGGTGTGCAGCCAGCACCTGGCTGTGGTCAGCAAAACCATGCTGCGTTTGGCGAGCCTGCTGCAAACCGACCATATGCTAGCCAGCGTCTTTTTCACGCAGCTTACCCGCGCCATGAAAGAATATTAAAAAAGAAGAGGTCTGATGAAAGCTAAGACATTCCTTTATTCGTTTCGGTTCGTTTTTTTTTGGAACGAATACCCTCACCCCCCCGTCCCCTTCAACGTCCCTGAAGTACAGCGGATCCCCTGTAGCGAAGCGAAAGGGGCTGAACGCAGCGAGCCGGACCTGCTACCTCCCCCGCACCAACCCGGGGATCTCCTCCGGGGTGCGCGCGATGCGCACGCCAGCCGCCTCCAGCGCAGCCACCTTGTCCCTGGCGCTGCCCACGCCCCCCTCCACGATCGCCCCGGCGTGCCCCATGCGCGTCTCCTCGGGCGCAGCCAGGCCGGCAATAAAACCCACCACCGGCTTGGTCATCGCTTCGGCGATATACTCGGCAGCCCGCTCCTCGTCGCGGCCGCCGATCTCGCCGATCAGCACCACGGTTTCGGTCGCCGAATCCCCCTCAAAATACGAGAGGATGTCCACAAAATTCGCCCCGATGATCGGGTCGCCCCCCACGCCCACACAACTGCTGGTGCCGATCCCCGCCATCATCAGTGCGTGCATCACCTCGTAGGTCAGCGTGCCCGATCGCGACACCACGCCCACATTCCCCGCAAAAGTGATCTCTCCGGGGATGATGCCCACACGCGTATCGGGCGGTGAGATGATTCCCGGTGTATTGGGACCCAGCAGAATTGCGTTCTGGCGCGTCAGCATGTGCTTGACCGTCAGCATCTCTTTCACCGGCACGCCCTCGGTGATGCACACGATCAGCTCAATGCCAGCATCCGCCGCCTCCAGGATGGAATCCGCAGCCGCCCGCGCCGGCACAAAAATCACGCTGGTGTTGGCGCCGGTCATCTCCACCGCGGTGTGCACCGAGTCGAACACGGGCACCTTGCCGCCCAGCACCCATTCGCCGCCCTTGCCGGGGGTCACCCCGGCGACGATATTCGTGCCGTAATCCAGCATCGCCTGGGCATGGAAGTGGCCTTCGTGCCCGGTAATGCCCTGCACCACCAGGCGTGTGTTGCCATTCACCAAAATGCTCATGCCGTCTCCCTCTCCGCCAGTGCAATCGCGATCTCAGCCGCCTCGCTGAGGGTGTGCGCGGTCTCCAGGTTGGCATCCGCCAGGATGCGGGCTCCCTCGACCGCGTTGGTCCCCGCCAGGCGGATCACAAACGGCACCTGCGTTTCGATCTCCTCCCGTGCGATGCGAATGCCGTGGGCGACCTCGTCACAGCGAGTGATGCCGCCGAAAATGTTGACCAGCACCGCCTTCACCTGGGGGTCTGCCAGCAGAATGCGCATAGCTGCGGTCACCTTTTCTGCACTGGCGCCGCCGCCGATATCCAGGAAGTTCGCTGCTTTCCCGCCCTTAAACTGGATAATGTCCATGGTCGCCATCGCCAACCCGGCGCCGTTGACCATACAGCCAATGTCGCCGTCCATCTTGATATAAGACAGACCGAATTTGCGCGCCTCAGCCACTTCAGGCGCCTCGGCGGAAGTATCCCGCTTATCAAAAAAGGCGGGATGTCGAAACAGCGCGTTATCATCGATGATGATCTTGCCATCCAGCGCCACCAGGCGCCCCTCACTGGTGATGACCAGGGGATTGATCTCGGCCAGGGTCGCGTCCAGATCCTGGTAGGCTTTATACAGATTCAGCGCCAGGGTCATAAAGGCTCGCCAGAGCGATCGCGGCAATTCGATCTCGGCTGCCAGGTTGCGCGCCTGGAACTCGCGCAATCCCAACAGGGGGTTGACCCCCAACCGGGCGATCTTCTCGGGAGATGCCTGCGCCACCTGTTCAATGTTGACTCCACCCTCGGCGCTGGCAATCACCAGAGTTTCTCCGCGTTCACGGTCGACAGTCATCCCCAAGTACAGCTCCTGCTGGATGTTGATCGCTTCTTCCACCAGCAGTCGCCCCACAGGGATGCCTTTGATGCGCGCACCCAGGATTCTGGAAGCCTCTTCTTCCGCATCGTCCGACGAGTTGACCAGGCTGATGCCGCCGGCTCTGCCGCGTCCGCCCACCAGTACCTGGGCTTTCAGCACAACCGGGCCGTGAAGTTCATCGGCGACCAGCCGGGCTTCTTCAGGAGTGGCAGCCAGCCGCCCCTGGGGTATGGGGATGTTGTGTTCAGAGAAAATTTCTTTGGATTGGTACTCGTGAAGTCGCATGGGCTCTATGGAAGTCTAATAAATTACCGAGGAAATTATACCATAAACGAGTGGTGGGTTGCTCATCGTGCATAGCAGACAGTTGAAAAGCGGGTTCCACCAGCTGCTATTCAAGGGCTTTGTCGCTGTTTAAACCATTTCCTAACTTCTAAGCTCTACCTTCTAAGCTCTACTCCCCATTCGCCATTCCCTATCCCCCATTTTCCATTTAAATCCAGATACCCCGCCCGGGCGGGGTATCCCTTTATTTATAAATTTATTCTCCGACTATCCCTTAAGGAATTCCTGCAGGGCTTCCTTGCTGATGCGGTATGCCGTGCCGATTTTGCGCGCCTGCAAGTCACCGGCTTCGATGGCTGCCACCACGTCCTCAGCCGAGACCTTCAGAAACTCGGCTGCTTCAGCGGGAGTCATGACATCAGGCATCACGCCTGCGCCGCCTGCAGCAGGTGTTGCAGCAGCCGGTCGGCTGGCGCCGCTGAGGGCGTCTGTCAACACGTTCCCGATTCCGATCCCGGCACCGATGCCAGCGGTCAAGCCTGCGCCGCCAGCAGGGTTCTGCGCCGCGTCACGCATCGCATCCGCAGCCTGCAGCTGGGTATAGGTCTGCATGTCGAGCATGCCCATCGCCCGCAGTTCCTCTGCAGATTTTTCAGAGGGTTTCAAGTTGCCGATGTAGAAGGATTTCAAATCCAAACCAATCGCTCGGAAATCATCCTGTGCCTTGGCGCGCACACCGGCTGATAGCTCATTGGTCAACCCGATCAGCTCTAGCACATTGCTCTTGGCAGTGGTCTCACCCAGCAGGTCGGTCAATTTTGCCAGCAGCATCATCCGCAGGCGGTTCTCGATATCGCTGGTGCGGTAAAAGCCCTGTGCACCGACGATCTGGGTCACAAATTGCTGCGGATCCGCAACCTGGAAACTGTAGGTGCCAAAACCCTGTAGCAAAGCCACGCCCAATCCCACTCCGGGGTTGCGCACGATAATCGGTTGCGGGGTGCCCCACTTCTGATCGGCGAACTCACGCATTGAGATGTAAAACACCTCGGCGGTAAACGGCGTCCGATCACCAAAGGCTTTACCGATCAAACCGACCAGCCCGGGGATATTGGCGGTGGTGATTGTGTGGCGGCCGGGACCAAACACATCCAAAGCACGTCCGTCACGCATGAAGACCACGCTTTGTGATTCGCGGACGATCACCTGTGATCCAATCCGCAGATCTGCAACGCCGGTCTCTGGGAAGCGATGCACGATCTCATCCATCATCTCTTTTGGATATTCAACAACATCAAAAATTCTAGCCATATCTATTCACTCCAATCCTTTATCTAGACAAATAACAATCTAGCCTACGTCGGCTAATCTGCGATGCCTTGCATCACTTCGGTCCGTTTGTTAAAGGCATCCACACACTGCTGGCTGACGGTGACCAGGTGGCGGATCGCTGCATCCTGTCCTTCCGTGCCGATAGAGGTTTCCACATTATCAATAGCTGACGCCACGCTTTCAGAAAGTTCCAGCAGGGCGTAATCGTATTGATAGACCTGGTCGAGCTGCTCTTCCTTGATCTTGATCGCATCAAAGATGCCGGCATAGCCGTAAGAAGCAGTTCGTATCCTGTCGGTAAACTGGCGCAGTTTGATCGCCGCGTTCTCCAGGCTGCCTACCGCGGCAAGCTCGCCCTGGTCAACCATTTCACGCTGCAGGCTCGACACACGCTGGTTGAGGGTGTCAAACTCATCAGCGATCTTCTCGCGCAATAGCTTATCCGACATCCGCCTGTCGCCGCGCTCGATATAGCCTTTAAAGCCCGGGATCTTCGCCAGGATCTTTTTCAAAAAATCTTGCTGCCCGGTTACCTGACTTAAAATATCACTCATTGTTCCTCCTGTTTCTACATTTTAGACCAATCATGCGTGACCAACGCAGTCACTGACTCATAGTATACTAAAGTGGCATCCAATCTACCATAGATTATCTATGGAGTTGACGAAACCTGCATACCGGGTTAATTATATTGCAATTTGATTAATTCGGGGCAATCATTATTTTATATTCCCCAAGCAACTTCCATAGCCTCAGGTTTATCGCAGGGGGCTCAAGATCCTTCTCTGAATAATCAGCAAATCCCCCTCACATGTCCGTTCAGCGCCTGTCGGCCAGGGCAATCTCAGCCTGGGTGACGCTCTAAAACCCTCATTGCGCCCTGCGCCATGATCGCCACAGCATAGGGCAAGCACGACTCATCCACATCAAATTTTGGGTGATGATGCCCGTAATTCAAGCCGCGCTCGGGGTTGGCTGATCCCACCATCATAAAACAGCCGGGCGCCTTTTTCATCATCAGCGAGAAATCTTCGCCTCCCATGGTTTGCATGTTCGTCACAATCGTTGCATCCGGGTGAATTTCCAGGGTAATCTCGGTCATCAGTGCTACTAGCGCTTCGTCGTTGATCACCGGTTCGGTGACCGTGATTAATTCAATCTCGGTCTGGCAACCCATCGTGCCCGCTATTTCGGTGATAATCGTTCTGAAGCGTTCTTTCACTATCGCCATCACCTCAGGTTTGAAGGCGCGCAATGTTCCGGTTAATAGCGCTTCTTGCGGGATGATATTATTGGCTGTTCCCGCTTCAACCTGGCAGACGGAGACCACTGCCGTATCCAGCGGGTCCACATTACGGGAAACAATCGATTGCAGCGCAGTGATGACGTGAGCCGCAGCCAGTATCGGGTCTCGCGTAGCATGAGGCTGGGCACCATGACCGCCCTTCCCGCTGATCTTCACATTGAAAATTTCAGATGCTGCCATCAGCGGGCCTGGGACGAGCCCATAAGAACCGATTGGTAGCTCATTCCATACATGAAAGCCCATGATGTAATCCAGGCTCGGGTTTTCCAGAACGCCTTCTGCAATCATGCGCGCCGCGCCTCCGTCCATCTCCTCCGCCGGTTGGAATATAAACTTGATCGTCCCTTGTAGCTCATCCTTTTGAGCAGCCAGAAGCTTAGCCACGCTTAATCCCACAGCGGTATGACAGTCGTGCCCGCAAGCATGCATCTTTCCAGGCACCACAGAGGCATAAGGCGCTCCGGTCTCCTCCTGGATTGGCAGCGCGTCCATATCAAAGCGCAAACCCAGTACAGGTGTCTCAGCAGCGCCGTGCAACAGTCCGATCACACCGGTTTTGGCGACCCCGGTGGTCACCTCCAACCCTAAATCCCGCAGCTCTTGTGCCACAATTTGAGCTGTGCGAACTTCATTGAAAGCCAGTTCCGGATTTTGATGAAAATCACGCCGCCTGGCGATCGTTTCCTCGCGCAGATCGAAAGCCTTGTCCAAAATTGTCATCCTGAAATCCTCCTGAAAATAATTCGCCGAAACCCCTCTTCGACATAAAAATCTTTGCCCTGATGGCTATGTGCCCGTTCGAGCATCCGTTTTTCAAAGGCTCGCGGGTCACCAATCTGCGAGGCATGCAATTTCAAAGCCTGCAGTTTGTCATTCCAATGTGCGGTGACATCCAGCCGAACGTCCGGTTTACCCGTCAGGCTCAACCACAGCTCTTCAACCTCATGGGGTTCATAGCCTTCCTCCAGCAGCTCCGGGAAGAAAAACTGGTTGCCTGCCGCTGGAAAAACCGCATCGACCACGACCTGCCCTGCCGCGCGATGATCAGGATGGTTAACATACTGCTGGCTGGGAAAGAGGTTTTCGGGATCACAGCTTACAAGGATTTGCGGACGGTACTTACGGATGAAACGCACAACCGCTTTCCGCATCTCAAGGTCAGGAATCAGGTAACCATCCTCGTAACCCAGGAAGTCAACTGAGATAACGCCTAAAAATTCCGCTGCTGCTCTTTGCTCATCGATGCGAATTTTGGCAATTTGTTCGGCGGTTAGCCGGGGGTCATTGGAGCCCTTGTCTCCTCTGGTCAACAAAACGTAGCGCACGTGGTGCCCAGCTTTAATCCATCGGGCAATCGATCCACCCAGAAAAAATTCCGGGTCATCCGGATGTGCTAAAACGACGAGGATATTTTTAGTTGTGAGCCAGTTCTCATTCGTTTCCACAAGATCATATCCCTTATAAACAGGAAGGGGCTTACTTCTTCTGACCTCTCGCTCGACGGGCTTTTCGACCTCGTCGTTGCTTAGAACCTGATTTAGCGTCTGATCTTTTAGTTTCTGGCACGTCGTTCGCCTCAGCCTGATCCTCAAGCCAAATGGAAGCCGGTTCATCCAGTGGAAATTCCTCAGGCAGCGGTTCAACCTCTTGACCATCTGCAATCCGCTGGGCGCGATCGAGCGCCTCTTTCGAGAATTCACGCGGCCCAATTTGGGGAAGATCCACAATGACCGACTGCCGCAAGGGTAAGATCTGCACGACTTTACCCTCTCCCATAGGCGTCATCACCTTACGCTTTCGTTTTGGCAGAGTCTTAATCGCTTCGACGTACTGGTCGTATTCATAAATCAAACAGCAGCGCAGTCGACCGCACATTCCAGTAATCTCAGAGGGCGTTAGCGAGATATCCTGTGCTTTGGACATCCGAATTGAGATCGACGCAAATTCTGTTAAGAATTTCGAACAGCAGCGCAATTCCAGACCGCAAGCTCCTAAGCCCCCGATCAGTTTTGCTGCGTCGCGCGGCCCAATCTGGCGCAAGTCAACTTCAACACCTTTGACCATTTGCTTGATGTCCTGCTGCAGCTTTTTCGCGTTCACGCTCACCGATGGTTCGACATTGATCAGCACATACAAACGGTCACCATCCAGTGTAAATTCTGCAGAGAGAACCTTGACTGCGCTCAATCCCTGCCCAGCCAGATGAGCGCGTATTTCTTCAACGATTTCCTGTTCTCGGATGGCCAGGGTCTTCCTTTGCAACAAGTCCTGCGGAGTGGCTGGTCGTTCAATGGCTTTAAAGCCATTAAGTTCAAGGTCACCGACTGCCAAATTGATTTGGGTGATATTTGCCAGCTGGAGGCCCCGGCTGGTTCGGACCACAATCGGGTCTCCAGGCTGAAGATCCGGATAGCTGGAAGCATCAAAATAATAATTTTTCCCGACCGGTTCGAATTGAACGCCAATAATAAACGGTTCACTCATAATTTAAAATTATAGCACAGCAAGGTTCCGGCTAAAAACTGCGTTAGCCGAGCACAACCATGCTCATCCGCGCAGCCACCGACATCGCCAAGCCCATCAGCACCTTCGCACTGGGTGAATTCGGGTCTCGGACGACCACTGGCACGCCCGTATCGCCGCCTTCACGTACGCTTTCCTCGATGGGAATGTTGGCCAAAAGAGGTGCCTTTGCCCATCCAGCCAGTTGTTCTCCGCCGCCTTCGCCAAACAAGCGCCGCACAGAGCCATCCTCCATTTGCAAGTAGCTCATATTTTCAACGATGCCCAAAATCGGCACCTCCATCTTATTAAACATCGACACAGCCCGGGCAGCATCATCAAGGGAGACCTGCTGTGGCGTGGTGACAATCACACCGCCGCTTAGTGGCACGGTCTGCACCAACGAGAGTTGAACATCACCCGTTCCCGGCGGCAGATCAATGATCAGGTAGTCCAGCTCGCCCCAATCCACATCCTGCAAGAATTGCTTGATTGCCGAGTGCAGCAGCGGTCCACGCCAGATTAGCGGTTGACCCTCACCAACCATGAAGCCAATCGACATCACCTTAACACCAAACGCCTCTGCCGGTTGAATCTTCTTATCTTGCGGTGTGGGCGGAAGGGTGTGAACACCCATCATTTTGGGGACATTCGGCCCGTAAATATCAGCATCCAGTAAACCAACCTTTGCGCCGCATTGCACCAGGGCAACAGCCATGTTCACTGCTACGGTAGACTTGCCTACCCCTCCCTTGCCCGAGGCAACAGCGATAATATTTTTAATCGCCAAGTCAGTAATCTTTTTATCCTCAGGCACCCGTGCTCCCATGTTGACCTCGACCGATTCAACGCCTTCCAGCGCTAAAACCGCGTTTTCAACGTCTCTTTGGATTTGGTGCTTCAATGGGCAGGCAGGCGTGGTCAGTTCTACGGTTAAAGTCACCTTGCTTCCGGTGATTTTGATGTCTTTAATCATATTTAAAGAAACCAGGTCTCGTCGTAATTCCGGGTCCTGCACCTGGCTGAGTGCCTTCAAAACATCGTTTTCGGTCACAATTGACATCGATATACATCCTCTCATTAATCTTCATAATTTCTATTTTGGTCATCTGGCGAGATCAGGAAGAACAAACAACAGCATTTGCCCTGTTCAACTAAAAACAATTCTCCAGATCATCCAACTGCTCCATTTTACCCGTTCATGAGTATTAACACCAAACAGCCAATAAAGTTTAAAAGGTATGCGCATTTGATTAATTAATTGGCTTCCTCACCAAAATACTGCTCGATCAGGTTATTCAGGTCGCTTTCCTGATCAACATCCAGCAGAGCACGCACATCAATCCAGGGAAGATAGTCCACTTTAAAAGCATTAAATATGGCACGCCCGCCCTGATCACCGCTGACCTCCCGTAACGCGCCAAAAGTTTGGCTGGCAAACAGCACCGGGTTTCCCCGACGCTCGCGAATCATCGGAGCGGTAATCGGTGCACGCACGGCATGATGTCGCTCAATTAACTGACGGACCAAATGCGATGTAATTTGGGGCTGATCGCTGAGCAAAAACATGGCGCAATCACAATGGTCAGGCAGGGATTTCAAGCCAGCCTTCAGCGATGATGCTTGCCCCGACGCCCAATCAGGGTTGTGCACACACCTGACCGGCAGGTCTGCCAAAGCCGTCTCTATTTCAGCCTGGTGGGCGCCGGTAACCACGACCACCGGGAATAGTCCAGCCGTTAGCGCAGTTTGCGCCACCTGGACGATAAACGGTTTTCCAAACCAGTCTAAAAGCTGTTTGGGCACTCCCAATCGCTCACTACCGCCGGCAGCGAGGATAATTCCAGCCGTTTGGCTGTGCGCACTGAACACCGGTCCGTCTGCGTTTGGCTGTGCCAGCAAACCAATCAGCACCCGCTGGTATACATCCTCCAGTGCATTTGCCAGCCTGTTTCCCTGGGCTTTACAAACCAAATCCTCTGCCTGGTTCAAGAACAGAACTCGGCGCGCCCCATCTGGTATCCCTTTCAAGCCCCCTGAAGTTGAGCGCAACACTCGTTCCACATGCTCTACTTTGATTTCTTCCCCCATCCTCAAGCCGGTTATCTGTGAAAACAACTCTGGCCTGTGAACCGTATCCGCATTCAATCGTCTTTTTAAGCCACCCAGTCCGGCCATGACCACCACTCGGTCAACCCAGGGTGGAATCGCCGGTTCGTAACCTGCAGGCGCTTTAAGCGGGCGTTGACGAGCACCATCCGCTTCAATCAGCAAAGGTATCTCGTTTTCACGGCATATCCGGGAGAGTTTCTCAAGCGATTCCGGATTAAGGCTTCCCCAACGTTCATCCTTACCGGGTGGACCGGTGACCAGGATCGTTTCCGAGCCCAAAAAATCACTTTTCTTCAATGCCCCAGGCGACGTGATGATGATATGCTGCTGGGCGATCCCCCCCTGCCACTTTCCCAGGTGCGTGGTAGTGGTCATCACCACAGGCGGCAGCAGTTCCCTGGCCAGGGTTGCCATGGCGCTGGTTTTCCCGCCAGCACCTGTAAAGGCAATCGTCTCAGCACCGGTTAATCCGAGCGCCAGCCTCAGGTCCATTGGTCTTATTCATTCCACAGGGCAGCACGGATTTCAGGTTTGGTCAAAATTGCCTCCAAAACCCCACCGCCGATTGCCAGGGCTTTTTCTGAAACTGCCCTGCAACGAAAATCCTCAGGTCGCGGATCAATATCGGCGACCTTTGTGCCATGCTTAACCCAAATACCTGGGTGGATCAGTCCACGCACGACGCCCGCAAGAGGCGCCTTTATGGTCTGATCTCCGATCATCAACACCGGGTCACCTGGCTGCACATGATCACCAAAATCAACCAGGGTCTGAACAATACCATCAGTCGGGGCATATAACACCCGCTCCCGAGTATAACCCTCGATCTTCCCCGGAATGCCGGTATTTGCTTGCGGACTGCCCTGCCAGTAAACCCGACCCAGAAAATGTCCTCGATTCGTTTCAATCGCTGCATGGCAGTTCTCACCCGCGGTAAATCCTGGTCCTAACCCAACCACCAATTGCGCCATATCCAGGGAAAGAACCTCGCGGGTTTTTCGCATACGCCCATCGACGAGCACCAACGGTTTGAAAACTGAAATCAATTCCAGTTCGGGGTCAACCATGACCGGCACCGCTCCCTCCTTCCAGCAGGAGATCATCTCCTCTGGATATGCGATCAATCGTCCGACCGTGCCTTCGATCGTTGTTTCACCATCGTAAACTGCCTGTGCAAAGGCAACCGAACGCCGCACTGCCGTTGGTTGGGCGGTTTCTACAACGAATACAAGAATGCCCACCCGATGCAATCGAATCGCAACCCCGCTTGCCAGGTCGCCTCCGCCCCAGATGAGCACAAAAGGTTTCATTTAATTTTTCCCAATCCCCGCAGCACCCGTTCCGGTGTGAGGGGAAATTCGTTAAACCACACCCCGGTTGCATCATACATCGCATGCATCACCGCCGGCGCTAATGGCAGATAGGGCATCTCCGCCATACCCCGTGCGCCATAAGGACCATTAGGTTCAGCGTATTCCAGGATGATTGATTCTATTTCATCTGGAATATCCAACACCGTGGGAATCAAATAATTCGACAATAAATTGGTTTGGACGTATCCACCCTTGTGGATGAAGTTTTCCAGAACGGCATATCCCACCGCCTGGACCAGCGCACCTTCAATTTGACCGACGACTTGCAGTGGGTTAATCGCCTTACCGACATCGTCCGCACAATAGATCTTCAATATCCGAACATTGCCAGATTCTGTATCAACTTCCAGTTCAACCACTTCTGATACATAGCCATAAGAAATATTTGGATAACACTCCCCGGTAACAGGTGCGTAACGTGAAGTGGGAGGTGCAAAATACACATAATCGCCGATTGCAGGCCGTTCTTCTGCTGCCCATTTCTCCAGAGCTAAATCTGCCGCTCCCTTAATTGCGTTACCCGCCATAAAGGTCATTCGTGATGCTGAAACACTGCCAGAATCACCGGTAATAGCTGTGTCTGAATACACTGTATCGATTTTCTCCAGCGGAACATCCAGGGCTTCAGCAGCAAACTGCTTGAAAACTGTGTGCGCACCCTGACCCACCTCTGCACCAGCGTGATATAACACAACCCGCTCAATCTCTGTCTTGCCATGCAATTCAATTTTTGCATGGCAATTTTCCTTTGCACCAAATGAAAAACCAATGTTCTTGAAAGCAACCGCCAGGCCGCGACCGCGTTTCAGGGCATCCGTGGAACCCATTTTTGCCGGCGCGTTCCAACCTGTGTCCGTGTTAGCCCAGCCAGCCCTGGTCGCACAAGCCTCCAGCACGGGTTTAATCGTCACGCCCTTGGGGGGCTTGGTATTGGTGCACAAAATCGAATCGTCTTCAATCAAATTGCGCATTCTCAATTCAACCGGGTCCATACCCAAAGCTTCTGCCAGGCGATTGACCTGCATTTCCGCCTCAAACGCTCCTTGCGGTCCGCCAAACCCGCGAAAAGCGCCCCCTGGAATGTTGTTGGTATAGACTGCCCTCGAATTCACCTTCACGTTGGGGATCTCATAGGGGCCGATGCTCATCAACGTGGCGTTGCCAAGCACTTTGTTCGATGTGTACACATACGCACCGCCATCAGCCGTAACATCCACCTGGGCAGCGATGATCTTCCCATCTTTTGTGGCTCCCCATTTAGCAACCAGTTTGTAGGCGTGGCGCTTGTGATGACCAATGATCGATTCTTCGCGGCTCCAGACGACTTTTACCGGTCGGTTGATCCCCCGATCATGTAAATATTTGGCAGCTAACGCCAGCACAATCTGCACCGACATATCTTCACGACCGCCAAATGCGCCGCCAATCGCCGGGTAGATCACACGCACCTGGTCAAGGGGAAGGTCCAGCGAATGGGCAATTTGTTTTCGATCTTCATGCGTCCACTGACCGGCTACAACAACCGTGACCCGCCCTTCATCGTCGATATAACTGACCCCGGCTTCAGGCTGCAGGTATGCATGCTCCTGCATTGGCGTGCGGTATTCGCATTCTACAATGACATCACAATCGCCAAATGCGGATTCCACATCACCATGTAAAATTTGATATTCGAGAATGACATTTGACCCATGATTCGGATGCAGCAAGACAGCGTCATCCGCCATGGAAGCCTCTGGCGAATCAACCACCGGCAGGTCTTCATAGTCAACGATAATCTTCTTGCAAGCTTCAGCCGCAATTTGCTCAGTATCTGCCAGAACCAGCGCCACCTGGTCGCCCACAAACCGTACCCGATCCGCGAAGGGTTTGGATGACCCCGGTCCGCACAAAACAGGTTGATCGTTCGTTCCCAACCCGTATTCGTTCACCGGCACATCTTTTGCCGTCAATACAGCCAGAACACCGGGCATGGCTTCTGCCGCAGTTGTGTCGATCGCTTTAACTACTGCGTGAGGTCGCCCTGCAAAAAGAATTTTCATATATGCCTGGTCTGGCAACAAAAAGTCAGCAGGGTAAAGCGCTTCTCCGGTTACTTTGTCTCTGACATCAATCCGTGTTACAGATTTACCAATATATGCCATGCTAACTCCTGTTCTGCTTTATGCCTGATCACCAACATGCATCCGTTGGCTGGCGCTTTCAATCGCTTCAATAATCTTATAGTAGCCTGTACAGCGGCACAGGTTCCCGGTAATCGCCTGCTGGATCTCTGCCTGTGAAGGGGTTTCGCGCTCTTCGAGCAATTTGATCGCTGACATCACAAACCCGGGAGTGCAAAAGCCGCATTGGACTGCGCCGTGTTCAATGAAAGCTTCCTGAACCGGATGCAATTTTTCGCCAGCACGCATACCTTCGATCGTTACAATCTCGGCGCCATGCGCCCGGGGCGCCGGTACCAGACAGCTCATCACTGCCCTGCCATCCAGGTAAACCGTACAGGCGCCGCACTCACCTTCTGCGCAACCTTCTTTCGTGCCAGTTAAACCCGCTTCATCACGGATCAAATTTAATAATGTCTTTGTAAATCCCGTTTTAAACCGGTATTCCTTCCCGTTGATCCAGGTGTGGATCTCCTCGCCCGTCCAGGGCAATTTGGGTGCTTTTACATGCATACCCGACCCCATCAGCAAAACCGGTTCACTCGGGACTTGTGTCTTATCGACACCGTTTGCAATAGTGGTCAAGGCGCGTCTTGCGATTACGCCCATCATGTACGCCCGATAATCAGCGGAGCCACGCAAATCCGAAATCGGTGACGCTGCCTCAGCCACCAATTCAGCCGCCTGTTCAATCACCGTGTCGTTCAACGGTTTTCCGGCAAGAAAGACTTCCGCTGCCTCGGCATGGATGATCGTTGGAGCGGCTGCACCCAGGGTAATCCTGGCATTCTCGATCACATCTCCCTGCATTGACAACAGAAGGCTGATATTAATGACTGAGATTGCCTGGGCTTTGCGCAGGGCTGTTTTAATAAAATAGGACACCTGGTGAGTACCAGGCGCTGGGAAGAAGACTTCCGTAATGATTTCATCGTTTTTCATCACAGTTTTGCGTACACCTGTGTAAAAATCCTCCAGAGAGACGATGCGTTCGCCCCGCGTTGACGCCAGCCTGAGCTTTGCGTTAAGAGCCATCAAAGGGCTGATGGTGTCGTTCGCCGGTGATGCCGTTACCAAATTGCCAACGACCGTCCCTCGATTGCGGATTTGTGGTGAGCCTATCTCCCAACAGGCTTGCAGGAGAGCATAGGCTTTCTCACGGATCAGCAGTGAAGCCAGCACGTGATTATGAGTCACCAATGGGCCGATGTGGATCAAGCCGTCACTGTCTTCCCAAATTTCATCCAGACCAGGTATTTGGGTGATATCAATCAGAGTGCTGACGCCCTGACGGGTGCCACGCTCCAGCTCAAGTATCAGATCGGTGCCGCCAGCGATAATCCGCGCGGTTTCTTCCCCTTCGGTCAAAGCTACAACCGCTGTCTCAATTGAATCTGCTAAAATGTATTTTTTCCACATACGGTGTAAACTCCAATCTATGCGCTTTGAAAATGTTTTTTCATCTGGTTGTAGTGATCGATGATCTCAGCCATAATGCTGATGGCGATTTCATTGGGCGTTTCTGCATGAATAAATAACCCGATCGGAGATTTCACCCTTGCCAAGGCTTCCTTCGAAACCCCTTTCTCAATCAGTCTCTCTTGTGTATGCGCCCAACGCCGTTTTGAACCTATAAGACCGATATACGGCACATCCGTTTCTAAAAGGGCTGGCAAACCCTCCACATCAACATCCGAGCCCCTGGTAACCAGCACCAGGAAAGTACGTGAATCCAAATGTAATTTTTCTGGAATCTGGCTCAGAAGTGATGGCAAGTAAAGGTCTGCCCCTGGTGTTTCCTCCGGGGTGCACAGCTCCTCGCGATCATCACTTAAGACTACACGAAATCCAAGCCACTTTGCCAGGTGCACAATCGGTCGCCCGACATGTCCGGCGCCAACGACAACGACTGTTGGCAGTGTCAGAAATGGCTCCACGAAGACGGTCACAATCCCGCCACAAACGCCTGCATCACCGCGTTCCGGGTCGATCATATCATAGGTTAATAAGCGGGTTTTTCCGTCTTTGAACGCTGCCATTGCTTCAGCAAGAACCCGATTTTCCACCTCACCCCCGCCAACCGTTCCTTCAAAATGCCCTTCACTGTAAACCAGCATTTTAGTGCCTGCATGCCTCGGTACAGAACCTTTTGTGTTCACAATCGTGCACAGCACCACAGGTTTTCCCTCAGCTAAAGCCTCATTCAACCGCTCGACAATGTTCATCATAAATCCTCTATCAAACTCAAAGCTCCGGGAACAAAAATTATTCCTCGAGGTCAAACCTTCCGCCAGATGTGTCTATTCGAACAATCGGCGGAAGGTCAGCTCATCTTTATGCCGAGGTTGTTAAAGCTTTCCAGATTTTCTCGGGCAAGGCGGGGATCTCGTGCAGTGAGACTCCGCACGCATCTAATATTGCATTACCAACAGCCGGTGCAACTCCATCCAGCGGGATTTCCGCAACAGCTTTTGCACCATAAGGATGTGAATGTTCGTAGGTTTCCACGAAAATGGTCGTCAGTTCGGGCATTTCGTCCGAGCGGAAAATGTGATAGTCTACAAGGTCGCGCTCCCTCGCCCGTCCCAAATCATCATAGACCATCTCTTCGCTCACTGCGTATCCCAGCGCCTGTACCATCCCGCCTTCAACCTGACCTGATGCTGTGACAGGGTTGATGATCACACCACCATCAACAGCCATAACCAGTTTATCCACTGTAACCATGCCGGTTTCGATATCAACA
Organism: Brevefilum fermentans; assembly: GCF_900184705.1. Lineage (NCBI taxonomy): Bacteria > Bacillati > Chloroflexota > Anaerolineae > Anaerolineales > Anaerolineaceae > Candidatus Brevifilum > Candidatus Brevifilum fermentans. The sequence continues at coordinate 1,140,696 of NZ_LT859958.1, read as the reverse complement.
GTCACCTCAGCGAATTGCGCTGCAAAAGGCGGCGGCGCAACCGGGGACACATGCGAAGCAACTCCCATAATTTGGGTCTGATCGGATGCGTGCAGCGCGTGCAGGGCAATCTCTTCCATACTGATAGAATTTCCTGAAGGTGCAATTGCCTTTCGATCTTCCAGCAGTATCTCGTTGTGGTCCACCTCATCGCCCATTTCAGCAAACATCAAGGCTGCCCGTTCGCGAATCTGCTCAGCGACCTTTTCTGCAGCTTTGACCACCGCCGTACCGGAGATGTACGTTGTGCTGGACGCGTACGCACCCACATCAAATGGTGTGAAATCCGTGTCCGATGAATACACCAGGATATCTTCCAAACGAACGCCCAGGGTTTCGGCTGCCATCTGGCCCAACACCGTGTCCGAACCGGTCCCCAGGTCTGTAGCGCCAACCAGCAGGTTAAATGACCCGTCATCATTCATTTTAATACTGGCACCGCCCATATCCAGGTAAGGGATAGCAGTTCCCTGCATCACCAAAGCAACTCCAATCCCCTTGCGCAAATGCTCACTGCCAGGAATGGTGTGCCATGCCGCGTTGCCAAACTTATGGTCCCAATCAATGGCCATCCTGCCCTGGTTGACGCACTCTTCCAGGCCAATCGTGTACACTTTTTCAGGTCTGGGTTCGCGTCCCTCGCTCCAAGCCGTACTGAAGGGGTGCAACTCGCCTGGTCTGAGGGCATTCTTCAATCTGAATTCAATCGGATCGATGCCCAAAGCTTTTGAAATGGTCTCCATGTGCCGTTCAACAGGCCAGAATCCTTGTGGGACACCGTAACCGCGGAAGGCACCCGAAGGCGGTGTATTGGTATAGACAACATCGGAATAAAACCGGATATTGGGCTGAAGACGGTAGGGTCCGTCGCCGACATACAGCGCCATCGCCTTATGCCCGGTATTTCCTGCCACGGTCAGGGCATGGCACCCATAAGCCCCGGTATCACTCAGGCAGTACATTTCATTCGCAGTAATTGTGCCATCCTTCTTGACTCCGGTTTTCAACCGAATGCGCATTGGATGACGTGCCCGGGAGCCAATAAATTCCTCCTCACGGGTCATTTCATAAATAACAGGTCGTCCCGTCGCAATCGTCAGATGTGCCGGAACATCTTCGATCTGAACTTCTTGCTTGCCGCCAAAACCGCCACCGATACGGGGTTTGATCACCCGGATACGCTTGACCGGCAAACCTAAAACCGGAGCAATCTGGCGCCGAACGTGGAAGGGCACCTGAGTGCTGGTGATAATCACCAGGCGGTCGTCCTCATCCCAGTAGGTCACCACCACATGCGGTTCGATATGCGCCTGCTGAACCTTGGGTACAACATATTCGGCTTCAAAGATGCGCTCTGCCTCGAGAAAACCCTGTTCAACATCGCCGATATCCACGCGGATCTGAGCAGCCAGGTTGCGCGAGGGATCAGATTCGTCAAAATTGACATATTCTTCTTCATCATGAATGACCACAGCGCCTTCATCCATCGCTTTCGTGGGATCAATAATGGCAGGCAAGACCTCATATTCCACCTTGATCAATTTCAACGCGGCTTCTGCGATCTCAGCCGTTTCAGCAGCCACAAACGCCACCTTATCGCCTACAAAGCGGACCTTTTTGTCCAGTGAAAACATGTCTAACGGTCCCGGAATGGGATGCGATTGTCCAGCCGTAGAATAGACCACCCGGGGAACATCCTTCCAGGTAAGAATAGCTGCTACACCAGGAAGCGCCTCTGCTTCCGAGGTATCAATGTGCTTGATGTTAGCGTGGGCATGGGGACTTCGAAGCACCTTGGCTACCAGCATGTCCCGTCTTTCAAAATCTGCAGCAAAGGCTGGTTTGCCCTGCACAAGTTTGACCGCATCCACCTTAGGTTCACCGTGACCCACGGTTTTCAACGGTGAACGCGCATCAACGACCTTTATCTTCGGGAAGACCCGCGTTTCAGTCATTGTTCCGCCGTCAGAGGTCATCGGTGCACCGTCTTCCGGAACACTCCGATCAAAATCCAATAAATCACCAATATCCATCGGCTCACCAATGGGTGGAACCTTTTCACCCCTCATAATCGCCGCCGCTCGCATAACAGCCTGAACCGGCTTCACATAACCGGTGCAACGGCACAGGACGCCAGAAAGGGCGTCACGAATTTCCTCTTCAGAGGGCGATGGGTTTTTATCTAACAAGGCTTTGCTCACCAATACCATGGCTGGCGTACAGTAACCGCACTGGATCGCGCCCGTATCGACAAAGGCTTGCTGAATAATATGCAAACCCTGCGTCCGTTTCCAACCCTGTTCCGGGTGTTCACCCAGGCTTTCCACTGTCTGGATTTTGTGACCTTCAGCCTGAGCTGTAAACATTGTGCAGCTATTGACCGGGCGACCGTCAAAAAGCACGGCACACGCACCGCATTCTCCTTTTTCACAACCGCCGTACTTGACACTGAAAAAGCCAAGCCTGCGCAGGGTTTCCAGTAAACGTTCGCCAACAGGAACATTAAGGGGGTAGTCTTGATTGTTAATATTCAGTATGATTTTCATCTTAGGCACCACTTCCTCTAATAGCATCCATACGCGCGGCACAACGCACGGCAAGTTTTGCAGCGACCTCACTGCGGTACTCGGCAGATGCCCATTGATCTCCAGCATCTAAACAGGCAGACCGACTGGCGACATCCACCCCATCCGCTCCTATGCCATCCACAGCGATGATGGGCGCATCGCCAAAGCCCCCCAATGCCACACGTGTCCTGCCTGAACCCCATTGTGCCATAGCTACAATCATGATGGGGCGGTCCTTCGGAGAGCGCGCCACATACTCAAAAACGAGCGTTGCGCCCATGGTCCAGGCCACCTCTGTTATCAACACGCCGGGTTGATTCTGACTGCGCAGGGGCAACCAATCGCCAAGCCGTATCTGAACAGCCTCTGGTTCCCAGGTTAAATTTGCATCCATTGCCAGCAATGCGGTTGTCGTCAACGAACGACCATCGCTGTTCACCAACCATCCGCCCAGAGTAGCCATATTCCGGCTGTTTTCTGAAGCATCAATACGGATCGCTCGCTTGATCTCAGGGTGAACCCCGGGATGCGCTAAAAGCATATCAAAACGAAGCGTAGCCCCTGCCACCAAGTTTTGGCCTCTTTCCTCAATACGATCCAAACCAACGTTTTGCAAGTCGACTACGTCGAAATGTTGTGACACCTGCCGGCTCAAGCTGGTTCCGCCGCCCAGAGGTTTCCGAATCTTTCCCTTTTCGGTTAATAATAACAATGCCTCTTCTACTGTGTTTGGTCTAAAATATTCACCAATCATCCAACCTCCTCATCAAGATAAACACGCCAACCCATTGCTTCCAGATCCACATCCGTAAACTGCGATTCAGGAATGTCCATCAGCACCAATTCAGCATCAGCCAGAATCTTTCCATCCATACTCTGGATTTCGCTGCTCGCAAAGGATACCCGTCCTCGGCGCTCACCTGCTACTCCGTAGACGACCAGGTCGGTTCGCGATGGAACCGGTCGGCGATAACGGACACATAATTGAGCGGTAACAATAAACCGGTTTGGCTCGATCATTTGAGCTCGACCGCCACATTCATCCAGGATGGCAGCGATGATGCCACCGTGGATCGCCCCGGGATAGCCCTCATAATGCTCATGTAAGTTAAAATACGAACAAACCTTCCCGGGTTCAATCATATAAAACTCAAGTTTGAGTCCAGCCAGGTTTTCCCTGCCGCACACAAAACAAGATTTTGAACCAGGTTGTTTTTCAGTTAATTTCATTTCGTTGCAAAGGTGTCAATCAAAACCTTTACATTGCCGCCAACAGGGTAGAGGATCGGGCAGGTCGCACCGTTATTAATATATTCCTGCACTTTGACGCGTGCTTCATCAGGGGTGCCGCTGGCTGTAATACGATGGATCAACTCATCCGGTACTAGATGCTTGGCTTGCTGGATTTGCTCATGCGTGGCAGGCCAGCCAAGAATCGACTGGATCTCGTGCACAATATCCATCGAAACACCGGAAGCCTTCGCAATATGCGGTTGTTGTGCCAGGTATTGCGTCAGCAGTTCACGGCTGGTGTCAATGGCTTTCTCGCGATCCTCGTCGACAGAGCACACAACCAGTTGTGGGCGATCCAGATCATCCAAAGTCCGTCCCGATGCTTTCAAGCCCTTCTTCAGCTCGTCAATCGCCTGTTCATTATATTCTGGCGGCACGCAGTAATTTAAAACGGCACCGTCTGCAATTTTCCCAGTCAATTCCATCATCTTCGGACCGGTTGCCCCGATCATAATCGGGACATTCCGGGGCTCACGACGACCATGCACCACATCCAGTTCAATCCCGCTGACATGCACATATTCGCCGTCAAACGACACGCGTTCCATGTTCAACAGGCGTCGCAAGACGGTGACGGTCTCTTCCATTGCCGTCATTGGGCTTTTACGTAAGATGCCCACATTCTTTGCCAGTGGATCCCACCAGGCGCCAATACCGCAAATAATCCGGTTCGGCGCCAGGTCATCCAGCGTGAGGAATGTCGCCGCGAGCAAACCGATATTACGGGTCCAGTTGTTGATGACGCCAGACCCAACCTTGATTTCTTCGGTAACTGCAGCATAGGCAGCCATCGGTACGATGGCATCTCGAACCAGGCGGCTTTCAGCCTGCCAAACCGCCTCAAAGCCTCGCTCTTCAGCATATTTTACGAAATCCAATCCATCTCGTAGGTCATGGGCATCTTGTAAATACAGGGCTACTCTTTCGATTGTCATTTTTTTTCCTTTTCCACTAGTTTATTGACCATTTACTGTAGTACTGGTAAAACACTGCTCGATTGGAGGATTTCATAATCCTCCGGAACATCCAAGTCTAAAGCGATGCGTGGATTTTCATAAACAACCACCTCTGCACCTTGTTGCCGGGCCAATCCGCAATGGCGTTCAAAAGAATCGGTGCCGAAAGAAAAGTTGATCAGACCTGCCGGATTTAAGAACAACATATTTGTGCCCATCCGGTGGCGATCCGGGTTGATCACCATGGTCGGGGGCTCTTTGCGTTGGGCAAGAAAGTCGCTAACATCCTCAGAGGTTATCAGGGGTAAGTCCGCCGGAACAATGATGACACCTTCATTCGCAAATAGCTTAGAAAACAAAGAAGCTCTGCGCAATGCATTATTCAATTCTGGTGCACCATTTTCTGTCACCGTGCGCACACCCTTTTCTCGAGAAATTGTCAGCACATCGGAATCTCGGCTGACCACAAGGATTTCTGAGATTGCTTCAACCTGTAATAAGATGTCAATCGTATGATATAACAGGTAATAATTAAGTCGGTAACGCTCATCTTCGGAGAGTATCTCCGAAAGTCGCGATTTTCCGCGTCGTAAAGGTTTAACTGGAACGATTGCCCATAAACTCATGGATTTATAAACTCCTGGTGAGGACCAGCTCGCAAAATTTTATAACTTCTTCAGCCAAGCGAATGCGGTCCTGAGCATCTCTCATAATCGTATTTGTTATTAATGGAATTATACGCCAACGCTCAATTTTTTCCAATTCAGTTTGGTCCTGCGTGTCAAAAACAAACCCACGCAGCAAGCCCTGATAGTGCCCGGCAACTGCTGAAGCTGAAGGCACAATTCCCAGTTCGTGGAACATTTTCGCAGCAGGGCCTTTTACAGCCTTCCCGCCCACCAGGGGCGAAATACCGACGACGGGCTTCTTTTCGATCGCCTGACGATACCCGGGAATTGCAAGGATCGGGTCAATACTAACAAAGGGGTTGGAGGGCGTGAGAATGACCACATCAGCCTTATCAATTAAAGCCAGAGCACCAGGTGCGGGAGACGCAACCTCAGCCCCACAAAATTCAAATGCACGCACGACCGGTTGACAGGCTAACTGAACAAAATAGCGTTGAAATGCCAGCTCGCCGTGTTCTGCAGTATGCACAATGGTCCGAATAGGATCGTCGCTCATCGGGAGAATCTGATGCTTTACACCCCAGATTGAGCACAATTTTTGGGTCACAGATGAAAGCGTTTCCCCTTCCGAGAGCAACTCTGTTCTCCTCAGATGGGTTGCCAAATCATTATCACCAATTTTAAACCAGGTCGATCCACCCAAACTTCTAACCTTTTTAAGAATTTCCCAGGTTTCATCTTGCTGTCCCCAGCCCGTTTTCGGGTTAGCCAGACCAGCTAAGGTGTAACACACCGTGTCAAGGTCAGGGCAGACCCTCAACCCCCAGCAGTCAAAATCATCGCCAGTGTTGACGATCACGCTCAACTCTTCCGGTGATAGCAGCGCTGCCAGTCCATAGACCAGCTTTGCGCCGCCCACCCCACCGGTCAATGCGACTACTTTCAAAATGTGCTCCCGAAACTCTTAAAATAAAATCGTTTGTAAGCCATCGTTGACGCAGCCTCGCTCTGTGACACAACGATCAAGTTACTCCCAGAAACCTCCATTTCCACCGCGTCAAAGGCAACCGACTCAAGAGCGCATGCCAGGCTTTCCCGGGTAATATCATTAATCGCCAGGGTGATATGCGGCAACCAGTAAGAAGGCGAATAGTATGGATTGGGTTGCTCACTATGCTCAATCGATCGGCGCCAAATTTCATTGTGAAGGTCAATCATCGCTTGCGATTTGACCAGAGGAAGATAAAAAACTGGTCTTTCGCCAGAAAAAATACCGAAACCAAATACATAGCTGGTTAACAGAAAGGTGCTGGCAGATAGTTCAGCCAGAATGTCCTCAACAGCAGGAACATCCAGGTTTTTAGCATCAAACCAGGTGAAGTGCGGCGTCGGAAGCTCATAAATTGCCATCAATCCACAAGCCTCCCGCAACCTGCCCCACAGGTCTTTGACGACGATCGAAGATTCTTGATCTAACTCGCTGATTATGGCATACATCACAGCCTCATCTAAACAGGTCGAGATCCTTGTTCCGGATCAACTCAGACAGCGAAGCCTCACGCAGTGGGTATGGGAACCCTCTCGCCAGCACTACCGGAGTGCCCTCCCGAGCCTGCCCCATCATCAACGAGGCGCCTGCTGCTAATTCATCGCTGGCAGCCACTTGCGTAATCCGCAAGCGGAAATCAAACAAGTCCGCTTGTCCGCGCAGATCGACCAGGCCCGGCAGACCGGATAAACCAATCGTCATCCCGATGGTTCCATTGCGCCAGGCGCGCCCGTGCGAATCAATAATCAAGACGCCCAGGCGGCAGGCATAGCGAGCCTGCAATTGCGCTCGAATCTGCGCTGCTGAAGCATCCGGGTCCTCAGGTAATAAAAGAACCCAATCTTGGGGCTCGCCCCAGGGACCGGAAACATTCGAATGGTCGATGCCCGCATTGGCGCTGATGAAACCCAGGCGATGCTCGACAATCATCAACCCCTGACGGACACGTACGACCTCGCGACATTCCGAGAGAATCAACTCGACCAAACGCGGGTCTTTCCCAGTAATGTGCGCATAATCCCGCGCAGCCTCTGAGGGGTCGACCGTTGTCAGGTTGACCAGGCGGTCTTCTGCCTTGGAAACAATCTTCTGCGCAAGGACCACGATGTCACCGTCTTGCAGCGAAAAGCCGTTCTTCGCCAGGGTTTCTGCAACCAGGCTCGCCAGGTCATCCCCGGGTTTGACCAGGGGAAAGCCTTCTAATGGGATCAGGTTCAGTCCCATCTTATGTCTGATCAGAAATTCCGGTGATGCGAATGCCGGCAGCATGCACCTTGTGTTGCTGATTGAGACCAATCAACACCGAGGTCAAGCCTTCCACAACAACCGCATTTTCAATCGGTCCGGCGTCCCACCCCTTCAATCCGGTATCAGCCACCAACCCGATCACGACCTCCCGCGCAGCCTTACTTTTTCCGCACACCAGGACATCACAATCCGTATCGCCCTCGCCCATCAGCCTTTCATGAGAAATATTTTGAAAAGCATCCACAACCTGGCAGGTATCGCCTAAGATTGCCTGGGCTTCCTGCGCTGCTGAACCCGATTCAGGCATTTGCACCTTAGAAACTTTCGGCGGTACAAGCGGGACGACAACGTCGATCACAATTTTGCCCTGCAAGGCATCTTTTAAGTCTTCCAGGGTAGATTTGTGCCCGACATAGGGTACGGTTATCACCGCAATATCGCAGGCTTCGACGGCGGCTCTGTTATCCATACCGCTCAGCCCCTCTGGGGAATAGCCCATGAATTCAATCAGCTCCTCAACTGCCTTCTGAGCTTTTTCAAAGTTGCGTGAGCCAATAATGACTTTATGCCCGGCTTTTAACCAGCGGTAGGCTAAACCTTTGCCTTCTTTCCCCGTCCCACCAACGATGCCGAGTGTATATAATTTTTTTGTCTCATCAACCATGCTGTATTCCTTATCTTCTGTTTTCAATCGGTAAAGGCTTATTGGGTAGCGATCTCTTCGAACCGTTTCCAGGTCTCTGTTGCAATTTCTAACGCCCTGGCTGCGATCGCACTCTCATCAAGAGTCAACAACTGTCGCTGGTACATCAGGGGCTTTCCGGCAACGATGGTGGCTGTGACCATGCTTTCCTGGAAACCAAACAGGATATGCCAGGGCAGGTTTCCACCTGTCAATGGTGTAAAGGGATGGTAATCAACGAAAATTAAATCAGCCGCAGCACCCTCAGATATCTGGCCAACCTGCAAGCCATCAAACAGCTCAGTCACAAGCGCAGCGTTGTTATCAACAGCGATCCTGGTCACAGTGTAACCGCCCATCCGCCGTGGATCGCGATGATACAGTTTATGCAGCAGGTACGCCTCCTTCCACTCCAACCACATCGTATTAGAAAAACCATCATTTCCCATACCAACTCGCATGCCCGCGTCTAGCATATCTTCAATCGGAGCCACACCAACAGCATTGTTCATATTTGAACGGGGTTGGTGCGTAAGCCAGGTTTGTGTTTCTGCTAGGCGCTCAATTTCACCCTGGTCCAGATGCACGCCATGCGCCAATATTGATTCGGGTCGCAAAATCCCAAATTGGTCCAGGCGATGGACAACTCGCTTTCCCGAGGTTTCAAGGCTAAAGACCTGGTCTGCCATTCCTTCAGCGGCATGGATGTGAAATCCGATCCCCGCAGGGCAGAGTTCTTCCGCACGAGACAGGGTTTCATCCGAAAGGGTCAGGCTGGCATGTAAGCCAAAATGCGCCCGTAGCAACGCATCCTGCGGGTCCCTATTCTGGATGCGCTTAATAAAGCGCAGGTTTTCTTGCAAACCTTGCTCCGATTTTTCAGCTCCATCTCGATCGGTGACCTCGTAACACAGGGATGCCCGCAGACCAGCCTGGTTTATCGTCTCAGCGATGATATCCAATGAGCCATCAATCGCATTGGGCGAGGCGTGATGGTCGATTAACGTTGTGGTGCCGTGTTTAATCGCATCCACCAGGCACACCAGCGCCGAATAGCGGACGCCATCCTCATCCAGAGCTTTATCGAGATTCCACCAGAGTTTTTCCAGAATCTCTGTAAAGGTGCTGGCAGGTTCTCCAGGAATGCCCAAACCGCGTGAAAAAGCACCGTAAAAATGGGTGTGAGCGCAGATATTTCCCGGCATCACGTATTGACCCCCGGCATCTAAAATTTCTTCATCGGGGTAATCCTTTATCAGTTCATTTTGAGGTGCAATCTTCTGAATCACTCCATCGCGGATCAGAAGCCCCAAGCCCTCGGGTATGACCTGATATTCAGAGCCCCATGGTATCAGTTTCCCATTGGTGATCAGCATGTCATTTTCTCCTGTCGGAATATCACAAACGATTAATTTACAAAAAAATTATATCACAGGCAAGCCATGAAAATAAGAAAATCGCCCTGTTAATCACATTAGAAAAGCCCTGCAAAGTTTGTCTGGAAAAATAAATGCTATAATCAACGCAAAGCAAAACCGGGTCGTCAGCAGGGTAACCTCGCCGGACAAAGCAAGCTGGAAATTTTCCGTTGATGACCCAACCAAGAGTTCGCGATATCACGACTCTGCCGCATACGCCAGGTAGTCGATCATGCCCGGAGGCGAAATATGAAATTTCTGATTACAGGGTTTGAACCCTTTCATGATCACCCCATAAATCCCAGCCAACTGCTGGTTGAAAGCTTGCCTGACCAATACCTTGATGTTCAGCTTGTAAAAGGGATTTTGCCTGTTCACCATCTTCTGGGACCCGAAAGATTGCTGTCTCTGCTCGCAGGCAACCAGCCAGACGCCGTGTTGGCCTTTGGCTTGGCTGCCAACAGAACAAAAGTTTCGCTGGAGCGGGTGGCCATCAACCTGATGGATTATTCAATCGCAGATAACGCCGGAGTGACCGTCACCAATCGACCCATAGATCCCAACGGTCCAGCTGCTTATTTCAGCACCCTTCCCATTGAGCAGCTTTTATCCACACTGGTTGACGAGGAGATCCCCACAGAAATTTCTCTTAGCGCGGGCGCGTATTTGTGCAACCAGGTTTTTTATACCCTGATGCACTGGGTTGCTGCTCAGAAAAAGCGCATGAGCGCAGGTTTTATTCACCTGCCTGCTTTGCCTGAACAGGCAGCCAGGTCATCCGGACCAATGCCTTCGTTACCGCTGGATTACTTTACCAGGGCAGCGCTGCTGATCATAGACACAATCATCCTGCATACCTGATTCGGATCGATTATTCGCGTTCTGACTCAATGATTTCAATCGAATTAATTTTTACACCAGGATATTCCGGTCGTATCGGGTCGCGTTGTGGGATAGAAAGTAACACGTCCAAGCCCTCCACAAGCTCCCCAAAGACGCTGTGTTTCCCATCCAGCCAGGGTGTCGGCACATGGGTGATGAAAAATTGGGAACCGTTGGTGTTCTGACCGGCATTCGCCATGGACACAATTCCGGGCCGATCGTGTTTCAGGTCTGGGTGAAACTCATCCGCAAAGCTGTAACCAGGGCCGCCCCTGCCTGTGCCCGTCGGGTCGCCTGTTTGAGCCATAAAGTCATCAATCACGCGGTGAAAGATCACCCCGTTGTAAAACCCGGCTTTTGAGAGAAATACAAAATTGTTCACGGTATGTGGCGTGAGGTCACTGAATAATTTGATCTTCAGATCACCTTTATCGGTGTGCAGCACAGCGTGATAAATTTTCTCCTCATCTAAGATCATCTCAGGCGGTTTGGACCAGCGTTTTTGGGCTTGTGACATAAAGTATTCCTCTTCTTGAATTTTATAGTTTATTCAACAATTTCATAAAGTTCAACCAGAACGCCATTGGCAGCCCTGGGGTGAATAAATGCCATTCGGCGACCTGGCAAGTCTCGGGCGACTTCATCAATTAATTGCACACCCTTAGCCTTGAGATCATCAAGCATCCCATCGATATCATCAACCTCGATGCACAGGTGATGCATGCCCTCGCCCCGCTTTTCAAGGTATTTTCCCAACCCGGTGTCCATATCCGTCGGCTGGACCAATTCGATCTCACCCTCGCCCACTGGGATAAAGGCCACCATCGATGCCTGTGAAGGCACGTCTTCAACATGATCCAGCTTTAAGCCGAGCTGGTCGCGCCAGAACCTCAGTGATTCTTCGATATCTCTTACAACGATGGCAACATGATTGATCTTTTTTATTTTTGCCATGGCTTTCCTCTCATTCAGATAAAAGTCGGCGGTTGATACTGCCCCCACACCGCGCGCAATACATTGCAGATCTCGCCCAGGGTGACTTCGTTTTCCGCGCACTCAATAAATACAGGCATCAGTAGTTCATCACTGCGGGCAGCCGATTCCAGCTTTCCCAACAGAACGCTGACGGTTTCATTGTCCCGAGAAGCCCGCAACTCAGCCAGTTGCCGCTTTTGATTTTCTTCAACTTTCGGGTCCACGGACAATGCCTCCAGTTCGATCACCTCATCGACCTGAAACTCATTCACGCCCACCACGATCTTTTCGCCTGTTTCAATCGCACGTTGAGCCTGGTAGGCTGCTTCCAGGATTTCATTTTGCATGAAGCCAGAATTGATGGACTGCAACGCACCGCCCAGGGCATCAATTTTTTCGATGTAGTCACGGGCAATCGCCTCTATCTGGTCTGTCAATGTTTCAATTAAATAAGATCCTGCCATTGGGTCCACACTGTCGGCAACGCCCGATTCGTTGGCGATGATCTGCTGGGTTCGCAGCGCAACCCGGACTGATTTTTCTGTCGGCAGCCACAGCGCCTCGTCCATGCTGTTCGTATGTAGCGATTGCGTCCCGCCCAACACAGCCGCCAGCGCTTGCAATGTCACCCTGACCACGTTGTTCTCAGGCTGATGAGCCGTTAATGTTGATCCTGCAGTTTGGGTGTGGAAGCGCATTCGGCATGTTTTATCATCCTGCGCGTGAAATCGTTCTCTCATGATTCGGGCATACAGCCGCCGGGCAGCCCGGAATTTTGCAATTTCTTCAAAAAAATCATTATGCGCGTTAAAGAAAAATGAGAGCTGGTTGCCAAATTCATCGACCTCTAATCCCGCATCGATCGCTGCCTGGATATAAGCGATAGCATTTGCGAGCGTGAACGCCACCTCCTGTGCAGCGGTGGAACCGGCTTCCCGAATGTGATAACCCGAAATGCTGATGGTATTCCAGGACGGGATCTGGTCCTTGCAGAACCGAAACACATCTGTGATCAAACGCATCGAAGGCTCGGGTGGAAAGATATACGTCCCCCGCGCCACATATTCCTTGAGGATGTCGTTTTGAATCGTTCCCCTTAATTTATTTAACGCGACACCCTGCTTTTTTGCCACGGCAATATAAAAGGCCAGCAAAATGGAAGCAGGCGCATTAATCGTCATACTGGTTGAAACCTTATCCAAAGGGATGTCCTTGAACAGGGTCTCCATGTCCCGCATCGATGAAATCGAAACGCCCACTTTCCCTACCTCGCCCATTGCCATCGCATCATCGGCATCATAGCCAATTTGTGTCGGCAGGTCGAAAGCCACAGACAGGCCGGTCTGCCCCTGGTCCAACAAATAGCGGTAACGTTGATTCGATTCCTCGGCGGTGGCATATCCCGCGTATTGCCGCATGGTCCAGTATCGACCACGATACATCGTCGGTTGGACGCCGCGCGTATACGGATACTCGCCAGGAAAGCCCAAATCTTCCATATAATCCTGTTTTTCAGGCGGCAACAGGATTGGCGGTATTTCAATGCCGGAAGACGTTGCAAAGCTTTCCTTCCGTTCGGGAAAGCGTTTGATCAGCGGGTGATACACTTCATTTTCCCATCGTAGTTTTTCTTGTTCGATTGCCATAAGCACCTCATGCCAGTGATTGTAGCTTTTCACAAGTATACCCGAAATCAAGCGCCGAATTTTGCCTGTTTTTGCTCATCAACCTGTTGCTGTTAATCCATAATTCGAGTAGAATTCCTTGGCTTGTTCGTTGTACCCTTCGAGCAAGACATCATTTAAATAAACGAAAGGGCTTGTAAAAAATGAAAGTTGTATTGATCAAAGACGTCTATAAGTTAGGGCGGGCAGGTGAGATTAAAAAAGTCGCCGCAGGTTATGGGCGCAACTACCTGATCCCCCAGGGTTTGGCTATTCCTGCATCAAAAGGCGCGTTGCAGCAAGCAGAACGCATCAGAATTAAAGCCACCGAACGGCGCGCGGCGCTCAATGAAGAATTAAGTGCAATTTCTGAAGTCCTTGGTGGTAAGACCCTCGCTTTCCCCGTGAAAGCCAGTGAAACCGGGCGGCTCTATGGTTCTGTAAGTCGCGATGAGATTGTTAAAGCCGTTTTCGCCAACTACCAGATTGAACTGGAAAGGCGCCAAGTCGAGACAGAACCCATCCGCCAAATTGGTGCTTACACCATTCCGATTCATTTGACCATGGACCTCGTCCCTGAAATCACTGTGATCGTTCATCGTGAAGGCGAACCGCCGGTTCAAAAAACGCCGGCCTCAGAAGAAGAAGCCCTCGACGAAGCAGAAATAGCGCTTGAGGGCGAAGAGGCACCTGTTGACCTCGAAGAAATCCTGCCAGATGAGGTTGAAGACGAAGCGGAACATCCTGAAGCATAATTTTTTACTCAAGTATGGTTCAACCGGCCTGTTAATGGATCACACAACAGGCCGGTTTCTTTTTAGAATATAATACTTATATGCAATCTTCTATCGGAGCACAATTAAAACAAATCCGGGAATCCCGGGGGATCTCTTTAGAAACGATTGCCTCAAAAACCCACATCTCCCTGGCTTACCTTCGAGCGTTGGAGGAGAATGATGTTGATTCCTTGCCCTCAACCGTTCAATTGCGCGGTTTTTTACGCCTGTACGCCAATGAATTAGGCCTCCAACTGGAAAATTTGACCGTTGGAGGGTATCACCTGGCTGGTGACAAACAGGTAATGACTTTGACAGGAGAACCTAGGTCGCCAGAAGAAGACCAGGCAACCGTGATTGAACCTTCCGATGACCGGCCAGAACCCGATCCCACGCCTGCTCCAGAATCAGCCCCTGGTCAGGAACAAGCATCGTTTCCCACGCCAACAGATCTCGATTTCGAAACCAACCAGGGGGAACCTGAGGCAAAAGTCTCCGAGAATATGTTCAAAGCCATTGGAAATCAAATCAAGAGACAGCGTGAATTACTCAGCTTATCAATCGATGAGGTTCATGATAACCTCCACATTTCACCGCAACACCTTGAGGCAATTGAATCAGGGCAATTTGATCAATTGCCTTCACCGGTTCAGGCAAAGGGCTTGCTGGTAAACTATATTGATTTTCTAAACCTGGATTCAGAAATCCTGCTCAACAATTATGCTGAAGCCCTCCAGTTGCGTCGCATTGAAAGGCAGGATGCATTGGTGAAAAAAAGCAAGCGTTCAACCCGAGAAATTTCTCCGACAGCTTTGCGACTTAAGAATTTCTTCACCCTCGATCTGCTCGTCATCGCAGGTCTATTCCTGGCATTTGCCACTTTCGTGATCTGGGGTGTCAACCGCATCCTTGACAATGAGATGTCAGAACGCAATGCAAGTGACATTCCAGGCGTTTCTGATGTTCTCCTGGCAACCGAAACGCCCACACCTGCGCTTATCACTGAGGATGAGACAACGGTCATCATCGAAGATCAGGACTTGAACTCCGAGACTCCGGAAACAGAAGACATAGAACCCTTATTTACACCAATTGCCAGTTCAGATCCCATCAATATCATCCTGATCCCTCGCCAACGGTTATGGGTGCAGGTGACCGTTGACGATAAACAGGTGTTTCAAGGGCGTTTAATCCCCGGAAATGCTTATGAGTACTCCGGGCAAGTACAGATTGACATTCTCACCGGCAATATCGGCGCATTACAAATCCTTTTCAACAATCGAGATATAGGCTCACAAGGTTTGCTGGGTCAGGTTGCCAATCTGATCTTCAATGCCAAAGGCCTGGTTTTACCTCCCCCCACCAGCACACCCGCCACCACCCCAACGCCTCAAACGACACCCAACCCGCTGGAGATCGATGACTAAACAGGCTAAAGGAACTTATCACCTGGTTTCCCTGGGCTGTCCAAAAAACCTGGTGGATTCAGAATCAATGTCCCGGCTGTTGAATCAGCGTGGATTGGTCGCTTCCAGTATCCCAGAAAAATCAGAATACCTGATTGTCAACACCTGCGGATTTTTGACTGCAGCCCGCCGGGAAGCCATCACAATACTCCGAAGTCTGGTCAGTGAAAAACAGCCCTGGCAGAAATTGATCGCTACCGGGTGCATGCCCGAACTGCACCGTCAGGAATTACTCGATTCTGTGCCCGGTTTGGACGGGATCCTGGGTACCAGGCGCTGGATGGACATCCTGGACCTCATTGATCAAGTCGATCGGCATGATCGGAAGAGACCGTATTTACATTGCTCTCAAATAACCTCAGATCCAGTTGAAACACGCCGTGTGGCTATCCAGGGTGGCAGCGCCTATCTAAAAATCGCTGATGGCTGCCGCAGATCCTGTTCTTATTGCTTGATCCCATTGATTAAAGGCAATCTGATCAGTCGCCCGATTGATGAAATTATTAAGGACGCAAAAGCTTTACAGGATCTTGGAATCAAGGAGATCATTCTCATCGCCCAGGATACCACAGATTATGGGCACGATTTGGGGATGCAGGACGGGTTAACCCGGCTGTTAGAAGCTCTGCTCAAGGCAGTTCCCCACATTCCCTGGATCCGCTTGTTATATGCCTTTCCAGGTTATGTGACAGACAATCTAATCCAGTTGATGAAAAATGAAGCACAAGTCCTCCCCTACCTGGATATTCCCCTCCAGCACGCTGACCCGGCTGTCCTGCGTGCGATGCGTCGCCCATCCGATATCGAGGCTGTCTCCCGGGCAATTGCCCACATCCGTGCCGAAATCGAGGGTATTGCCCTGAGAACAACGATGATTGTCGGTTTTCCCGGTGAGGATGACCTCGCCTTCCAAAGGTTGGTGGACTTCGTCCAAACCCAGCGTTTTGATCACCTGGGAACGTTTGCCTATTCCTTTGAACCGGGTGCTCCTGCCGAGCCCCTGGGCGACCCGATCTCAGAAGACACCAAAGCCGATCGGGTTGAACAACTCATGCACATTCAAGCTGAGATCTCTTTAGCGCGTAATCAATCCTTCATCGATAAGGTGCTGGATGTCATTATTGAAGGCATCGACGATGAAAACCGAATCTCAATTGGGCGATCCTACCGGGATGCCCCCGAAATTGACGGCTTAGTTATAGTTGAAGGAATTGCCCCGATTGGTGAAATAGTGGCAGTGAAGATCCATAGTGCAATCACCTACGACCTGATCGGTAAACTCGTCTGACCCCATCGATCCGACAAAAAAGCCATCCCGATGATCTGGGATGGCATTTCTTTTTTGTTAATGTTTTCAAACTCACCCATCCGGTGTTTCGGTTGTTTCAGGTGTTGTTTTTTCTGTCGACACTGCTGTCGGCTCCTCAATCGGCGCGGGCGTTGATTCCCCATTTCGCCCCTCTTCGTGCGGGAGTTCCCCTAACAGGCAAGCTTCTGCTGCATCCTCAGATAGGGTTCTGGCATCCGCGTCTTCGCTGATCATCAGCGCTTTTTCCAGGTATTCCTGAGCCAAACAATACTCTCCAGCTTCGAAAAGTTGCTTTGCATATTCAATGACGCCGATGCGAAAACGCTCTGTGGCGGTCATAAACGTCCCATCCATCAGGTTTGGCAGGTGAGGGTAAACCTGTTCAAAATAAAAGACAACCTCGTACCAATCCACATCCCAGTAACTGGCACCTGTGATGTACAATCGGGTCCAGGTACGCAAGCCTTCAGCGCTTGAATCTAAGGGCGCAAAACGTTCAGCCAGTGTCAGATCATAAATCCCCGGTTCTAAACTGTTTTCCACCAATATCTTCTGGATTCCCCGGTTGCGTAAAGCACCATATAATAAACCATCCACCTCGATTGCGCGAAAATGCAAATCATTTTCTCTCAACGCCTGTAAAGAGCGGATGACTTCATCCCACTGTCCGCTGGCATACAATTGAAGCGTATTTTCGAATAATTCCTGGACACCCCGCAAATCAGGCGTGGGTGTGAACACCACCTGGGTTGGCATCGGTGAGGGTTGCGGTGTAGCAGTTGTCCTTGAGTTGATCAGCACCAGGCTTTGACTGTAAAGCTCGCCAATTTCAGCGAGCTCTTCTTCCGTGAGAAAATCAGCCATCTCATCCAATATCCAGTCCAGGCGATCTAAGGCAACCTCATATCGCCCTTCTTCGATATCCAGGCGGGCGCCGTCGATTTGCGATTTGACCTTGGATTCAGCCTGGCTTTCAGCCAGTGCTATCCGGTCATTAATGGCGCGTGCACCCCCGGCAAGGATTCCAATGGCTAAAAAAACCAGGATCAGCGCAGCAGCAATCAAATACCAGGCTGACCGACGTTCGAGAAACTTCTTCTTTTCTCTTTTTCGCTCATTGGCTGGCTGCTCAGTTTGATTTGTCTTCTCTGTTTGATCCATCGGCAGGATTATACCTCAGTTAACTTACAGGTGGACAAGCATACGGATGTCTTTCCAGATCGGGATTGCCCCTGCCAGTGCACCGATAACAATCGCTGCTAATGCCAGCATCAGTGCTGAAACCGGTATTGAAATCACAGTCATCACCAACCAGATGCTTAATCCAGCCAGGCACGCGCTCAATCCTCCCCGTACTAACGCACCCCGTAATCGAAATTTCTCTGGGAGTTGACGGTTGAGCATGACAATTAACAACAAACCTTGAATACTATACGAAAGAGAGTTAGCCAGCGCGATCCCCCCAAAGGACAGCCAACGCATCAGCGCGATCGCCAATCCAAGGTTAATCAAGAATCCCAGGGCTGAAATTGCCAGCGGCTCGCGTGGGCGTTGACGGGCAAAAAACGAGCGCACACACAGGTCCACAATATTGTGTCCCAGCAGGCCGACCAGAAAAGCCTGTGTAGCCCTCAGAATCATTTGTGATTCACCAAAACTATATTTAAAAGCCACCTCGATCAGCGGCAAACTGGCCAGAGACAGGATCATCGCAATTGGCAAAGACACCGCAATCATCACCTTTAACGACCGCTCGATCGTGTTTTTGAATGCCGCTTGGTCACCCGCTGCAATATGATCCGACAGGGTCGGCAGCAACGCGGTCGCAATCGCAGTGCCGATCATCGTTTGAGGCACCTGTTGAATCCACCATCCAAAACTCAAGGCTGTCAAAGAACCTTCTGGTAATCGAGAGGCCAGATTGTCCTGAGCCAGGAAAAACAATTGAATGAAGACCATATTCACCAAACGCGGTCCCATCAACCTTAAAACATTTCGGACCGATTGATCCTTCAGGTTCAGACTGGCAAACCATTTAAATTTATGCTTTATCAAGCCTGGCACCTGAATTAATAAGTGAAGCGCTGCGCCAATGATCACACCATAGACCAAGCCGTGAATTCCCATGTTGAAAGCAGGCAATTGGATTCCGGCAATCCTGTACCCAACACTCGGCGCTAATACGATAGCGCCAAAAATCCGTCCTCCGTCATAGACCAGCGGCGCTATTGCTGGCAGAAGAAAATGTTGATTGGCATGCAACCCGGCGATCACCAGGCCGCTGATCGAAAAGATCAGGGTGGCAACCAGGTTCAAGCGCATTAATTGAACTGCCAGAACTTGTTGTTCAGTTGAAAAACCGGGAGCGACTCCTAACTCCCAGCCAACAAGCGGTTTTGCAAACACCGAAATGACCAGCGCCAAAACTGCCGTGACGAGAAATGCCAGGTTCGCAATCCGTGAAAACAATTTCCATGCCGATTCTCGTCCCTCTTTTGCCAGTGTCTCCGAGAGAACAGGGATAAACGCAATCGCCAACGCACCACCTGAAATAAGCGCAAACAAGAGATCCGGTAAATTATTGGCGGCATTGAAAACATCCAGCTCTGCAGATAAGCCAAATTGCCTGCCAATGATGACGGTCCGCACAATCGCCACCAATTTACCCAGCCCAAAAAAGAAAAACAAAAGCAGCGAAACCCGGCTGAGCCGGCTGGTCTTTTTCATGATTCTCCAATTCTTTGGCAACAAACCTGCTTAGATTATGCCATATTACCAACCTCTTGACCAGTTGCCAAAAGAGAAACTTCTCAACACACAGGGAGTAATGCTACAATTAAACCCATGACACACACAGAAAAAACAGGAGCTTTGTACATCGTTGCAACGCCCATTGGCAATCCCCGTGACATTACCTTGCGCGCCCTGGATATCCTCAAGCAGGTCGATGCCATCATCTGTGAAGACCTTCGCCAGGGAAGCCGCCTGCTCCGTCAACTGGGTGTAGAAAACGAACTGCTCACCTTAAATGAGCACAATGAAGCTGAAGAATCGGAGTTCATCGTCCTGCGCCTGGCACAGGGCGAATCTATGGCCATCATTTCAGATGCTGGCACCCCCGTTTTTGCCGACCCGGGTCGGCACCTGCTGGACCTGTGCTACCAGGCAGGCATCTCGATTTCACCGATTCCGGGGTCTTCCTCTTTGATGGCTGCTCTTTCACTCAGCAATTTTCCCATCGATCGCTTCATATTTGCAGGGTTCCCACCCGTAAAAAGCGAGCATCGCGAAGGTTTCCTTGCCAGATATAAATCCGAATCCGTCCCGGTGATTCTGATGGACACGCCTTATCGCCTGACCAAACTTCTGACCGAAGTGCAATCTGTATTCGGGAAAAGCCAGGATATCCTCCTGGCATGCGACCTGACCCTCAAGCAAGAGACGATCTACCGGGGAAACATCGCAGACATCCTGCCGAAAGTCACCGGCCAGAAGCGTGAGTTTATCCTGATCCTCAACCTCAACAAGCTGCAAAGGAAACGCTAAAATGCAGACACCACAAAAAATGCAAATTCGGGATAAAGCACTCACCTTGCCAGCTTTTCTCCCCGATGCAACCCTGGGATATGTGCGCGCAGTGGATTCACGTGATCTGGAGAGCGTTGGCATTCAAGGTCTGGTCATGAACACCTTTCACCTGATGCAGAAACCCGGTTCGAGTACCATTCAATCCTTTTCTGGCTTGCACAACTTTGCCGATTGGCACAAAGTGATTGTGACCGATTCGGGTGGATTCCAGGCGTACTCGCTGATCCATCAATCCGAACAGTTCGGCACCCTCACCGACCGCGGCATCCTCTTCCGTCCTGATGGTAAGGGCAGAAAACTGCTCCTCTCGCCAGAGAAGAGCATCCAATTACAGATCAGCTACGGCAGTGATGTGGTCATCTGCCTCGATGACTGTACCCACGTGGACGCGTCTCGCGCACAGCAAGAAATCAGCGTCAAGCGCACCCTGGATTGGGCGAAGCGCTGCAAGCAGGAATACAATCTCCAACTCGATCAGCGCAAAATTTCCGATGTCGACCGCCCCCTGATCTTCAGCGTGATTCAAGGCGGTGGTTACGCCGACCTGCGCAAGATGTGCGCAGATGGCTTGCTGGAGATCGGCTTTGACGCCTTTGGGTATGGCGGTTGGCCATTAAATTCCCAGGGACAATTGCTCACCGACATTGTCGGACTGACTCGAGAGCTGGTGCCTTCAAGTTATCACATGCACGCGCTGGGGATCGGGCACCCGCTTAACCTGGTCAAGACTTTTCGCCTCGGCTATGACCTCTTTGATTGCGCCCTGCCCACCCGTGATGCACGACACGGCCGATTGATGCGTTACAACCTTCCACCGGATCAGCCCCTGCAGGGTGAAGACTGGCTGGAATATGTCTATCTCCAGGACAAAAAACACATCAAGGTCGATCGACCAATATCAGATGATTGCGATTGCCCCGTGTGCCAGCATTACAGCCTGGGTTATCTGCACCACCTTTTCAAAACCGGAGACTGGCTTTATTACCGTCTGGCGACTCTGCACAACCTGCGCTTCATGACCCAGCTCACGGAAAGGCTGCAGAACGACCATGGATAACCCACAGCTTGAGCAGTTAGCCAACCAGGTGCTCTCGGGCGCCAAATACAAGCACATCACCTCGAACCTGGTACGGCGTTTGTGCCAGGAAGCAATCACTGCTGGTTTCGCAGGCAAAGCTGCCGTCAAGTTTGTGCGCAACAAACTCCACCAGGTTGGCGGCGCCTATCTCAAACAAAAATCAATTTACGCCGCCGCTATCCAACAGTTGAAAGATCTCCCCAGAGAGTTCAATTCGCCTGAAACCCAGGATTTCTGCCGCCGGATGCTGCAATCCCATGCCTCTACTGCTGAACGCCTGCCCATTATTGAAACCTTTTTCCAAACCTGCCTGACGCCGATCGCGCCGGTCACCGGCATCATTGATTTGGCGTGTGGGTTGAATCCTCTGGCGCTCCCCTGGATACCCGTTGCAGACCATGTTCAGTATTTTGCCTGCGACATCTACCTAGATTTGCTGGATCTGGTCAACGCTTTTTTTGATCAATTCTGCATCAACGGTGCGGCTGAGCCCTGCGATTTGATCGCTGAGGTTCCCGCCGAAAGAGCCCAGGTCGCCTTTTTACTTAAATCGATCCCCTGTTTGGAACAAATGGAAAAATCTATCGGTGAGCGTTTGCTGGAGGACACACCTGCGGATCACATCCTGGTCAGCTTTCCAGTTCATAGCCTGGCTGGGCGAAAAAAAGGCATGTCCGCATTCTACAAAGAGCATTTTTTAAAGCTGGTCGGTGGAAAACCCTGGGAAATTCAGGAGTTTCTTTTCCAAACCGAACTGGCTTTTTTGGTGTCAAAATGAAGGTTGAAAATCAGCTCATCCAGGAGCTTGTCGGTCAGATCCTCAACACCAGGAAATACCGTCATCTGGGGTTGAATCAGGCCACCATTGAAGACCTGGTCCGACAAGAAGCGCTTCAGCAGGGGTCACAAAAAGCGATCCTCAAAGCCGTCCGGCGGAAATTACACAACATCGTCGCACCCTACCTGGGTCAACCCGATTATCCTGCTCTGACAAAAGAACTTTACAAAATCGAAGATTTTGCCCTCGATTCCCCGCAGTTAAAGAATTTTTGCCTCAAAGTGCTCTCTCAGCATGCTTCCACAGCAGAACGCATCCCAATCATGGACGAGTTTTACACGCAACTTTTCCAGGCAGTCGGGAAACCGCAGGTGATCTTCGACCTGGCTTGCGGCTTGCATCCCCTGGCGTTGCCCTGGATGGGGTTACCCCCTTCAGTCCGCTACCATGCCTTTGATATCATCCAACCCAGGGTGGACTTTATTAACCTTTTTCTATCAAAAATCGGATTAACACCCCTGGCTGAAAACAGGGACATCCTTGCCAACCCGCCAGAAGGCGCCGCTGATCTCGCGTTTTTCTTCAAAGAGGCGCACCGTTTCGAAAAGCGTCAACCCGGATGCAACCGTGTCTTCTGGAGTGCTCTGAAGGTTAAAAAACTGGCCGTCTCCTTGCCCGCTACTGACCTCTCCGGCACCCATAGCCTGCAACAAAGACATCGCGATTTGGTCTTTTCCAACCTGCCTGAAGGTCTGCCCGTTCAGGAAATAAGGATCGAAAACGAGATTGTCTTTCTGATTGATAAAACCCAGGGAACTCACAATGGCTGATCCCGGCATGCACAAACTGGTTCAAAGTCTGGCGCGTTTTTCAGAGATCCTCAGCGAAGAAGAACTCCAGCAAATCCGGGCAATTCAGGATGCCCCCCTGTCCACCGGTATTCGGCTCAATTCGCTCAAAGCGCACCCGGCAACATCGATCCACGCCCTGGCAGAACGTTATGGTTGGGAAATTAAACCCGTCGCCTTCTGTGACAACGCCTGGTTGATTGAATCCGCTAGCACCTCACCCGGCATGACGATAGAACACCGCCTGGGCGGATATTACCTTCAGGATGCATCCTCAATGGTACCGGTCAGCCTGCTGGATTTTGAAGCACAGCGACCGTTGATCCTCGACATGGCCGCCTCTCCCGGTGGAAAAACAACCCACCTGGTCGACCGCACACAGGACATGGGTTTTATCATCGCCAACGATGCCAGCCAAAGGCGCATCCCCGCTTTACGCTCCGTCATCGCGAATTGGGGCGCCATCAACCAGGTCGTAACCCATTTTCCCGGTGAATCCTTTGGCAGATGGTTCCCCGAGACCTTTGATAGCATCTTGCTCGATGCCCCCTGCAGCATGGAGAATCTGCGCCCAACACCCAGCCACCCCCTCAGAGAAACCACCGATTCAGAACGGCTTCGTCTGCAAGAAATGCAAATTCGGCTTCTCATCAGCGGGTTGAGCGCTCTAAAAATTGGTGGACAGCTCGTTTACGCCACCTGCTCGCTGGCTCCTGAGGAAAACGAGGCTGTGATTGACCAGGTTCTCAAGTTGTACCCCGACGCCCTGATTATTGAAGATCTCTCCAGCAAGCTGCCCTTCCATGCCCCCGGGCTGAGCACCTATGCAGACCAGATTTTCCATCCCGCACTGCAAAACACTCTGCGACTCTGGCCGCATCTGACCGGCATGTCGGGTTTCTTTTGCGCACGTTTACGAAAAACAGGCGTAATCCCCATAACACCTCAGGCGCCCCCCACCCGCGACTTTTCTCGCACCCAGTTTGAAGCGACACCGCTCAATCTTCAGTCGGCAATTTGTGAACAGATTTGGGATGCTTATGGATTTGACCTTGGCGAAATCCTCGCCCGGTATCACCTCGAGCTTTTTAAGCGCCACGAAGGTATCTTTCTCATTCCTCAAGTCTACCTCGAAAGATTCCAAACGCTCCCCTTTGAGTGGATTGGCATGCAAATCGGTCAGTGGATTGCAGGAAATTTCCACCCCTCCCTTGAATTCGCCAGCCGTTTCGGTCACTTGTTTATCCGGGGAAAAGCCCAGCTTGATGATTCGCAACTTTCCCAATGGATCGACCAGCGGGATATTCGCAACCCTAAAATAGATCTACCCCCTCAAGGTCAGTATCTGCTGGTGGAAGACAAAAGCGGTCGCAATCTAGGCGTGGGAAAATTGCTCTCCAAGCGCCTGCGGAATCTCCTCCCCCGAAGTTGAATCGATATATTCAAGATACTTTCCACGATCCATCGTAACCCCCCGATATTCTCCGTGGTATTTCTCCGGCAGCAGGTCAGCAATTTCCAGCATGATGGCGTCGGTAACAGCTTGCATAATTTCTTTGTTCCTCTCCTGACCAGAAAACTTACACCGAAAGGGTTTTCCAACTCTCACATGAAATGGTGTCCGTTTTAAGCGGCGAAGATTCTGTGAGATATCCTCGTGACCATAATAGACTAGCGGGAGGATTGGAACATCAGCCTTGCTCGCCAGAATGGCGATGCCAGGCTTTCCTTGAAGCAAACGACCGTCGCCTGAACGTGTACCCTCCGGAGCGATGGCTAGAAGTTGTTTTTTGACCAGCAAAGCATCTTTAGCCGCTTTGAAAGCATTAAAATCAGCAACCCCTCGATCAATCGGAATTCCGCCCCACAGGGTAAACAAAAATGCCATCAATGGATTATCCCAGGTTTCGCGTTTGGCAAACCCTGTAAATGAGCGTGATCCCATGTGGGTGATCAACACAGGTGCATCCAAAAAATTAACATGATTAACAGCAAGAATCAGCGGGCCACGTTTTGGCACTTTTTTTATCTCTGAGATGTCAATTTTAAGTATGCAATACAGGATGGTCCGAATGATTGTATTGACCAACCAGGTCAGTGGAGTTTTCATGGAGACACCAACCTCAAAGCTCGTGGGAGAATATCAACTTCAAGAGCATCACCGGCGACACAAATCGTTTCGCCGTCCGCATGCACAGGCAATGTGCCTTCAATTGCGCTGATCTTAATCGCCTTTCCTGTGAGCATCTTAATCGCTGGATTTTTCTCATGCGTCCCCGACATGACCTGCGGGAACAAACCTATAACTTGCCAGCGGGTCACCTGCCCGGCAATACACAGGTTTAATATGCCATCATCAGATTCGGACGCGGGCGCAAACATGAAAGAACCCCCCATCCGCCGCCCATTCATCATCGACACCAAAATACAGGGTTGTTCGATGATTTCGCCATCAATATCCAACCGAATAAGCGGTGCTTTGAAGTACAAAAAGATGGTCTTCAGTGCTGCATACAGGTATGCCGGGACACCATCGATATAAGGCGGAAGTTTCGCTGCTTCAAATCCAACGACTGTATCAAATCCGATGCCGACGCCATTTCCGAAATAACGACCGTCAGGATAGTCGCCACCTTTCACAAAACCAATGTCAATCTCCCTGGAATTTCCGTTTGCTAACAACTGGCAAGCAGCGACAAGATCCTGGGGAATACCCATGCCAAAAGAGAAATCATTGCCGCGTCCAACAGGCAAAACCGCCAGGTTTGGCAGCAATGCGTTCTTTTGTTTTGCACGCATCATCCCGTTGATGACTTCGTTAACCGTCCCATCTCCCCCAACCGCCACCAGAGTCTTGTATTCTTCAAAACAAGCTTCTTCTGTCAATTGGATGCCATGCCCGGGGTGATCTGTAAATTTAATTTCATAGTCCAGACCGAGCCCATCGATAACTTGTTCAATTTCAGGTAATAATTTTTTTGCTGCACCCTTACCTGCAGTCGGATTAACAATAATACAGATCTGTTTCAAGTTAAATTCCTGTTCTAAAGATGATTACACTGTATAACTCTGAATGCAGAATAAAGTTACCAAATCATATCACATTACCGAAAATTATTCAGAACCAAGCTCATGAAGAGCCAGGGCAGGAAAAACAATCGCCGCTGTTTCCATTCGAAAAATCCGGGCGCCCAGGGTTACCAGCTGGCATCCAGCACCCTGCGCTGAAGCCACTTCAGCATCAGAAAAGCCACCTTCTGGACCCACGAACAACGCCAGCTTGTCCCCTGTGAAACCTCGCAGTGCTTCCTTAAAGTTAACCCTACCCTCAGGCAAGCCTTCCCAGGCCAGCAGGCACAGACCATTCGTTTGGGTTGCATTAAGAAAGCAATCTGCCAATTTCTCCGGTGCATTCAGCACCGGTAGCTTTCCACGCCCGGATTGCTCTGCTGCTTCCTGAATAATCCGCTTCCAGCGAGACATTTTTCCCTCAGTCAATCCGGTATTGCTTATCAAAGTCCGCGTAGAAACAAAAGGGCAAAAGGCAGACACACCAATTTCAGTGCCCTTCTGGAAGATCCACTCCATCTTTTCACGGCTGGACAGTCCAATGAAAAGCGAAATCTGCACCCGAGGTTCGGATGTTGCCATTTGAGTGCGAACAATATCACCAACCCGTTGACCTTTTGCGGTTTCATCCCGCAGAACCACGGTATAGATTATCCCTCGATTATCCAGCACAGCGACACGATCGCCTTTCGCCAGGCGTAAGACATGCTTGATTTGGTGAGCAACCCGGTCAGGGAAGATGACCTGTAAATCGTGGATGTCATCCGGACTTAAAAAGAAATGGTGCATAGCAAGGTATACTTAGCCTGTGTGTTCAATCGGAGCCAACTGTGAAAAAACAAGACAATCACTCCGCAATACAATCCTTTCAATTTCTGGACATCCTCACGATGATCTTTGTCCTGACATTGGTGCTCAGCAATATCGCCTCCTCCGCCAAGATCATCGATTGGGGAGCCCGCCTGGGGAACTTATCTCTCAGCTTTGATGCTGGGACGATCCTGTTCCCGATCAGCTATATCGTTGGTGATGTTCTGACCGAAGTTTACGGTTACAAACGATCTCGGCGCATCATCTGGCTCGGCTTTGGCGCCCTGGCTTTCAGTGCGCTGGTGTTCTGGTTTGTCCAGGTACTTCCCGGAGAAGCCACCTGGCAGGCCAGTGTCGGCCAGGAAAACTTTAACAAGATTCTGGGAAGCATGAGCTCAGGCGCCATCGTTGTCGCCAGCCTGGCAGGGTACCTGGCTGGATCTTTTTCCAATGCCATGGTCATGGCTTCGATGAAAGTCCGTACCAAAGGTAAATTCCTGTGGGCGCGCACGATCGGTAGCAGTGTCATCGGGCAGGCTTTTGATACCTTTGCCTTCATCTTAATTGCCAGCGCCCTGGGCGTGTTCCCATGGAGCTTGTTCTGGAGTCTGACCATTACCAATTATATCTTTAAACTCGGTATTGAAATCGTCGTAACACCTCTCACCTATCGGGTTGTTAACAAGTTAAAGCACGCAGAAGATATCGACGTTTTCGACGATGGAACCGACTTTTCACCTTTCAAGTTCTGAGTTAGCGCCTACCGGGCACCTTCAATCAACACCGTGTATTCGCCGCGTGGGGCTTCCTGATTGAATGTTTCCAGCAGTTCGCTCAATCGCCCCCGTTGTAGGGATTCAAACTTCTTGGTCAAATCGTTAGCCAGCGCTGCCTGGCGATCTCCCAGGACAGCCAATGCATCTGCCAGAAAAGCCCGGACCCTGTGGGGGCTTTCATAGAAGATCAAAGTATGAGGCGATTCTGCATCAACGCTGATAAACCGTCGGCGTGCAGCGGATTTGCGCGGCGGGAAGCCCTTATATGTAAAACTGTGCCCGGGTAAGCCCGACAAGGTCAGCGCAAGCACCAGGGCGCTGGGGCCAGGTATCGCTGTGACCGGGATCCCATGCGCAATCGCAGCCTGCACCAGCGAATAGCCAGGATCAGAGATGCCCGGCGTCCCGGCACTGGAAACGACCGCAATTGATTGCCCCTCCAGCAGCAAGTCAACCAGCTTTGGCACAACCTTTTCCTCGTTGAAGGCATGATAACTCTTTTGGGGCTTGTGAATATTATAATGTCCCAACAAAATTGAGGTTTTGCGCGTATCTTCGCTGGCAATCAGATCTACACAACGCAGCACGTCCAATGCCCGCAGTGTAATATCACCCAGGTTGCCAATTGGCGTCGCAACCAGGTACAGCATCAGGATTGCCTTCCATCCAGGTGGATGCGCACCGTCTCAATCGCCTGGTGCGGACTGATAAATTGCACCGCATGCATGCCAAATTCCCGTGCAGCCATTACATTGGGCAAATGGTCATCCAAAAGCAGTGAACGCTCTGGCGTTGTGCCCAAACGTGACATCGCGATTTCAAAAATCCGCCGATCGGGTTTGATCACTCCCTCCTCAGCAGAAATGATGATTTCGTCCACATAACGCTTTAGCTGGTAAGTATCCTCCAGCAACTTCCGGGTTTGATCACCCGCATTACTTAAAATCGAAACTTGGTATTGACCATGCAGTTCTGCCATAAAATCGACAATCGGTTGGTTTAGCTGGCGATTCGAGGACAACCTTCGTTTTAAGAACCGGATCACTGTGGGTCTCAGGTGCCATTTCTCAGCCATCATGGTCCACAAATAATCCTCTGGCAATTTTCCCAAGCAGATGTCTTTGACCAGTTGAGAATCATGCGGGTTTTCCAACATCTCCTCAATCTCAGGATGGTCCTTAACGCCCAGGGCTTTCTTCCACAGTTTCAATTTGCGCTCATTGGGCTGTTTCAGTATCACACCGCCAAAATCAAAGAAGATGGTTTCTATCGTCATCACACGTTCAAATTCAAGATCAAAAATATTGCTTATATTGTACCGAAGGAATGGGGTTTCGTTAACCAAACAACAATAGCCAGCTCAGCCAGGAGCAACTCCTTACCGAATTTATGCCTACCGCTTGATTAATCAAGCCACTTTTCATAACACAAACCGTAATCACATCGCATTCTACAGAAAATTATCGCAGGCTGATCAACACAGGCGGTTAGCAGGTTTAAAACGTCGTCAATCAGGGTAGAATAAGGCTTAGAAATTTTGAAGAATTAATTTTTCAATGCCAAACACAATCGTCTGAATAAGTGAGTTTTCATGGAAAGAACCGTCCCAACCCGAGCCTCTGATGAAATTGACCTCTACATTCGCACAATCTACTCATTGCTGCGCTCAACAGAACGAGTGCGCATCCGCTCGCTTGAAGAAGTTCATGCGGGGATGAACTCTTCCCTGCATCCGTTTGCGCGTCAGGAACAACCCGATATTTCTGCTTTTATCTATGCGAATTTGCGCCTGCCAGACTGTATACCGGATGTCAAGGCTGTCCTATTAGCGCAAAGCGGGACTGTATTTGAACAATTCGGCTATCATGTAAATGAAAGTTGGACTGAAACGACCGCACGCGCCCGCCGCCGCCGTTGTTTTTTTGACGGAAAAAACTTGCTGGCTTGTTATATTGCCTCCCGCTCAGATATTGATGATGTCATCCCTTTGTTGACTGCATACCAGATCGAATGGAACAAGCTGCATCGTTTCTTACTCGATGCCCCAAGTGAACTTCTGACCAGTGTTTCACTTAGTGAAATGGAAGGCTTTGACAATTTGGCGCATCACCTCAGGATCTCACCCATTGAGCTGCGGCGTTTGCAAATCATTTGGGGCGAAGGATTTCAACCCAGGCTTAACCGCATCAAGTCACAGAAATTAGATCTGGAGGTGCAGCTTCTCAGCGGGTCTCTCAATGAGTACCGCCGAGCCACCCGTTACTGGTGGGATAATATCGCAACAAGCGTTCCGCAGATCAACCACCGACCGGTCTACTTCATTTCCAGCAACACCCACAGTATTCCCAACTTGCTGACTGGCTTTGCCCTCACCCAGAAAGAGCGCCTGGCCCACTACCTGCACACCGCCGGTGATGAAGATCTGCTGGCTGAATGGCGCGATATCAACCAGCAAGAAATCCCCTCGCGGCCTGAAAATTTTCTTTACTATGTCCTGAAGAAATACCAGGCCACGCCACAGGGAAAAGACCTGGTTGCCGCACAGGCGGAATTTGAGGAATCAAATGGCGTTTACCGCTTACCCAGCGAACATGCCTTCGACATAGAGGCGCAAATTATTGACCTGGCTGCCCTCAATCCCGAGACCATCGATCCCCGCCTTTCACCAACCGGATTTTCTGCGCAGGATGCTGATTGGTCATTCCTGAAACCAAGCGACGCCCTCATTCTGAATATTGATTATCCACTTGGATTTGCCGCATACAACCTGCTGGTAAAAATTGCAGAACACGCCGATCCGCTGCTAGGAATCTACATCATGGGCAAGGCAGCGACTCTCAACGGGCGGCGTGGGGATGTGATGATCCCCAACGTAATCTACGATGAGCATTCACAAAACACCTACTTGTTTCACAACTGTTTCTCTGCCAGCGATGTCAGACCATACCTCGTTTATGGCACGGTTTTAGATAACCAGAAATCGGTCTCTGTATTAGGTACTTTTCTGCAAAATTCTCAGGTCATGGAAGTGATTTACCGCGAAGGCTATACGGATATTGAAATGGAAGCTGGTCCGTATCTTTCTGCTGTGTCTGAGCTGTATCGCCCGACGCGTCACCCCGTTAATGAGATCGTTAATCTTTATGGCGTGCCTTTTGATTTAGGCATCCTACATTACGCTTCAGATACGCCCCTCACCAAGGGTGGCAACCTTGGCGCAGGCGCCCTGTCTTATTTTGGGGTTGATTCCACATATGCCACATCCCTGGCCATTCTCAGACGCCTCATGCAGAATGAACACCATCGCGTGTCATAATTTGGGCCTGCAAACCCTTCAAATCAAAAACAACCATTAAACATAGACCCGCGGGGTTTATATCGAATCTACACCAGCTATGGTTTAAAACCCCGCGGGTCTAAACAATGATATTCAATTTTTATTAAGACATAAATTCAACACAAATTTCCAACAAAGACCCGCGGGGTTTGTATTAAATTATATTCGGCTATACGAAAAAGCCCCGCGGTCTCTTTAAACATACCGCAATAAGAATACTTCTAATTAGCTACCAGCCACCAGCTACCAACTACCAGCTACCACTCAACTGCTGTTGTAAACGATCGGCTGTCTCCTGGTAAGTTGCCAACTTCTCGCGCTCTTTCGCCACTACCTCCGCCGGCGCTTTCTGCGCAAATGGACTCGCCAGCAAATTCTCCAACCGCTGAATCTGTGCTTGCGTTTCTCCTAATTCTTTCTCCAGGCGGGCGCGCTCAGCTTCTAAATCAATCAAACCCTCCAATGGCAGGCTGATCTCCACCGGCGCTACAACCAGATTAACCCGATCATCCGCCGGTTCTAGCGTCTCAAGAATCTCCAGCCCCTGCGGGTCGATCCCTGCCAGGGACACGAATATCTGACGTTGCGCACTGAGCATAGCGGTTTTTCCACCAGCGCCGATCGTGCAGGAGATTTTTCGCTGCGGTTCAACCTTGTATTCAGAGCGGATGTTACGAATTGCCCGCACCATCTCCTGGATTAAGCCAAAATCCTCAATCGCTTCCAACTCCCAGTCTTCCGCCATTTCTTGTTCAGGCCAGCGGGCTACGATCAATGCATCCTCCCATCCGCCTGCTGGCGCCAATGCATCCGATACGTCTACACACGCGCTTCGCAGGTGACCCCACAAGGCTTCCGTCACAAAGGGTGTAAACGGATGCAAAAACCGCAGACAAGTATCAAAAATCCTGACCAGCGTCTGTACCGTATAAAAAGCCCGGTCCCCGCCTTCAACGATCTGATCCTTGGAGATTTCCAAATACCAATCGGCGAACTCTCCCCAGAAAAACTCGTAAACCTGGCGTCCGGCTTCACCAAACTGATAACTCTCAAACAGGCGATTGACCGTTTCATTGAGTTGCCTCATGCGTGCCCAGATCCAGCGATCCGCCAGGGTCCAATCCGGTTCATCGACCGGCGCAGCAGGAAGGTTTTCCAGGTTGCGGATCACGTAGCGACCGGCATTCCACAACTTGTTGGCAAAATTTCGGTTGGCTTCCACCTTTTTCAGCGAAATATTCGGATCATTCCCGGGTGTTGTGCCCACCAACAAGGTGAAACGCAGCGCGTCTGTGCCAAGTTCATCCATGACCTTCAGTGGATCGATCACGTTGTTCTTGGTTTTGCTCATAATTTGCCCGAATTCATCCTTGATCATCCCGTGTAAATAGACGGTGTGGAAAGGTGCCTGCCCGGTGAACTCTAAGCCAGCCATGATCATACGTGCCACCCAGAAAAATAAAATATCATATCCCGTCTCCATCACAGACGTGGGATAAAAATAAGCCAGATCTGCAGTCTTCTCGGGCCAACCAAGCGTTGAGAATGGCCACAGAGCCGAAGAGAACCAGGTATCCAGGACATCCGGGTCCTGATGCAGATGGGCACTGCTGCACTCCTGGCAATGCGTGGGCTCTGATCGAGCCACCATTATCGCACCACAATCATCGCAATACCACACAGGAATACGATGCCCCCACCACAATTGCCGGCTGATGCACCAATCTTCAATGTTCTCCAACCAGTTGTAGTAAACCTTTTTAAACCGCTCGGGGATGATCTCTATGCGGCCATCTTTGACGGCTTCCAGAGCAGATTGCGCCATGCCGCTCACGTTCACAAACCACTGGGTGGAGATCATCGGCTCGATAAGCTCGCCCCCGCGCTGGGAGCGCGGCACCTTCATCTGGTAAGGCTCTACCTTGATCACCAGGCCTTCCGCTTCCATGTCCGCCCACAGCTTCTGCCGACATACCATGCGGTCTAACCCGGCATACGGTCCACCGTTCTCATTGATCGTGGCATCTTTATTCATCACATTGATGAACTCCAGATTGTGCCGTTCTCCAATGACATAGTCATTGGGGTCGTGCGCGGGCGTGATTTTAAGCGCACCGGTACCAAATTCCCGGTCGACATAGGCATCAGCGATCACCGGGACCTCTCGTCCCAGTATTGGAACAAGCGCCTTTTTTCCCACCAGATGCTTAAAGCGCTCATCTTCGGGATGGACTGCCACCGCGGTGTCCCCCAATATTGTTTCGGGGCGAGTGGTTGCCACCGGGATGAAATCATCACTACCAGAGATGCGGTATTTAAAGTAGTACAGCTTACCGGGTTCTTCGGAATATACAACCTCCAGATCAGACACTGCTGTTTGCAGTCCGGGTGACCAGTTGATCATCCGTGGACCGCGATAGATCAAACCTTTTTCGTACAGCAAAACAAAAGCTTCACGCACAGCCTGCGTTAATCCTTCATCAAGAGTGAAGCGCTCTCGGCTCCAATCGCAAGACGCGCCCAATCGCCGAATTTGCTGCGTGATGATGCCGCCGTATTTCTCCTTCCATGCCCAGGCGTATTCAAGGAATTTCTCCCGTCCAATCTCCTCACGGCTGGTGCCCTGCTCCCGCAGCATCATTTCAACTTGTAATTGGGTGGCAATGCCTGCATGATCCGTCCCGGGTACCCACAAAGCAGGTTCGCCCTTCATCCGATGATAGCGAATCATTAAATCTTCCATGGCAACAAATAGGGCATGCCCCAGATGCAGGCTGCCGGTTACATTCGGCGGCGGTATCGAAATCACAAAGGGCTTAATCTCGGGATCAAAGTCCGTCTCGTGGGGGTCATTACTGGGTTTAAAATAACCACGCTCCCACCACCATTGGTAAATACGCCCTTCCGTTTCGCTAAAATCATAGGTTTTTGGCAGTTCTTTAGCCATCAGACACGCTCCTCAATAAAATCACAATGATTAACAAAAAAACCTTTCATCCCAGAGGACGAAAGGTTACTTCCGCGGTACCACCTCAATTCGCCAGCCTTAGCCAGCGCACTCATGCCAGACCACCATCCGGCCACACGATAACGGGCGTTCCCGTGCCGTTCTACTCACCCGCACCGAATTTGTTTGCCGGGCGGATTTTCTTCAGCATTATCCTGCGGCGACTTCACCCATCCCATTCCTGTGGACGCTTCCAGCCTGTGGCGTTCCTTCTCTGGCAGGCGGTGATGCGTTACTCCTCCGCTGGTTTTTTACACAATCAAATTATAGCAAAGATCGCAGGTAATTTCAACCTTTTTCACAATCAACGTTCCATCGATACGACCTGGTCTTCCCAACGATGCCAGCCAGAGAACTTCTCTTCAATGATCCGCTTTCCATCGCCAGGCGCATCCAGACCGACCAGTGCCAGGTCGGCATCGACCATGATCCGCACCAGCTCATGGAATTTTACCCGCGGCTCCCAGTTGAGCAGCTTTTTGGCTTTTTTTGTGTCCGCTTCCAGGTAATCGACCTCGGTTGGACGAAAGTACCGCGGGTCGATGCGCACATAATCATGCCAGTCCAAATTTACATAACCAAAGGCTTCATCCAGAAACTCCGCAATCGTATGCGCCTCGCCGGTGCCGATCACAAAATCCTCCGGCTGCTCCTGCTGCAGCATCAGGTTCATCATCTCCACATACTCGGGTGCATAACCCCAATCTCGCCGGGATTCGAGGTTGCCCAGGTAAAGATGCTTCTGATTGCCAGCCATGATATTCGCCAACGCGCGGGTGATTTTTCGGGTCACAAAGGTCTCGCCACGGCGCGGGGATTCATGGTTGAACAGGATACCATTGACCGCGTACATGCCGTAACCTTCCCGGTAGTTGTTGGCAATCCAGTAACCGTAAAGTTTTGCCGCCGCGTAGGGGCTGCGCGGCCTGAAGGGAGTGTCTTCGCTCTGTGGGGGCTTTGAATCACCGAAAAGCTCGCTGGATGAGGCTTGATAGAAACGGGATTTCATCCCGGCTTTGCGGATTGCTTCCAGGATGCGCACGGTACCCAATCCCGTCACATCACCGGTGTATTCGGGCATATCAAAACTCACCCGCACATGGCTTTGCGCTGCTAAATGATACACTTCATCGGGCTTCACATTATAAAGCACATCCAGCAGTGTGTCGCCGGCAGTGACATCGCCATAATGTAAAAACAGGTTAACCTTACCGTTGTTGCCATGGGGATCGCGATAGATATGGTCAATTCGGCGCGTATTAAAAGTACTGGAACGACGAATTAACCCATGAACTTCATAACCCTTATGTAAAAGCAACTCAGCCAGGTAGGAGCCATCCTGCCCGGTGATGCCTGTGATCAATGCAGTTTTCAAAGCGACCTCCAATTTTTCTTGCTTATTTCAAGTTGAAAGTATATCTCTGGCTCAATGACAAGTCAAATGCTTGGCAAATTTAATCAGGTTGCAGTGCTTTTTAAAACAAACTGAAACGCTACCACGAACGTCTGTATTATTTTACCCAAAAACAGGTGATCAAAATACTGCCAGGGAACGCTAAAGCTCTGCGGGGTGCGAACAGTGGATGGCGATTTTCACGATCATCAAGTATCATTATCAATCACAAATGCGATTATCAGCCAGTATCAACACGGCTGCAGAATGATTAGAGGTATATTTTGGAAAAACTCACCCTTGGAGACCAGGCACCCGATTTCTCTCTCCCCGACCACGAAGGAAGATCGATCACGCTCTCAAACCTGTACCAGGACCAGCATGTTTTGCTCGTCTTCAACATCGGCTTTGTCTGACCGCACTGTACCAATCATATGGCGCAGTTGCGTCATGATCACAAAAAGTTTGCTGACCTAAACACAAAAATTTTGGTTGTTGTGCCCAATGGACCCGTTATGATCAACCGGTACCTCGCCAAACACCCGACCCCCTACACCATCCTGAGCGACAAGGGCTCCCGGGTTGCAAAAATGTATTTTCAAGATCAAAAGTTTTTTTCACTGGGCACCCCCACAGTCATCCTGATAGAAAGAGGCGGGAAAATCGCCTTTACACACTATGCCGATTCCTTCATCGAAGAACCCGATAACCTTGAACCCCTGGCAGTGTTAGAAACGATGACACCTGACCTGTAAATTGGTCATCGCCCACTCATTATCTTATTTTCTTGTCTTCACCGATCAGGCGAGCTGTGAAGCGACGGATTCGCTCTGTAAAAAACGATCCGAATTAAGTACAATAATTTAAATGAAGCAAAAACACCGCTTTCCCCTTTTTCGTTGGGCTGCCATCCTGATCAGTTTCCTCACCCTGATTCTGACAACGATTCAACTGATTGAATACAGTCGTTTACGGAATAATTTCCCTCAGGGCATGCAGGTCGGCGATGTCCCGATCGGCGGGTTGAATTATGCCCAGGCTGCCGAACGGCTTTTCATGGTTTACCGCTCACCTATCGAAATCGTTTATGACGGTCACCCGATCCAAATCCGCCCGGCGGTCCTGGGGTTCGAGCCGCAGGTCGATCACATGCTGGCTGTTGCCGACAACCAGCGCGTGACCGAACCCTTCTGGGCAGGTTTTTGGAATTTCCTCTGGCAGAGGGAGATAAAAGTTATCAAGGTGCCTCTCAGCGCTTCTTATGAGGAAAAACGGATACGGGATTATCTGGTCACAGAGATCAGCGCGCGCTATGATGCGCCTGCCATTCCCCCGATGCCCATAGCTGGAACTGATCAATTCGCCGAAGGTGTTTCCGGCACCAGCCTCGACATCGACCGGGCAACACTTCAGACCCTTGATGCTCTCAAATCGCCATCCAGCCGTCGAGTCAATCTCGCCCTGAACAAAACATCCATTCCCAGGCCATCCTTACCGGATTTAGAAATCATGGTCCGACAGATCATCGAAGTCTCTGGTTTCGATGGGGTTGTCGAAGTCTACATGCAGGATTTAGGCTCAACCCGTAACCTGCTGCTCGCGCATCGGGGAGATGAGGAAAAATTGGCGCCCAATATTGCTTTCTCATCCTGGAGCCTGGTGAAAATCCCGC
Organism: Brevefilum fermentans; assembly: GCF_900184705.1. NCBI lineage: Bacteria > Bacillati > Chloroflexota > Anaerolineae > Anaerolineales > Anaerolineaceae > Candidatus Brevifilum > Candidatus Brevifilum fermentans. Next base: position 1,103,388 of record NZ_LT859958.1, on the reverse strand, counting down.
TGATGGTCACTGCGTTTCGCACCATGGAAGAACCTTATCCGGAAGAAGTGATTACCTTGATGGAGGAGATGATCCAGCAATCTGATAATGCCAGCACTGACCAACTCGCAATGATGGTGATTGACGCCAACCTGTCACCCTTAATTGTCACTGCTGATATGCATCGCCTGGGTTTAGAGAATACCTTTTGGGCTGGCCATTTTTATCTTGGCGCGCCCTTATTACAGACCTTCAAAACACCAGCCAACCAGCGCACCGATGTTGATACCCAGCCTGATCGTTACAACCAGACCACGGCAGCCGATATGGGAATGTTAATGGAAGATATCTACCTGTGTGCTGAGCGCGCGGGCGGATCGCTCATCGCCGCCTTCCCTGATGAGATATCGCAAAGAAAATGCCAGCAGATGATCGACATCATGCTTTTCAACAAAATTGGGGTATTGATCCAGGCTGGCGTCCCTTCGGGCACCAGAATTGCCCATAAGCATGGTTGGGCAATAGAAACCGACGGTTTAGTGCACACCTACGGGAATGCTGCGCTGATTTATTCGCCAGGCGGCAATTATGTATTAACCATTTTTGCCCACCATCCCGTTCAGGCAGTGTTTGACCCCGTCAATATTTTATTTGCCAATATCAGCAGCGCGATCTACAACTTCTTCAACAACTAACCCGTGTGATTATCACCTGCGGTAAACAATTTGATCGAGGGATCACTAACGAATCAAAACGATTCTATCCGATAAAAACTTCTACCCTTTCTCCGTTGTCCTTATCTTTGACGTGCACATAAAATGGTTCTTCCGGTGATATCCTTTCAAGAAGTTCAGATACATCTCCCAGCGGCAGATCATCCAGTCCCGGGATTTTGTGGCTCAAGGCGTTAATGAGCCGCTGCGTCAGCGAAAGTGGCAACGGGAAGCTGATCGAAATGCGCGGCGGTGACTCACCCCGCTTTTGTTTGATGCGCACGTGCAACCACACACCGCGACTCGCTTGAAAGCTGAACGCCAACATAAAAATCCCAATGATAAACGGTATCCACGAAAGCCAAAACCCCCAACCAAAACCAGAGCGGCTGTAGCCTGCGAACATCCACAGGGCGCCCAGGGTGGTGATCAACAGACCAATTGCAAAAGGAAAAACCCACCAACGCTTGAGCTGTTTCATTCGCTCCAGTTCCTTAGTCGAGATACGGGATTTGGAGGTTTCCACAATATCATCAGCAGAAACCATCACCTCTTCCGGCGAAAGGTTATACCCATCATCGTCTTCGCTTTTTCCAACGTTCATCGCATCAATCAGCCGTAATCCTTCTTCAGCCGTCAACACGCCTTGCTCAATCATGTCCAGAATTTTTCTTTCAGCCTGATCCATGTTTCACATCCTCACTCACTTTTCCATTGCTCTGAAGAGGGCTTCAGCTTCATCAACTGTGATTGTGCCCTCTTGCAACATTTTCAGGATCATCAAACGTTCTTCATCTGTGGCGCCTTTTTTTCCTGCCGGTCGTGTAACAGGCGGAGCAGGTCGCTTGGGCACCGACGTTGGTTTCTCCGCATCTTCATTTTCAACGCCCATGTCAATCGGAAAACCACGGAATTTTTCAAGTCGATCTTGAATTTTTCCCAACCGGATTTCGGCTGCTTTAACTTTTGCGTCTGCCCGACGGGTGGCTGATTCAATCCGCCGCTGGATCATCTCGCTGAATGCCGATTCCTTAAAAGAGAAACGATCCGAAAGGTCGCCGATAAAATCTTCGCCTTCCTCAGGTGCCTCTGCAATTGATACCGATCCTCCAGCAGAAAGTTCGACGGAAAGGCTGCCATCTCCAAAGATCTGCTGGTATTCATAATCCCGAATTGATAACTCCTCACCAAAAGCCTCAATCTTAATTTTTTCATTGCCCGATGTCATGTTGAGTGATAGGTCTGTCTGATCCTTATTAAGCGCAACAGCAATATTTCCACCGGCAGCCACACGCAAATCACGCACAAACTGGCAGTCAATAAGCTCGAGGCTGCCTCCGGCTTTCACACCATCGCCCAAATTAACCCCGCGCGCCTTAAACGAACCGCCAAATTTTGCCAGGTGCGCATCTCCTGCGATATTCTGAACCAGGCAAGACCCACCGGCTTTGTCTATCAGCGCATCCGTGTGGATCTGACGCAGGACGCAGTTGCCGCCCACTTTCTCACAGGCGAGAGAATGGGCGTCATCGACGGTTAGATTACCGGCGATTTTGCCGATGTGGAGGTGTCCCGTAACGTGCTGTGCTGAAAAGTTGCCGCCGATCTTGTCCACATCCGCCTGTCCAACCTCGATCAAGACCAAATTTCCAAGCACCTTATCAATAGTGATTGGGTTTTTCACACGTTTGATCAAAGCCGACCCCATCGCGCGCTCAATGATGATCGATGAATTAACCGGTACTTCCAAATAGCAGGAAGCGCTGACCGTCACGTAAACATTCCCGTCTTCTTCTACCAGGGTTGCCAGTTGGGGTGAATCAATTTTGCAGGTGATTTCCGTAGCCTCGACCCCCTCGATCTGCACCCCACCATAGGCTTTTAAATAAATTACTGGGTCATCCCTGGTTAAGTAGAGAACGTGTGACATCGTGCGCATCCTTTCCTTATTAAGATATCAGCATTTCACTTATATTTACTTAAAGATATCATAGCATAGGATTAAGATTTGTCAAGAGTGATATCAATATATCGTAAGTCGAAAAAACTTGAGATTGACAACGAGCGTTCAGACAAGCATTAATACGATAAACGGAAACTGCAGGCAGCGATCATAAACCAGACAAACCCAAAACCCATAGCTTCTGGCTAGAAAACGGGGAAACCATGTGTCAACAATTGTTTTCATAGAAATTTCCCCTTAGGTTTTGCCATTGATATTTAAGTAAACAAAATTACAATCCCGAGTTATCAACAGGGCTGAAATCCCGACAAGAAACATGCAGGTCTTCGATTGTTTGGGCTAGGTAACGCCTAAAAACTTACAAATTAGTCTGACCCATCAGGTTTTGTGTGGAATAAAAATCACCGCTTTCGAAGAAAATTAAGATCAAAAGCCCTGCAAAAGTTATTTTAACAGGGCTTCTTAATTTTCGCAAAAGTAGCACGTCTTCGCAGAATTTCGTTATGTCTCCAACAGACTATTTGCAGTGTTTTATTATTGAGTTGTAAACCATGTTGTAACCGAATAACCTCCAATGTTTACATTAATATTTACCTTATATCCTGATGTTGCACCAGAAATATAATAACGACACGATGCAATCCCATCTTCATTGGTTATACCATCATTACAATAAGATTCTGTGGTTTTAAAGTGCCAAGTAGTGTACATTCGAAGATTATTTTGAGGAACACCATTTACTATTAATTGTCCTCTAATAGTCAACCATGAGTATTTTGTTGGAGTTACATTTGAAATTGTGGCACAAATTATTGCATTACCATAGGTATTGCACTGCAAATTTTCACCCGGCAAAGGAGCAGAATTAGGCGGTGGTGTTGGCTCCTGATAATGCTCGGATATTAGTATCAATGGCAAGTATGTTTGATAAATTCCTTCTTCCCCGTTTACAACATTAACAAAAGCCATTAATGATAGTAATACAACCGATGTTGTTATCAAAATTGTAGTTTGGAGATTCCTATATGTTTTCATTTCCCTCCACATTCACAAGTACAGAACCCTTTATATCTGGGAGGATAGCTTTGGAGAATCAATTACATTGTAACATTATCCCCGTAAATGCAAAAAATAATTGACAAGAAACCAAGAAAAACCTAAACGCATTAGTTACCACCAGACAAGGCAATAATAGATTATCTTGATTGCCTAATTAGCATATATTCTATAACTGACTTATGAACTAGCTTATCCGGTACTGGTCGCCAAATAGATTTTTATGATAATATTTAGCATCTGAAAATCCTTAAAAGGTGAAAACACATTGTTTAGATAGCACTTGATTATTAATCAATGAAGGGTCAAACCCGCAGGCCAAATTCACTATTTCACGGCTCTAATTGACCATCCGGGGATTTTTTTGCGGTATAATAAACTTGCTAGCCCCCGTAGCTCAATGGATAGAGTACCTGACTTCGAATCAGTTGGTTGGGCGTTCGAGTCGCCCCGGGGGCGCTATATATAGCGGTAAACCCGTCGGAATCTTTTGTATATAAGTGAAAAAAGGGGGTTGATTTCGATGATATACAAAATGCACTTATTAAATCATGGTCATGCCTTTGGTAACTTTATACCAAAAGCAGGGATTTTTTGCGATTTATCCTTATTGTGTTAAAATAATTTAGTGCTGGAAGGAATAAAACATCTTATGTTTTTTTTGTGGCCACTATTCTAAATGAAGGGGCTCTTGTGACAGAAAAGAAAACGTTTCGAAAAGCAAGTTTACAACAAGTGAGACAGGCTGGTATATATTTCTCCGTTGCTGAATTGAATAAGCGAGGAGTGTCTGCGACACCTGTCAAAAAGAAGTCAAAAATTGTCATTATTGCCGACAATCACGATAAAAGTCGCTCCATTACCCTTCGGGTAAAATCCAAGCGAAGTAGAGTCTGGCAGTCGAGTATTATGGATGGTCAACCGATGATGCCCAAATCTGATGAATCAAATTTCTGGGTGTTTGTAAGTTTGGGGAATTATGATGAACATCCCAAGTTTTGGGTTGTACCAAATTGGTGGATAAAAAATGACATCTATTTAGCACATCAAGAATATCTCAAAAAACATGGGGGAACAAGGCCTGTCACCCCAGATTCCACACACCATTCAATTGATGAAAGTCGATTAAGTGAATGGCAAGATCGATGGGATATCCTTGACATTTTTAATTGATATGTATGTTTGATTTTATGTAAATATGGAATTTTTTAATAGTAACTGGATGATGTCCGGATGTACTTAGATCTTGCAACCTTGTCCCTGTAAATTTAAGCCAGAAAATCTTGTTTTCCCTTAATAATCGAATGACCTGACAGCATATAAGTGATAGTCTATTTGCCATTCCTCTCTGAACCCCAACGCTTGGTTGAGATCAGGCCCAGGCAACCACCTCCTGTCGCCCTTCGAAGGTGACGCCAACAACTTTGGTCGTAACGACCCGGCCCTTGACCCGCGCATGGGGATAGGACCCTTGCAGCTTGGGGGTTTCAACCTGGTGGATGGGTGGGACAATTTTTTCAATAACATCTTGGTTTCTCATTGTTTTAAGCCTCCTTTGCTTAAATAAAACAAGGGCAGCCCGTTGGTGGACTGCCCTTTTGGATGGGATTGTGTGGTGTTAGTCCAGACTTTTCACGATAAGCACGCCCGGCTGTGGATTGCTCACATGCACCTGGTTTCCGGGTTTCAGGCCAGCTTTGAGCAGCTATAACCCTTGCAAACGAATCTGGGGGGTCACCTCCTTTCTATAGTAATCACCGACATCCTGGACTGTGAGCTTTCTGGGAAATACGTCCTTTCTCCGTTTCATGACTGCTTCCCATTGCACCAGCCGCCTTCCCAGCGATGGGAATACCAGGTGCGCCCATTACGCGACCATTTCTGCATCTCAACGCCATGCAGTGGACATGTCGGGTTTTTCTCATCCCCCTCAGGCTTAATCAGCACTGTTGCTCCAGATGGTTTGTTGAAGCTCTTTTTAGCGCTCTCAGGGCTGTCTTTGCGCAAAGGGATACATTGAGCATCCTTCAGGTGAGCCAGCGCACTCTCCGCCTTTCTAAGCGCTTCTAAACCACTCTCAGCTTGCAGGGACAACATACACTCAAATCCTGACGGGTCAATATAACGGGTGGCCCAGGTGGCAGTGCCTTCGGAATAACCAAAGGAACGGTCACCCGGGCTTTCAACAGCATTACTCATAAGTAACTCCTTTCTTAAAACAAAAAAGAGCGCTCCTCCAATTAAGGAAGAGCGCTCAGTGGATAGAATAGCGGAATTGGACTAATCCAGGATTTGACCGCAATCGTCGCAGATATCCCGGATGTCATCCCACACTTCGCCTGCTGAAAAGTGAAAGCTGCCGATTTGCGAGACATGCTCATGCGGACATTCCAAACCTTTGAGCAGTGTCTGCAATTCCTCCAGAGCAATCCACTTCTCGGTCTGGCCAGTGCCCTTGCAGGCCGGGCAGGGCAGGTAACGTTGATATTCCTCGCCTCTGGAATCGATGCCCTTAGCTGATGGCAGATAGGCCTGGCCGTCACAATCTTGACATTTGCTGAGAATCTTGACCTTTATTTCCATAAATCTCCTTTCCTGGGGTTAAAACAAAAAGCCCGCCTCATCTTGGCGGGTGGACGGGTTGCGCCAGCTGGACGCTTGGTACAGCAGTTATTCGATTTTCGATACCCCCCGAGTTCACTCCTGGCCAGTGTCACTCAAGATATAACCGGCCTGAACTTTTTCAGGGAGAAATTGCTTCGAAACCCTTTTCAATATCCACACCTTTGGAGTGACATCCATTGCTGCGCATTCTCAATAAACTACATTTGTGTATCATTACAGGGCTGAGAAAACATCAAAGATAACAACGTTTTTCCCTACGCGTAGAGAACTTAAAACAAGGGGATTTCTTAAATGACACACACCGTATCAACTCCATGCATGGAGATGGCTTTTTTGAACCTTTTTGAACTATTTTTTACCATTTTTCATTCCATTCACTCTACGTGTAGAGAGCGAATACATGCGCCAAAATGACCAATGTCTCAGGGTTATGAAGTGGGTCTCAACCATTCTGCATTTCTTGACAATAATCTGGTCTGGATATACTTTGTCAACCATATTGATAAAACCACAATCTTTGGATAATTTTCAAGGGGAGAAAAAGGTTGGAAAGAATCCTTTCACGGGGATATTGTTCGAGCAACACCAACATTACAATAAAAAAACAAAACTCTCTACGCGTAGAGAAGATTTGATATTAGCTACTCCTGTTTTATGCAGACTTTCTGGCGCAATCCGATTGGTATTGTTGTAAATGGTTAGATTAGAATTCTAATAACATAACCGTTTAGACCAAACCTCATCTGACATGCCGGCTGTGGATTATTCTTTTCGATATGAGATCTTCCAAGCTTCATATACCTTTTCGCACTCGTTCCGCCAAAGGGTTTCTTTGTCCTGGCCTTCTTCAAGCACCCCAAGCTCGCGTGCCCAGTTAAAGAAGCCTTCGCTCGGTTTACCGCTAACCCCAACCGCAATGGCACTTAGCATCGGACGACCTTGCTCTAATTCATTTTTTGAAATTAATCCGATCACCTCACCGATCAGCTTCCCCATCTAGCTTCCAACCATCGGCCAGCCATTAGCCTGGGCAATTTCCTGGTAAGTGCAAAATCCAAAGTGTTTTGCAGCATTGATCAATAGACCATAGGTCACAAAATATTCTTTTGTGTTCAGCCATTTATCTATCATTGTTCTTCCATGTAATGATATTTTGAATTCTATCAGAAAGCTCTCCTATGTCAGATCCCCTAATAAAGCATACTACATCTAACTCGTCGGTATTTCTACAAATCTACAACTTTACATTCGCAAATCATCCAAAAACTCAGATACCGGTTCTAATCCAGTTAATAGCAAATGATCCCTTGCTCGTGTGCAGGCCACATACAATAGATGCCTTTCTGTGTTATATACTTCTAACAGATCGGATTCATCAGCTACCATTTCAATGCGCTCTTGTAGCGGTATGACCTCATCATCGCAAGCCATCACAATAACCGCACGAAATTCCAATCCTTTTGCTAGGTGCATCGTCGATATGGATAAAAATCCTTCTGTAATAGACACCATTTCATCAAGCACATTATAGGGGTGCTCTAAAGATTCAACAGGTAACTTTGCTCTTCGTAGTTCTTTTTCCGAACGCACAAAGATGCCGATTTCGTGTAAAGCCAGCCCATCTTCGATCCAGCGCTGCACCTGCTCTTTAACAGCATCAATCTCTTTCTCTTCAGAGGCGAAAGTTTTTATAACAGGAATCGGTCCATTAAATACAGAGATTGTCCCAGCGCGTGATTCAATATTGCCATCTACATCAGAGATTTCTGGATCAAGCAATTTATCCGCAAACATTCGAATTTGATGGGATGTGCGATAATTGATCCTTAGTGTCTGAGATCGACCACGAATATCAACACCCAACACCTTCCATGAAAAGGGTTGCTGGAAAATGCGCTGGCCTAAATCTCCAGCAAAGAAAAGACTGTCGGGCTGATTTTCTGCCAATGCGCCTAACAGCTTTAATTGAGCGATGCTGATATCTTGTGATTCATCCACCACAATAAAATCAAAAGGAGAGCGATTATCCGCCTTGTAATGCAGGGTTAAACGCTCAAACATGCTGGCGTAGGTGAGATGGCCAACATCTTCTAACGCCTTACGAATGATTTCAAATATTGACCAAAGCACTTTACGCCTGTCTTCAGGCAAGCGAATTTTCCTACCAAGCCTGAGTACGTTTTGATACTCCTCCCAAGTATTGAGTTGCCAAGCGTCGACGACCTGTTCCCATTCCGTCATAATAAAGGCATCGCTAAAACGGTGATTTTCAACCTTCTTACTCGCTTGCGAAATCAGATCAGCGATGACTTCTCTTGGTGCGATCTTTAAGACGCCAAATAATCTGCGGTAAAGTCGTTCACCTATCGCGTTCATTGAATAGACTTCAATTTGATCTGCCAGTTGTGGTTGGTGGTGTATCAAACGGCGCAATTTTTCCTTGAGAGCGTTCGCAAGGGTCTCAGAGAAAGTGGCAAGCAGTACACGAGCATGGAGATTATTTTTTGCCAAATATACCGCTCGGTGTAAGGCGACAACCGTTTTACCTGTTCCCGCAGACCCAGAAACACGCGCTGGACCACGATAATGTCCTTCAACAACACTTTTTTGAGCAGGATGGAGAAAAATCGTCCATTTATCCCATGGATAAGCCAAAGCCTGCTCTAAGTCTTCGATGTTATCCATCACACGGAACCTGCGAAGTGCATCTGGGTGCTCAAAGGGATCTTCTACAGTTGTGGCAACTGTTGTGATTATCGGGATTCCACCCGTGGCCAATTCGAGCACGGCTTCGGCAGCTTCCTGAGGCAGATGGTCAACTAATTCAAAGATGTTGTCCTCGGTTGCAGTTATTACGTCATCTAACCATTCTAATGGGACACCATAAAGAAGAAGCTCATCTTTTTTAACATGCCCCAGGACAGGTGGTTTGGGGTGGTCTTTTGTTATATAGGTAGGAATTACAATTTCCTTGACGGTTTCACGGATTTCGACAAATTGAGCTGCGCCGGTAGTCGGATGAGTTTCTAGCTTACGACGCTGAGCCCACTGGTAAGCGGCATCATGATGGTCTACATAACAAATCATGAAACTAGATTTTGTGCGGTGTACAATGATACGAATATCTCTGCTGACTTTGATGGAAGCAAAATTCGGGTCCTGTGCTCGATCTAACTTATGGTATTGCAAATCAGGCCTGGATGGATCGATCTGTAAATCAAACGCCGTCGACTTAACCGCTTTTTGCTCCTGAGCTGTCAATTTTGCAAGGCTATCGCTGAATGTATCGGCAATGATAAAACGCATAACTACACCTTAAAGACTTTCATAACCTCATCACCAAGGTGATTGATCACCTTGACCGCAATCCTTCCCGATTTAGGCTTATTAAATGGCCGTGAGGTATCGCTATGCAATGACTCCCAGGCCTCCTCGTTGATTTCAGCCCGAAGTGTTGTTTTTAGAGACTTGTAAGGGTCATTCGCACCCAGGAAATACGCGTGGCGAACAAAGAAACTCTCTTCGTTGTAATCGGTGTCAATGAACCAGCAGGCGATCCCGTCGGCATTATCGCTGCGAACTTCGCCACTGCTGGGATCAAAGACATCCACGCCATTGATCTTTATCTGAATTTTGTCATCTTCTGTCTGCAAAATATCAATATCCGGTTCGCCAAAGATGACAAATAGGTTGCCTTTGCCTGTATTTTTAAGGTCATCCGCCATATGCAAATCGGCGTTCATCCGGGCTTTTAGCACAGGCACTTTACCAAGTTTATCAAATTCAGTGGATTGCGCATCGAAATTGAAGGCACAAGCGATCAATACGTCAAAACCCGCATCGGCTGCTTCTCTGGCGGCAGCCACCAGGTCGGGCCTGGCAACGGTGCCAAATTCAGGCCCCAGGAAGATAGCAGCCCGTTTTTGGGCTCCGGTTTCTTCTTTGCCCGGATAGTATTTACCTTCCGCACAAATCAGGTCCCCTGGCCAGGGCACCAGGGAAGCAAAATTGATCTTATCTTCCTTGTGAGCTTGTTGGACACCAGCGGTTTTGAGATTTTCGAGGACCATTTGCGTAAAGCTCTGACCTTCACCGTAACCGGCTTTACCCTCAGCAATACTGTCGATCAACTCGTCGTTTTCATCCACGGCTAATATTCGGTGCGGCGATAGGGATTCAACGGTGAATGGTCCTGCTACACGGATTTTAGTGTTATCTTCATAGGGTTGATCATATAAGTATTCGTACTCAGATTTAGCCGCAATAGAAGCGTCAATCTCTTTCTGGCGAGCCATACGCAAATCCCACCACTGTTGATGGAGTTCTTTTGCTTCGTGTGGCCACGTCTTTTTTCCTTCTCGCGGCACCTCCCACTCTTCCCAGTTTTCATTTAAAATGGTGTTCACCTGTTTCCGTATTGGTTCCATTTTATCTTGATATTCTTCCCAGATAACATCAATTTCTGAGTTATGCGCGATATTTTTTAGCATAATGTGCGGAACTCTATTATAGATAAATCCTTGACGGATACTCCCAAACACAGGTTCATGAAAAGGGAGTGATCTTGAAATTTCAGCCTCTTTAAGTTGACCGTCATAAGTATCTTTTAAAATATAAAAACTATACCTGGCACCCATCAACCTCGCTCTAGCCAAAGCAAGTGCTACTCTAGAAGTATCAATAGTAATCCAACGACGTCCCCATTGTTCAGATACATAAGCCGTTGTTCCTGAGCCACAAGTTGGGTCTAAAACCAAGTCTCCAGGATTACTTGCCATTAATATGCAACGCTCAATTACCTTTGAATATGTTTGAACAACAAATATTTTATTTGTTGCAAAAGTGCTTTCTTTTGTATCTCCCCACCAAGATGTTAATGCCACTACAGGAAAATCATCAGAATAACGCTTGTAATTTAATGTGTTTTTCACAGGTACCAGTCGATTACTTTTTGACAATCGAGAAAAGCCAACTAAATTCGTTTTCCAGAATGAATTCCTAGAAGGATAATACACATTTCCTCTACATTCAACCGGAAAACTTGATTTCTCGCCGCCAGATTGAGAAATTAATGCGCTTGTTGCAAACCGTTTACCACTGACTTTTTGAATTTCTCGTTTTTCTTTACTCGTTAATCTTCTTTCCTGTAGATTCTCTTCTACCCATCCATAACCAGAATCTAGCGAAGACCTTGAACGATATTTATACAACTGGTTATAAATTACATTGTCTTTATCTCTTGCATACCAAAGGAGATAATCATGAATTGTGTCCAAGTATTTTGCGCCTTTACTACTAGTTTTGATAAATGGTATCAGACTTAAAAAGTTGTTACCTCCAAACACCTCATCTAATAAGCAGCGCACTTGATGAACATTTTCATTTCCAATTTGAACAAAAATTGAACCGGAAATTTTTAACAAATCTCTAGCGACTATGAGTCTGTCTTTGAGATAGGTTAAGTACGAATGAATACCGTCTCTCCAAGTATCTCGAAATGCCTTCACTTGTTCAGGTTCACGCGTTATATGTTGAACATTCCCATCCTTTACATCTCGGCTTGTTGTTGACCACTGAAAATTTGAATTGAATTTTATGCCATAAGGCGGATCGATATATATACACTGAACTTTGCCACGTAAACCTTCGCGTTCTGCCAGTGAAGCCATCACCTGCAGGCTATCGCCTAAAATCATCCGGTTGCTCCAGTTGGCTTCGTGTTGGTAAAATTCGGTTTTTGCTGCCTCGCTCGGTAAGCCATTAAAGTCGGCAAACAAATCCAGTTGCTGGGGCACGCCCCCTTGCTCCTGTGCCGTACGCTGCAGGTCATCGATCAGCACTTTGGGATGAATTTTCTCCTGGATGTAAAGAGGGGGTGCCGGCACAACCAGATCGGACCAATCCTGTAAATCCTTTCCCCGCCACACCAACTGCGGGTCCAAATCCGGGTTACGGCGTTCATAAGCCACCAGCAAAGGCGATTTATCTTGGTCCCTTACCAGCGGCTCCAATTCCGCCGTCGGGATGTACTTCCGAGAAGCTTCATCATGGTAAAAACTGTCAACGGATTTTTTGCTTGCCATTATGCAACCTCATTCTTTTTATTGTTTATCGCTGCAACAACCAGTTTGTCAAACTCCCCCTCAAGTTTTGCAGTAAATTCTTCTTCCATTGTCCACACATTCTTCAATTCTACAAACGCCCAACGCCCAAACACACCCGCATTATTCACGCCTTCAATCCAGTAGGTTTCCATGGTTTCTTTTTTGATCTTGGCGTCCTCCCCTCTGTAGCCTTTGATCTCAACCACCATGTTGAGCAAATCTCCCTCCCCATCATCGACCTGAACAATGAAGTCGGGGATATATCTTCGGACCGTCGAACCGTAGCGGTATGGGACTTCCAACCCTAACCCCTGATTCTTTACATAAGAATGTACCAGGGGATGCGATTCAACCACCCGGCAAAATTCGCCCTCCCACTGGCTATCCAACACAGCCCAATTAACGTGGCATTTGCGGGGATCCGTCTGCCAACGTAAGGCTTTAGAGGTGTAAAAATTTACATGCATTGTAGAACCTTGTGGATTATAAGCATCCAACACCGCTCGAATTGGCTTCTCCCCAACAAAACGTCGAGTAATCCCCGCATGGATGCGATCGCAAGCCATATCCGCCAGTTCCTGGTACATCAACTGTCCTGGGAAGGTGCCCCCTTTGCACACCAAATAGTTTTCCATCCATTGCTTCGTAATCCGCTTGAGCTGTCCAAAAAGATGCATTTCCAAATCATGGTTTTTATCCCGATAATGGGTATAAAGCAGGCGTTTGGTGACATGAAATAATATGGTGGATAGACGCAAATCATCCAGATGCTCAAGGTCCAAGTTTGCATCCTCACCGATAATCCCCGCGTTGACAGTTATTGATGGACCAACGATTTCTGGGGTTAATTCCAAAACAGAATCTTCATTAAAACTTGCCTCCAGACGTTCATTGGGGAGCTCCACCCGGTAACCCTCTACTCTGGGAAAGCGAATTTCTAAATGGTCTCGATCAGGGCGCACAGCCCGCACATGCACGGATTCACGTGGTTTCTGAGGTGTTGATACAACTGGTTTGGCAGTGAAATCAAAGGGAATGCCAAGAATGTCAGCATATTCGACATCGAACAATCCTTCAGGGTTAAAGGGATCAGCATGGTCGGGATTCAAATCATAAGACTGCCGGCGCAAAGCTCGACCCACCACCTGTTCACAGAGTAATTGCGTACCAAAGGCTCGTACGCCCAAAATATGGGTGACCGTATTGGCATCCCAGCCCTCAGTGAGCATCGATACGGAAACAACGCAGCGAATTGCCTCACCTAAATGTCCGGGCTTGCCTACCGTATTCATCACTTCGCGTAACAAATCCTGATCGGTGATATTGTCAGCAGCTCGTTGGTCTCCCGTTCGTTGGCGGATTTCCCGCCTGAACCTTTCGATCTCTTCAGCGGCCATCTTTCTAAAATCGGAATCCAAAGCCTCTCCCGATTCAAGCTGCTCACTATCGATCAATAACGTATTGGGGCGTGCCAAAGGATTGCCATATTCATCATAATTGCGAAACAGCTCCAATCGCCCATTTTCAAATGATAGGCTGCCGTCTTCATTCTCCCGTTCAAATCCAGAAATAAAATCGTAAATCAATTTAGAGATTGAGGTATTCTGGCATACCACAATAAAACAAGGCGGTGAAACGATGCCTGCTTCTTTCCATAATTCATAGGTCTTCTTATAATGCCCATAAAGAGCTTCCAAAGCTGTTTGCAGCTCAACAGGCAAACTCAGCGGATCTAGCTCACCCGATTTCCCTCTTCCTTTACGTGGCATCCTTTTACCGATATATTCCCAAAGGTTGCGGAATTTTGGCATATCAGCACCGGGGATATTATCCGCAACCGGAACTCGGGGCAGTTTTACGATTCCACATTCAATGGCATCCATGAGAGAAAAATCACTTACAGTCCAGGGAAAGATTGTCCCTTCTGCGTACCCCGACCCACGCAGGAAAAATGGTGTGGCTGATAGGTCAACAACTCGGTTGATACCCAGCTTTCTTTTTACCATCTCAAGGCCTGAGATCCACAAACGTGCAGCTTGATTATTCTTGCTAGCTTCTTCGCGTTCTTCCCCTTTTAATTCTGTTTCTTCATCAGTATTCGGTTTTTCTCGATAACAGTGGTGGGCTTCATCATTCAAAACCATCACCTGCTTCACACCCATCAATTCCGGCATCACACGTTGAAGCATTTGGCCTTCGGTTTCTAAGGTTTGTAATGCTTCTCCCCGTCCCTGAAGTAGCGCACGGCTTCCACGTGACAGGTCAAGCTTCTCCCTAAGCTTGAAAGCATGGTAATTGGTGATCACAATTTCTGCTTTGTTTAATTCTGGAAGCAGATCATTAGGTACCAGTTCCCGATCGCGATAGTAAGCGTCGGGATCATTCGGTTGAAGCACCCGCAAGCGATCTCTAATGGTGATACCCGGCGTGACAACCAAGAAACCCTTTGTGAAACGAGAACTGGTTGGACGCCTAACCGCATTAATCGTTTGCCAGGCAATGATCATCGCCATGACCGTCGTCTTCCCTGCCCCTGTTGCCATTTTTAAGGCAATCCGTTCCAGTTCAGGGTTGGCATCATGGCTGACATCTTTAAGGCGCTCTAGCAATTCTCGTTCGCGCCGGCCGGCTTGAGGAGCAACTTCAGTCAACCAAATCAGGGTTTCGACCGCTTCAATCTGACAGAAAAAGGGACGAATCCCGTTAAATGGGTATTTGCGCCAGTGCTGTAGAAGACGGGCTGTCTCTGGTGTGACCAGCCATTTTTTCGGATCTGGAATCATACGCCAACGGTCCACCAATTGCCTGATTAAATTGATTGTCCCCGTCAGATCGTATGTTTGGTCTTCTGTCGACAAACCCTTGCCTTCATCAAAGACAATTTGCATTTGGCCCACCGAGCCTTTTTTCCTGCGAGGCTTAGGGATCGGTGTGATAAATTCAGCACTGCGCCGGCGTTCAACAATCCTTTGAGTGGGTTGTCCGGTCGCATCCAATTCCCAATGCCGAGTAGGGTATTCATAAGGGGAATTGAGGACAGGTTGGGTGAAAAATCGATCTTCCATTGTATTTGTCCATTTTCATACGTCATTAATTTTTAGAAATGTTCATCCCCTGGAAAGGTTTTGCATAGCAATTGTGCTTATGGAGATCAAAACATCTCACCCTCAATGATAATATAAAAACTCGAAATTTGGCGCTGATAAATCGCTAATTTTCCAAAAGGATGTACTTTCTGATCAAACCTTCTATTTTTGGCACATCAATGCCACCATCGTCATTGTCGCGTGAGGTGATCACAATCGGGAATTGTCCTGGCTCCACCTGAGGAGCCTCGACATCCTCACCGATAACCGGAATACCCATTTGTTCCTCATACCAACATCGCTTTCTCTCCCAACCTTCTCGGTAAGATGGAACAGTTAGCATGCCCAAATGCTCCCAATATAGAATGTCACCTTCATATCCTATGGTGAAGTCTGGCAAGCGGAAGTTCCTTGGATCTCCAGGAGTTGCGAGCTTTCGCTCATACTCCCAGGTAATTCCAAGCCGGGTGAGCGTGTCAGCAACAATCACCTCGGACTTGCTGCGAACCGGTACACCAACAGATGTCCGATGAATTAACGATTCGGGATAAAGAACTCGATCGTCCTCCGCGCGTAAAGATAAAGAGAACATCATTGTGTTTCTTAGATGGGTATCGGAATATTCAGGCAACCGAAGTTTTTCAAGTGTTCCTGTGTCTCCCTCAATCAATAACACAAGCTTTTTTCTAAAGCGAGTCAACCCGGTATAGACAAGTTCGCGAGAAAGTGTCTGAGCTTCTTTCGGAATGATCAGGAAGACAATTTCAAAATCGCTGCCCTGGGATTTATGCACCGTCAAGGCGTAGGCCAATTCCAGCACATTTTCAACCTCAACACCAGAATAACGATAGGTCACCCCATTTTGCGTTGAAAAGCCCACTTGAAGATAAGATCCGTCTTGCTTTTTCCCGGTGCCGGTAACTATTCCAATTTCGCCGTTGGCAACATAGTCCAATCCTGTTTCTCTTGGCCACCCAAATCGCTTCTGGTTCTTAATTTGAATGACTTTATCTGACCAGACGATTTGTTGATTACCAAAAGGCCGGGGAATGTTCGGTTTTGTTTGGGCGGCTGTAATTAATCCACGGCGATAACCAAATTGGATCATGCGATTCAGTTCTTCAGTTCCAAAGCCTTTACCTTTAAGAGGGCTCAAAAGTTGCCAACGTTCAGCATCTTTCCAATGCGGTTGTTGCCCTGGTTTTGAGGTTATCCCCAATGATTGATTAAAGCTGGCATAATCCCCCTCATCGCCAATCCCAACATCGGCGAGGCACTTGCGAATAGTTTCCTTAAGTTCGTCCTGATCGTCCCAGAAATGAACTTCCAGATCCTCTTTTTTAATTCCACGGGCGACATCTGAAAGGATTTCATCATCTGCTGGATTGATCAGGTCATCCCTGTAACCATCAGCAAAAGCAAGACCACAGCTTTTACCTAAACCAACATCAGAGTCATCTGCGATCCGCATGGACGTTTTTAGCATAGCAACACATTGTGGGTGATTCTCACGCAACCAATTAATGATATCCACAAATGGCCTGCCAGGCCCAATCGGCGGGAGTTGGTTGGGGTCGCCCACCAGAACAAGACGCTGTACCATATCCATTTTGATCGCCCGAAACAAGACACCCATCAAATCTGTAGGCACCATTGAACACTCATCAATAATCACTGTTGTGGGTGCAACCTGTCCACCGCCTTGTGGTTTTAAGACAAAAATATCCGGCAGGAACCAATCCAAACTGAGGAGAAACTGATGAATAGTAAAGGAATTCCGTTTTGTTGCCGATGATAGGCGTACACGTGCTTTTCCAGTTGGTGCCAAAAGGCGTACACTCAATCTTCCTTCTGATTTTTCAAGACAGTCTAAAAAGACTCGCAATGCAGATGTTTTGCCAGTCCCTGCGCTACCGGTTAGTACACTGATCCGTTGTGTGAAGAGCGTCTCAAGCGCCAGGATTTTTTCTGCATGTGCTGCTTTTTCACGCTCCGTTCGAGGCTCGCCAAATGCCTCTGACAAGGCTGCGTCCCAATTAATAGGTGGCGTAGAAGGTGAGTTGGTCCTTTTTACCCGGCGCTTGATCAATTCTGTTATTTCAGATTCAAAATCTCGCAAGTTTCGTAAAGCAGCCAGAATGGGTTCCTCATCAAAAGACAGCCACAATACCTGGCGATGAAATTCCGCTTCCGCTTCAAAAATTTCACGATCGGGTTTACATTCTCGTCGTTCAGGAAATCTTGCCCTGATTTTCTCAAAAAGTTCTGAAACGGAAAGTACCGTATCGCCAGACTCGGCTGCTTCTTTTAAGACTGTTGTAGCAACCGCCCTAACCCTGCGACTATCATCTTGGGCGATCTGCTCTGACCTTGAAAGAATATATGAAAAATTACCCTCGGGAAGCATCCCCCGATCGATCGTATCAAGAGAAATTGGATTTGATTTTAAACTTCCCAAATCCGATTCACAGATGAAATATGGATTCGCAATCAGCTCTTCATCGGTAGCGACGATACCCGCATTCTTTCTCTCATCAACATTCATAATACGCCTGATCTGCTCACAGGTTAATTCAAACTTCACCAATGTATCCAGCAGCTCTTGCCGAACAGGTTTCCTTCCAAAGGATTTCCAACGTAATTTTGCCTGCTTGAAAGACTCCATATACTTCAATGGGGGTTGTTGTTGGTCATTCAAGATCGCCTTCACATAATGCCAGGGATCTTTGCCCTCTTTAACAAAATTCCTCAATTCAATACGGTGAAACGCCATCCCTTGTGGAAATCCAAGGTAATTTAGTACTGGACCAATGCCCGGATATGGTCCCCGACTAGCCCAGACATCCTCCAGGCAACGATCCAGCCATTCCAGATGTCTCTTCCAGGGACCCGGGACTTTTTTATCTT
Source organism: Brevefilum fermentans (assembly GCF_900184705.1). NCBI lineage: Bacteria > Bacillati > Chloroflexota > Anaerolineae > Anaerolineales > Anaerolineaceae > Candidatus Brevifilum > Candidatus Brevifilum fermentans. Next base: position 1,084,955 of record NZ_LT859958.1, on the reverse strand, counting down.
GATCGATAACATGGACTGATTGAATAAGGCGCTCAAGAATACCAACGGCTTGATCGTCTGTAATGTGTTCACTAACAAATGAGAATTGCAGGATCGATTCCCTAGGCACATAACAAGCAATCCGCTTGGGATCTTCCTCCAACTGAATGTACTCTTGATAAGGAATGCGAAAACCCTGATTGGGGTAATCTTGAGTTATTGCTCGTGTCCAAATTGGGTATCGATGCCCTTGTGAGGAATCAGTCCCTTCAAAGAATAACTGTGGACCCACTTTCTTCAACCGCCCCACCCCGGTGATTAAACGTGGAGATTCTTCATCAACAGGATTTTCTTTTACATAAAAGAAGATTAATGAATGCCCTTCGCCTTCTTTGATCTTCCCCCAGTATTGGTTTAATAATGCCAATTGCCGATCGGGCTCATACACCCATCCAGTTGTTTTTTCCGAGTTATCACCCAGGCGGATCGATAGGTTTTCAGCTTCACAGATATCTCTAAAAGTTTCCTCTCGCAACCAACGATAAGGCGCTGGCAAAGATGTATAGGGAGAGACCTCTTCTTGGACAGGTTTCAGAAACTTGCGATGCAAAGGATCGCTATGGGTAAATTGCGTTCCTATTGATGAATAAGTCAGGATATCGCGAGAGCACGGTGGTTTCCAGCCGTCCAATTTTGAGATATGTGTTTCGGCGAATTCTCGCTCAAGGTTATCGTCCCTTTCATCTCGGATCGTCTCGTTACCAATACATGAGGCATTTAGGTGTGGTTCTTTACAGATACAACCATTCCAACCGATATCGTTCCAAGCAAGCCTGACAGATAGATGAACCATAGGAATCTCCCTTCGATGGGTTAATATGAAGATTAAGAATTAATGCCGGCCAATCGCATCGACGATATAGACGTATTTGCGATCATTAGCAATTTATTCTTCAAATCAGCAAAAATAATATCAACTACAAAAAACATACTTTTGTGGGTAATAAAACCTAGTGACACCATGCCCCCATTATAACTGATGAATTTTGCAGGGTTTATAATGCCAAAAACAAGAGCATTGGATGAAAAACATCCAATCTCTACGCGTGGCGAATATCCAAGCCAACAGGTAATTAATTAAAAATAATTCTAGTACCCCGCTTCTTAAGTTAGCACACTAGCCAGTGGGCTTTTTCCATAATTGATCTTCCTGATCTGCTAAGGCATCCGGAAAATATACTTTTCTCAAAGGCAAAATTTCCTTGTACCGAGATTCAAGTTCTTCATAATATGACATGATCAGATTAATCAATTCACTACCCTTCATCAAACGCAAATTTGTTTTTAAAGCTGCGAATTGAAGGGCTTCCTCGGTATAATCACCCAGCGTAACAAATAAGCCAGATTCTTTTTCCCCAATATTTCTAAACAATTGCGAAACCTCAGATAGATCAATTTTTGAGTCACCACTTTTTGTTCGCACTTTTATAATCGGGGATTCAAAACCAAGTTCAACTTTTTGTGCGACAATGTCAATCTCTTGATCCTGCCCAGTTTGGGGCAAGAGGACATGGTATCCTAGCTTTTCCAGAACATGGGCAATAAATTCTATGAAAGAGCACCCTTTTAATTCTTCAACCAATGTTTTTCTCACAAAATTATTAGTGATTTGTTTGATGTTATCAACAATACTTGTTAAAGTTCCATCACGCTTTGTTTGAGCGGACATGGGCTCTTCTTCTAAAACGACAATGAACTCGTTTGAATGATTTATCACCTTAAACAAGGTCCTTGGAGGTTTAATTGCAGATAATGCGGCTTGAGAAAACATGTTTTTAGGCACAGTTTTCAGCCAGAAAACTTTCCTTTGATTGGGAAAATCTAAAGAGACATCAGGTGAATAAAGATAATCTCCCAAAATTAAACCAATATGCACCATTTGCTCCGTGATGGGCGGAAAAACTATCAGATCTCCGATTATCATTTTGTGAACAAATCGATACAGTTGCCCCGCTGTATTTGGAATCGCACCGACCTTCGTTTCAGGGTAAGCTTCTGATAATGACTGTTTAAAACTATCCCGATTTGGTTTCAATTGGGACAAATCACCCATTTTTGGCCACCCAATAGCAATACGATTTTTGGTTAAGAAGATGTCTTTTGCAATATCATTCTTGCCTGCACGAATAATCCACATTGATGGGAATTTCATTTTATACCTCAGATTCTGGTGTTTATCGGTTTCTTGTAATGTTTTAGTTAAACAATCTATTTCAACAACACAAATACTCATTTTACAAAAAATGGTTTTATGCCACACCATATAAAAAATTTTTCTAACCGACAGGAAAACATAACCATCTCAACCCATCCGCTCGGACCTATGATAAAAAGTGTGAATAAAAAAAGCTTTGAGTTTCAATGCCCCGAAGGGCTCATTGTGTATTTCACCTTGGGTTAAAGAAAAAACCCAAATATCTGGACGATGACTCGTTTCAATGCCCCGAAGGGCTCATTGTGTATTTCACCTCCGTCCAAAACGGCGGAGGTAGAGGTAAATGCCAGCGATGTTTCAATGCCCCGAAGGGCTCATTGTGTATTTCACCAAAGTACGAAAAAGGTGCATGGGTATTTCAATATCCGAGTTTCAATGCCCCGAAGGGCTCATTGTGTATTTCACCCCTGCGAGTGCGAGACAAAATCATATCCGTCCGTCAGTTTCAATGCCCCGAAGGGCTCATTTTGTATTTCACCCTTGGATGGAGTTTACCTCGACTTCATCCTTCCCCAGTTTCAATGCCCCGAAGGGCTCATTTTGTATTTCACCGGAGTATATCAATATGAAATACTCACCTCTGGGCAGAGTTTCAATGCCCCGAAGGGCTCATTTTGTATTTCACCTATCATGAGAGATATTCTATTTTTTGACCTGAAAACCGTTTCAATGCCCCGAAGGGCTCATTTTGTATTTCACCCGTATGGTGATTTGCTACACTGGTTGAAGGTGGACGAGCCAGGTTTCAATGCCCCGAAGGGCTCATTTTGTATTTCACCAACGGCGCGGGGCGTGCATGTTTATATTCGATTGCCTCACGGTTTCAATGCCCCGAAGGGCTCATTTTGTATTTCACCAAATGCATCAATATCGAGAAGGAACGTGAATCGGAGTTTCGTGACAGAGCGTTTCAATGCCCCGAAGGGCTCATTTTGTATTTCACCTACTCCACCCGTAGAGCCACCACCTGGAGGTGATGTTATGTATAGTTTCAATGCCCCGAAGGGCTCATTTTGTATTTCACCGCAGTCAACACGCCCAGGGGTATATCTTTAGCGTGATGGTTTCAATGCCCCGAAGGGCTCATTTTGTATTTCACCAAAACAAGTTTAGACAAGCCAAAAAGAGTAGACCAGAAGCAGTTTCAATGCCCCGAAGGGCTCATTTTGTATTTCACCACGAGGTCGGGTTCATCCGCAACCTGACCAGTATCTCGTTTCAATGCCCCGAAGGGCTCATTTTGTATTTCACCTGGTTGTTCCAGTACCGGATTTACCATGACGCCTTTGTGTAGTTTCAATGCCCCGAAGGGCTCATTTTGTATTTCACCCTACAAAACCCTTGTCAAGAGATTCAATAAAAAGAAAGTTTCAATGCCCCGAAGGGCTCATTTTGTATTTCACCGCGCTGGAACCCGTCATGGACGGGAAAGACACATGGTTAACAGTTTCAATGCCCCGAAGGGCTCATTTTGTATTTCACCAAAGCGGCATCCAATGCCATTTGGATCGAGATTGATAAGTTTCAATGCCCCGAAGGGCTCATTTTGTATTTCACCACCTGAACACACAAGCCGTGAACGAGTTTTATAGAACCTTCACGTTTCAATGCCCCGAAGGGCTCATTTTGTATTTCACCCTGCCCGCTGGGGCGTGGCGAGACCACGACGGAATAGAATTGTTTCAATGCCCCGAAGGGCTCATTTTGTATTTCACCGAAAGGAAAATGTTATGAGTAGTATTTGGGATTCGGGTTTCAATGCCCCGAAGGGCTCATTTTGTATTTCACCGAAAAAGCATTGCGCTACGGGGTTGCTGGTGCTGGCAGTGTTTCAATGCCCCGAAGGGCTCATTTTGTATTTCACCTTAATTCTCTAAACACAGAAAGGAGCAAATTATGAGCGTGAACGTTTCAATGCCCCGAAGGGCTCATTTTGTATTTCACCCATACGCAAAAAGGAGAAAAGCAATGGACTGGATATGTTTCAATGCCCCGAAGGGCTCATTTTGTATTTCACCCTTGAAAGGAGCTACCCATGACCCAAAATCGTTATAAGGTTTCAATGCCCCGAAGGGCTCATTTTGTATTTCACCTGCAACATCTACCGGTATTATACCATATTTTTTGAAGTTTTTCCCATATCTTGCGGAATTGATGCATTCCGGGCAATTTGGTTTTGCTAAAAAACCCCGTTTCGCCCGGAAATTATTTGAAGGAGACCCAATATATTGGGGGTTTAAAATTTTTATAGCACCATATATGGGGGCTAAGGCGATATTTTTCCGGGCATCTCGAATTCCTACTCGACCCCCCCTGTCGCCCGGAATTTTTGAAAAAACGTGTTTTAAATTAAACAACGATCACATCCTTTTCATTCAAAACCTCAACCCGACCAATCACTTCCGTTTTACCTTTGCACGCTTTACACAGTCGATAATACCGCACATGATCTGCTTTTGGGCGAATGATCTTTTTAACCCGCCTTTTCATTTCACAAATTTCTTCATTGGTCAGCAGGCATTCAAAAACGCTGTACTGAACGGGACTGCCAAAATTTTTTAAGAGTTTATGCAATTTGGTTCGCCGACGATCGTTTGATAAATCATATACCACAACGAGAAAATGCTTTTCGTCCATGTTGCTTCCTTATTTCCACGGCATGGGTAAATATTCAGCTTCTTCTCCAACGATAACTTTGCGCAAAAGGTTCGTTTGCACTTCAAAACATTTTTGATAAGATAGTGCCCTTCCAGCCAGAGGATGGAAAACCTTGGTATTAATTCTACGGTGAAATTGACGGAAAAAGGTTTTTAAACCCCGACGGTTGAGCATGGTCTTCCCCCCTTCCGCTATCATAAAATGGCTTGAAGTCAGCATGTGATGATTGACCATCCGCCACACCATTGAATCAACAATGATCGGTCGAAATTCTTCAATTAAATCTAAAGCCAGCGAAGGGCGTCCATAGCGATTGGTGTGAAAGAAACCCGCTTGCGGATCTAACCCTGCTACTGCAATGGCTGATTCAAAACACAATCCTAATAAGGTGTAGCCAAGGCTCAACATGGCGTTGATCGGGTCTTTTGGTGGGCGGCGTTCACGCTTTGTAAATGTTTGTTCACCTTTCCAGCGCAGCCCGCTTCTCAGGTATGAAAAATACAGTTTGCTGGCTGTCCCCTCAATCCCACGAATAACGTCCATTTTTTCTGCTTCCTGTAACTGCGCCAGAAAATCATTAAACCGGGAGATCGAGCTTTCCAAAGTCGCAATTTTTGATGTCTCTTGCGATTGTTTCTGAGGTCGATATTTCGTTTTTATCTGGGCACTGCGGATGGAACGTAAAAGCCGGCGAGCCATGGTTCTGTAATTCCGAATCTTTCCCAGTGTAATGTTTTTGGCAACTTGCAAACAAAAATCCTCCTCCTGCTGGCGCCGGTATTGTTTTAATCGGAGTTCTAAATTGGATGATTGTGCCGAACGCAATTGCCCGCGCAGTTTTCCCGATTGCGTAATAAAGGTCAACCCAACGCCTGCATCAAGCAAGGCTAAAAGCGCAGGTGTGGTCGCTCCACAGTTGCCCACGAGAACAACCTCAGAAATCGCTCTTAATAACACGGCTTGGATGACCTCGCCATCGAGTGTCACCAAAATTCGGTGATATTCTTTTTCAAGCCGGGCGCCTTGTTCCGTTACATAGAGTGTAGCCATCACTGACCTTTCGAATAAAATGTGGGCATATAACGATAGAGCATTTTCAAATCCTTTCCTTCGACCTGAATTTTTTTATCTTGCCAGAGGTATCGATATGTGTTTTTAAAAAATTCAACGCCCAGAAAGGTAAAGCCCTGCTCAAAATTGCTGATGTGGGTTTTATCAGGATGAAGCACCAGCCGCAAAGCAGCCAAAGACTGGGACACCAAATTTCGCGCCTCCAGCGCTTGATTTTCGCTGGTGGTCATCACCACAAAATCATCGGCATAGCGGATGTAATGCCAGCGAGCGCAACTCAATTTAGCGTCCAGTTGATGCAAATAGATATTGCACAAAAGCGGAGAAATCACTGCTCCCTGTGGGATGCCAATGGCTTGATGGCGATGTCGGCGCCCTGCCACTAACCACTTTTGCAACAAGTCGATCACAAAATGCTCTTTGACCACGCGAGTGAATAATTGCATCAGAATCTCATGATCGATATGGTCGAAACAGCCCAGGATATCAGCATCCAACAGCCAAACCAAGCCCTTGTCCCTGTTGGCCAACAATTGCTGGATAGCGGTTGCCGTTGAACGATTTCTTCGGTAGCCATGGCTGCAGTTTAAAAAGCGTTGCTCAAATTCGGGTTCAATCACATTCAAAAACGCCCTTTGGAGCACCTTGTCGGTCACCGTAAGCAGTGAAATTTCACGCCAAACACCGTTCTTTTTAAGCACCTTAATCCGCTTGTGTTTGCGCTAGCATAAGAGGACGCAGAAAAGGACTCGGTTTGTGATGAAGAAGACGGAAGAATTGCATTCCCGTCTTGATCAAATTGTCTCCGTACTATTCCATAATTATTCTTATGTAGCTTCTGCTTATAACCAGTTTTGAAGACAAAAGTAATCAATCCTGGATCAGGTGTTCCGCCTTCTTCATATCCACCAATGACCACTTTTTCGACGATGCTTTCGAAAACATAACGGTCAAACTTTTCCAAGACCTGATTGCTTTCTAATATTGCCTTGAAGCCCAAGATGCGTGAACGAAGGTCATCCTGTTGGTTTTTAGTTACAGACAAATCGTTCAGTGTTGACTTCAGTGTGTCGATGTTGTTATCGAGATCGAACAATTTGCTCGAAAATGCATCATCGTCTATGGTTCCTTCAAGTCTCAAGTCGATGAGCTTGCTCTTCTTATTTTCAGCAGCGACTAAATCCCTTTCGGTCCTACTGATGATCTTTTCAACATTTGCTTCCGTAAGCGTCTCTTCGGCTAATGCGAGGAAATCGTCAATGATTGATTTATCGTTTCCGCAAAGAAGCTTGTAGGCTTCGAGGAAAGCCTCTTCAACGATGCTTTCCTCTATGCCCTTGCTTTCCGGGCAATACTTCTTACCCTTTTTTGTCGCTAATGTGCATTGCCAGATTAACTTTTTATGTCTTGCACCAGCGTGCCAGCTTCTTCTGCTGAGTGTCGTATCGCAGAAACCGCATTGCAATAAACTGCTAAAGGCATACTTACGGCTATATTTTTCTCGCTTGCCATCTGGATTGAGTCTACGGGGATAACCTCTCTTTGCGAGGATCTCCTGCGCTTTCGCAAACACTTCTTCGCTAACAATTGGGTCGTGATGACCTTTGATATAGAATTTATCTTCCTCTCCGAAGTTTACCAGCCGACGTTTGGAGATCGGGTCAACGGTGAAAGTCTTCCCAAGCAGAAGGTCCCCTTTGTATTTTTCATTCTTGATAATGTTGATGACCGTGGATGCAGGCCAGGAGGTGAGTCCCCTTTTCGTTTTATAGCCCAGGTTCTTCAATTCATTACTCAAGATTGTGCAACCTGTTCCTTCGATATAACGCTGAAAAATATAACGTACAATATTGGCTTCTTCTTCATTGACCGTTAGTGACTTGTCTTCAGGATGATAATCGTATCCAAGACATCCTTGAAAACCCACGATCTCTCCCCGTTGCATTTTCATCTTGAGCCCTTTTTTTACATTTGCGGATATGTTTTCTACTTCCTGTTGTGCAACAGAGCTCAGGATTACCAATAACAACTCGCCATCCATGGTTAGCGTATTAATATTTTCCTCTTCAAAAAACACAGCAACATTCTTCTCTTTGAGCATACGAACATATCGTAAAGTATCCAGGGTGTTTCTGGCGAAACGGGAGATTGATTTGGTAATAACCAAGTCAATCTCTCCATTCATGCAATCGTTGATCAGACGCTGAAAGTCTTCTCTTTTTTTCGTTTGTGTTCCGGTTATAGCTTCATCTGCGTAGATCCCTGCAAACACCCATTCGTTTTTTGATTTGATATACTCGGTGTAATGCTGAACTTGTGACTTGTAGCTGCTCAGCTGATCTTCGTTGTCCGTGCTGACTCGACAATAGGCTGCTACCCGTTGTCTTTCGAATTCTTGGCTATTGCCCCGGCGAGCAACCAGACCCTGTCCCTTAATTACTTCGACTGAATTCATTTCGATTTACCTCACAACGTGTATCTTACATAGCCAATTATATATCATTTTGATACACGGAAGGAATCGTGATTTCAGAGAGAATCCCATATTTGTTCATCAACTTCTGACGGATTTCGGTATATTCAGCTTGACTGATCAGCTGGTTTCCTAAAAGCTTGCTGAGCATAGCTAATTGCAGGCTATATCTGATCAGACGATTTGCCTCAGCGGACGAGCGGTCAATATCGGCAGGACTAATCACACTCAACTCGACCTCGTCTTGATCTTGAATTGGACAACAGCGTGGATTAAACGAGAAATAAGCCGAGCCTCAATTTCAGCATTTGGCAGGCGCACAAAATAGCCATCTTCATCTCTGGTTGGTCGGTTTGACAAATGGATTATGTAAGGGTTGTAATGCGCGATCACTTTATCCATTGCTTCAGGATCTTTCGCTACTGCACAGACAATAACACGAAACGGTACAAGTTTTCGCATATGCTGGGTTTGTGGTTCAAATGTCTGCCCAGTCATCTGCGTTTTTCTCTATGTCATGTCTGAGTTTGGAGAGGGCTGATACTCGCCAATATTGAACGGTACTCCTAGGTACTTGAATCATTTCGCTGATCGTTCGATCATTGAACTCATCAAAATAATACAGGTGGATGATCCTCCGCAGTTGGTCAGGTAACTTATTAATGCTAGCGGTCAAAAGTTGGTTAGATATTAACTTCCCTGATATGAGATGATCTGCTTCAGGTTCTAAGGTACCATCATTGACAAATAGGTACTCTTCCTCAACTGGCAGGTCTGAAAAATTGAGAATTATCTGCTTTCGCCTATTGATGGATTTATGAGCATTGATCGCTTCGTTTCTAAGTGTTCTTTTACAATAGGTATCGAAGGCAAGGCAAACTTCTAACTGACAGCTTTCAGGTACCACTTGATCTCCTTTCTGTTTGATTGGATACGGGAAGTTCCTTTCATTACTTAAACAATGCCCAGAGATTATTTGCCAAACTATGTTGTTCTAAAATTGAATAAAAAAACCAGCCTATACAAACAGGCTGGTTTTGTAGAACGATCGGGTTCTTAGGATGTTTTTATATAATCAGGTCACCTATTCAAATAGTGAAACTTTCAAGTTTTCGGTCTCTATTTCGAGCGCGCGATCAGCCAAATCCTGGATTTCTTCTTTATTATGACTGATAACCATGACAGTTTTATCTATGTCGCGTAGTCTTTGCAGCAGTGTGCGTAATTCTGTCTGCCCGAAGTCTCAAGTTCGATTGAAGGGGTTCAGCGTTTATTTATACTTGCTTACTTGTAGCTACAAGCTGAAGCGCAGTGATCTGAACTAAACGAATTCACGCAATGGCAGACATTTGGTCTTTGACACACTATATCCGTTGAACTCCACCAGGTGCAGGTGCTGTTGTAGGTTCTGAGTTTTCCATCAGTAGTGCAATAATACTTATTTAGGTTATTTGGACCTGGCACACAGCCCGTACAAGCAGCACCGTTATGACCTGGGTCCCGAATTCTTGTGCCATAGAGATTAACTGCTTGGGCATCAGATACAATTGATGCTACCAGAACAACAATAATTGTCAGCAGTCCCAATAGTTTAAATTTTGGTTTCATGTTTTTCTCCTTTCATCATTTGATTTGCTATGATCTCAACTGGAATCGATAGGCCTTTTCTTTCAATTATGTGTCAGTTTTGCTTTTCAAACTCAACCAGTTTCTTGTAACACTCGTCATAGAGAGTCTGTATGCGTTCTGGCAATTCTTCAAAGTATGCAATCTGTTGTAAATTGTAAGGAAGTAAATCGTCCAATTCTTCACCTCCGCTAAGATAGAACCGATCGGTATTTCCATCGATTGTTCCACCATTAAAGAGACTTAAATAATAAGAATGATCTTCGGTTTCTATCAGTTTTTCGGTATCTACATAGGCAAAATTTGTTAGATACTTTACGTTTATCTTAAATATAAATACCGGCTGGTTCTCATATTCCCCGATCCATCCGAAAAAAAGTTTGTTTTAAACTTTTTTCGGAGATATGGTTGTCCGGATCGCGGATCCATTGGATAAGAAAATCCAGGTGTTCTGAAGCAACACAGAAGTCACATGAAAGATAATAATCCAAATTTTCCCAGACTGTTTCTGACGGTGGTGTCTCAAGAGGAACGAAGTAAAAATCATTCAGAGAAGGGGAGTTCATCCTCCCATAGTGTCCGTCAAGTGATAAAAAATTCCAGGGTCTTAAATAGCCGTTATACTTTTCGTGTTCAGAATAGTGTAATACGCTATCAAATCTACCCGAATCCGGATCAGAAATGTGTATCCAATATATTTCATTTAACCAAACGAGCTGATACCAGCCAGGCTTGTCAAACTGATTTAGAAAACGTCCTTTTAGGTCCTGTAGGATTCGGATCAGTTCCTGGTGATCAGTAACTGGGTTATCCTCTGTATACAAAGTTTCCCAGTCTGCAACCGCAGGTGTAGATGCAGTTTCGTCCACGACTGGATTTCTATATTCAATAACTGGTTCGGTTTGTTGGTTCGTCTGACGGGTAGGATATCCTGGCGCATCCACCCAATAGCAGCAAAAGCAGTAGAAAAACGGTTATCCTCTTGAAAGAATTCATGTAGTCTCCTTTAAATTGGGCAGGCAAGTGCTGTTTGCCTGCCGGAGGTCACAAGTCCGGTTGATGATACTTAGCGTTTATTTAGTTTTACTTACCGGTAGGCACAAGACGATGCACAGTGATCAGCATAGTTGGAAGTTACGCAATCGCAAACTCTAGTAGCTTTGGCGCATTGAATGACCGAGTTTCCTCCTGGAAGGTGACTAACTAATTGCTGGTTTTTCCACAAGAAGGGATCAGTCATGAGGTTATTAAAGTCCGCATTGAGGATCTAGTACTGATTGCCATGGATGTCCTGTGCGGTTGCGATCTGCGCTTCGATCATGACCTGCTGGGTAAAGCGGTCAATTTCACGAATAGTGCGTTTTCGGAGGGTTGTGCCAAAGAAATGGCAACTCCGGTGCATCCTGCCCGACCTGTGTGGCCGATGCGGTGCACGAAGACTTCCGTGTCATCCGGGAGGTCAAAATTGGATACATGAGAATTTTTCACCCTTCAGGATGATTCCGATGTGCTTTTTTGTAAAGACCTATCATCTCATATGTTTCTGAACTTACTCAGGTATAATTTTGTTGGTACAAAAATCTGGTTAATTAAGATGATAAATAATGATACTAAAGAACTCAATCTGAAACTGATTAATATTTTTGCCTATGTCAGCTTAGTTATTTCGGCTGCCTGCATTCTGCTCGTTACCCAAACTAAGTTCTTCCAATTCCCTGACTCCATATTGTCTACTGCAACATTGATATTAGCGGTTAAATTCGTTCTCTTATCATCCCTTTTTATTTTTATGTTTAGGTTCTTTCAAAGAAAAAAATCAAAAGGGGAAAAGGATGCTTTTTGGACAGTGATGCTTATTCTCGGCCTACTTCTGTTCATCGTTAGTTTGCTTTTTTTTGTTTTTGATAAGTATGCTTATATTGGCCCAGGTGTTCTAAGGTTTTCTGGATTCGGAAGTTTCTCATTTGTGTTTATTTCGTCTTTATTATTTTGTGCTCAATTTCTTTTTTTTCAGGTTATTGAGCGTATTTATCGATTAGAGGCTAACCATTTTTTGCGAAAAGCAATGAATATAGTCATTACATTAACGGCTGTCACATGCTTATTAATAGTGTTAGTCAATATTACTATTGGGATTTCAACTAAAAATGAAATCAAAAACTGGGAGAACGCAAGGTATCATCATGCAACGGTTGTTTTCGGGGCTGGTGTTTATCAGTCTGGAGAGATCTCCGGTGTATTTATGGATAGGCTTAAGACAGCTTCTAGATTATTTCACAGCGGCAAGACAGATTTGATAATTGTAAGCACCTCATTGGATCAACCCAATGAACAAGAACTTATCCTATCAACGTTAAGATCATTAGAAGTCCCGGATGGAATGATAATTATTGACTCAAAAGGTTCGCGTACGCTTGAGACCTGCAAAAATGTATTTCAGGAATACAACCTTTCTGATATAAATGTTGTTTCTCAAGCTTACCATCTGCCTAGAATTATTTTCACATGTAGACATACAGGCGTCATCTCCATAGATGGTATTATCGCTGACAATAGTTCTTATTCAATTCAAAACCAAATTATTTGGTATTTGCGCGAAAAAGTTGCAACAATGATAGCGTTTGTTGAATTAATTATCTTTCACGAGAGCAATTCCTCGTAGCTTGCTATGAGGATGATAATCAAAAAGACCTTTTTTTTGACTAAGTGCATGTATCCCCAGGCATAATACACTTATCAGATATGTTGCATGGGCAACACAGGCACCAATATGAGCATTCCACAGGCTCAGAGCCAACACAAGTGTGAATGATAGGAAGCCTGTAATAGTAAATTACACTTCCTTTATCACTTGAGCAATACCAACCACCACCACATTCGCAAGGTGACTGGCATGAGGCATCAATTTGCTGAGAGCATTGGCTCCCTTGAACGGGCATAACTAATTCAAAAAGGCCTAGTTCAACAACAATTAGGACTAATAGCACAATGACTAGAGTTTTCTTCATTTTTCCACCTCTTTTCAATTCGACTGGTTAATCTCTAGAAGCATGTTTATGATTGATGGAACCGAATTCCAATTGTTAATCCTGTATCCATTTACATAAAAGGTTGGTGTACCGATCACTCCAACTTTCTTTCCTTCACTTATATCCTGTTCGACTTCGGTTATGTAGTTTCCATTTGAAACACATTCGTTGAACATTGAATGATCGATGTTCAGATTCTCTACCCTACTTATTAGATTAAGGTCTGTTATTGGAGCGTCTGAAGAAAATATGTAATCTACAAATTCCCAATAAATATATTGGCTTGGTAGACAATTTGTGATCTTGAGAAGACTTGTTTCAATATCAGGTGTTTTAACTGGGAAATCTTTTAGCACGAATTGGATTGAATCACGATGTTCATAAACTAGGGGCATGATCGCTTGATAGGCAGATTTGCAATGCTGACAAGAAAAATCAAGAAACCCAACAATTGTAACTACAGGATCATTATTGTTTCCGATATAGGGATCGTCACTTATTGGAATAGCCTCCACAAACTCGATATCTTGGTTTTCAAGGGATGCCTTTGTGGGCCCTAAAGTTAGCGCAACATATTGATTTAACTTAATGATTTGAACGGAAGTTAATGCTATTTGTAGAAGCAACAACACTACAACTAAGACAGAATATATGTTCGTTTCTTCGAGCTTTTTCATCTTCAGTCTCTTCGTCATTTACTCTGAACTACTGATTGTTGCACCAAGCACTGATGGTGCCAGATACCATGGAAGCAGTCTTGATCTATTTGAGAAATATTGAAGTAGATTTGAGAGAAGAAATGGAACACTAAGCGCGACAAAACGATGGTTTATCAACAGTGTAAATGCCATTCCTAATGATGCGAAAATTGCTCCAATAAAGAAGACAGCACCGCTTACAACTAAGATGAAAAGATCTGGCAGTGTTTTGTAGAGGTTCACCAACTCTGCTATCTCATATGGACGACCCTCAATCGAGTTGAGCGCTGGGTGGTTGAGAGGGTTATGATTGGTAAGTGTAAGAATCAAATAGAGTAACAATAATGGTAAAGCTGAGGCTAAAGCACCTGCTATCGCGTTTGCCAAAAACTTGGCATTGAGAACGTTTTTGTATCGCTCTCTGACCACAATTCTTTCCAGATATCCTTGTTTACGGTCACTTGCCAGCGTATCTGCAAAAGGAATGCAGGCAATCAAAGGGAGCATGAGGTAATAAAAACTTTGACTATATGTAATATACCAAACATCGACAAAAGATTTTTCTGGTGGGTATGATCTTGCATAATTTAACCCAACGATGAGAAGACCAATACCCAAGAGCAACGCCATTCTCATGCCTCTTGAAGTTAAAGCACGTTTCAGTTCCTCGGATAGGACTTTCATCGGGACCTTTCAACTTTTTTTGATTTCTTTTGTTTCACCATACTTAGCCTTCTTTAGCAAATCGCAATATCTTCCAAATATTACAAAACATGAACGAGTAACATCCTGTCCCAGGACAGCTATCTTGTACGTTCCGGAGAGGTTGCTGAAACCTGTTCAACAAAGATTCCGTTTTGGTAGACTCGTCCGACGGCTTGAACACGATAAGTCGTCCCGGTAATGAGATTGGCGTATGACTCAACTAAACTAACCTTATTTAAACTTGAGGTACTTCCGGACCAGCTGGTTAAATTGCTCCAGGAACCAGATGAGTTACTCTGTAAGTACATTGTGAGGTACCCACTAAAGCCTGGATAGACCTCTAATGTTGAGCCACAATATGCCGTTCCACCGAAAATATTAAGGCTTGCTTGAATATACCTTGTACCTGTGTATTGTGGAGAATTTTGCCCAAAAGCAGAAGAGTCATTTTCTGCAGCTTCTACCTGCCCAACGACTGAGGCAGAAGCAAAAATAACTACTGAGATAAAAAGCAAGAAAATTGAATTCATGGATCGTTTCATTTTATTAATTCTCCTTTGAATTGTTTCTATTAATAGAAACGCTATTCGAGGGAGAAGTGTTTCACTTTTATCTGGGAAACGGTTGAGTTTTAAGAAAAGAGCAAAGGAGTAGCCCGGTTCATTTTGAATGTAGCAATGGGGATGTTCGAAAGCAAATTAATTTAATGCTTGCCTGATGTAAATTATCGATCCCAAATCAATTTGTCAAGCCATTAGCTATTCGGAGACATTCCTCTTTGGAAAGGGTCGTGCTGACCATAAAAATATGTTCTCCATCACTCCAGATCACACTTCCCACACCCAACTTACTCATAGAGGTGGCTTGCATTCCGTTAACGGTTTCACTGCTCTGTTCTTCTAAATTCTCATTATCAAGATTCATGCTTGAACCGGACCCCATGACATCGATTGACACAAAGTTATCCGACACATCTTGATAATAGTAGGACACATCAGAAACGTTGAACGCGAGTTGCATCAGTTTCATACCTTCTGGCACATATGAGGGATAATAGGTACCATCCGGCAACAGTCCTGGCGGAGAGCTACCTTGATTTTTCCAAGTTATTTCATTGTCCGTATTCTGGTTCTGAAGATAATAAGTCACATATTTTGGGTTTGATTCAATTACAAGTTTCGTTACCCAATCTCGAGCCATAGCCACATTCGGAATCGCGAATAATAGTATGACCAATACAACAAGAATCCACGCAGTAGCCTTTGAAAAATTAAGAGAAAGCTTATTAGATCTATTGTGTGTTTTCGACGTTCCCGTCTCGGCTTCTATTATCGCCTGAATTTGATGGTTGAACTCAGCAGAGGGAATGTAAGGATCTGCTTTTGCCTCTTGAAGGAAATGTCTCCCTTTGATGTATGCTGCCTCTTTGGTAGCTTCCTCAAAAAGGTTGTCTGACCTCTTTTCATCTGACTTGTTGGTCTTCATTTTTTCCTCTAGACAGTATCAATAATGCTTTTTTCTTAGCTCGAAATAAACGCGTTCGAACGGTATTTGCTTTTATACCGAGTACTTCAGCAATTTCTGAGTCACTCCAGCGCTGAAGGTATTTTGCCTCCAATACGAATTGGTCCTGCTCGGGCAATTGCAATATCGCATTGGTTAGCTGTTCCACACAGAGTAATTTTTCAACCATGCAATCCAGGTCAAAATCATCTACCACCGTCTCCTCAAAATCCTCGAAAAAGTCCGAAAAATTGGTTTCCTTCTCGATCTTCCTTTTTCGATAAATATCCATGGAACAGCTTCTAATTACATTAACGATATAAGCCGCCAAAATGTTTCGGTTGAGTTTTCTTATTGTTGGAAGATATTTAATAAGTTTTACTAAGGATTGTTGAACAACGTCTTCAATGTCTGCTTGGTTCTGGAAATATCTCCTTGCCTGGTTGAACATCAACCCATTGTAGTTATCATAGAGCATTTCAAGAAACAATCGGTCGCTTTCCGGACTGAAATCATGGTCTCGTGATGATGACAAGATTACTCCTTATCCAATCTGTTTTCAATTGTACATTGGAATGAAAAACACGGTTTCTCAGCCCTGCTTACAGCATTAAGTAGCTATTGATTATCGCTCTTTTCATTGTTTAAGAAACATTCTTCGTGTCTTTCGAGCATGTGTTTCTCAGAGTACAAGTTTGATAATGATTTGCTTTTTCACGATATGCAACTCTGGCAAAAAATTCTTGAGTGATGTTAATCATACAAGAACGAATTATGGTCTTAGCAAGCAAAGGAAGTGTATATACACATCCGCAAAAGGTACTCCGTTATATTGGTGAATAATTCTGGATTTGTTGAAGCGTTAGTGAAAGGGTTATTAGAAAAAGCATGAGAACAAGAAGGAACCTGATCATATTCTATGTCAACGACGATGAACTTCAACGGATTGAAAAGAAGCGAAAAAGTATTGGCATAAATTCACGCAGCACATATCTGCGAAAGGTTGCCATCGATGGTTATGTGATCCATATTGATTATGCTGATTTAAAGGAACACACCCGACAAATAAGGATGATCGGTATCAACATCAACCAAATCGCTCATCACCTTAACGCCACAGGTGAGATCTACCAATCTGACCTGAAAGCTATACAGGAGATGCTGGAGGAAATTTGGCGATTACAAAGATCCATCCTATCAAGTCTTCGCTGAAAAAAGCCATAGCTTATGTTGTTGCTGGTGGGAAAACTGATGAGGGTTTTCTGGTAACGAGCTTTGCCTGTACACCTGAAACGGCAGATTTGGAGTTCAGTTTCACACTTTCCCATTGCATGCCAAAGGGCAATAATCTTGCTTTTCACTTAATCCAATCCTTCAAGCCTGATGAGATTGATCCAGAGACCGCCCATAAGATTGGCATTGAATTAGCCAATGGATTCTTGAAGGATGAATATGAGTACGTATTGAGCACCCACGTTGATAAGGATCACATTCATAACCACCTGATCTTCTGTGCAGCAAATTTTCTGGATCACCGTAAGTTTGTCTCCAACCGAAGAAGCTATTATCAGATTCGGAAAATAAGTGATCGACTGTGCCAGGATTTCGGTCTTTCCGTTGTAATACCGGGTGAGGAAAATAGAAAAACATATAAGGAATACTTGGCTCACCAAACAGGCACAAGTTGGAAAACTGATCTTCGTCGAGCGATTCGTCAAGCCCATAATCACAGTCAGACCTATGAAGAGTTTCTTCTGCATCTCACAGTTTCCGGCTTTGAAACCAAACAGAATCAGGGAATCTTGTTTCGAAAAATTGGACAGCAACGCTTTGTTAAAGGTGAAACGTTGGGTTTGCCTTATACACTGGAGCAGATCAAGAAGAGCTTTTTGCAAAAACAAACACTTGAGAATAAGTCCATAACTTCTGAATTCCTTCCTTCCCTGATCGATATTGATGCGAATCTGAAAGCCATGCGGAATAAAGGATATGCCCAATCTTTGGAGATTAAGAATCTGAAAGCAATGTCAAAGTCACTGCTATTTTTGGAGGAACAGGGAATTTATACTGTTGGATCGCTTGATAACAAGCTTAGAGAAGTAAAGGATGAATTTGAAGCAACTCGAAAAGAGATAAAAAAGTTGGAAGACAAAATATCCGAGTTATCCGAGATCGCAAAACACATTAGAACAATTAAGGAGATCACAAGAAACTCCGAGACACACATGGCTAACTTACCACAATCAGAACAAACAATTCTTCGATCATCAATCAAAGCTCTAAAAGAAGAAGGGATAGGACCTTTTTCGTTAGACGTTCAAACAGTGCAAAAAGACTTGCAAAACCTAGATGATAAGAAGCGTCAGCTTTATATTCGGTACGGGGAAGTAAAGGTGTTTTTGAGAAAAATCCGAACTACTAGATCAAACCTAAGTTGTTTATATTTGCCTTCCCAAAATCTTGAAGTCGATAAACAATAACTCGGAAAAAATTCAATATGTTGAAGTAAAACTGATACCTATATCAAATCTAGATTATTAAACGGTATAATCAAAAGAGGGCATTTCCCTGCAGCTTGCTGCGGGGAGGCTTCATTTTCACTTGAATAATTATTCTACATAAGTTTTTATCAAACACGGAGGTGAAATATGGGGATACCTGTCAGACGATGAGGCGAAGTTGTTTCGAATGAAATCAGAAGTAGAATTGCTATTCGTTATAAAACTGTAACTCGGTCAATCAATAAGGCATTCTGGGATATGGAGAGTGAGACACTTCATAGCCTTTACGTTGGATCGTATGGCCGAGGTACTGCTATTGATGATAGTGATATCGATATCTTGATAGAATTGCCTGAGGTTGAATATAACCGTTTTGATGCAGTCTGGGGTAATGGACAGTCACGTTTATTACAAGCTGTTCGAAGTGCGATATTAGAAAGTTATCCTCGGAGTGATGTTCGCGCTGATGGCCAGGTTGTTAAAATCGCTTTTAGCGATGGGATGAAATTTGAAATTCTTCCCGCTTTTAAAAAAATCTCCTATTATGGGGCTTGGAATGGTCAATATACATATCCAGATACAAATATGGGAGGAAATTGGCTTTCGACGAATCCTAAGGCAGAACAAAAAGCAATGCAGGATAAAAACAAGAGCAGTAATGGACTATTAAATGATACCTGCAAACACTTCAGAAGCATTAGGAATGATTATTTTGGTAGTTATCACCTCTCAGGCATCGTGATTGATAGCTTTGTCTATGCTGCGATACAAGGGTGGCATTGGCTCTTAGACAGCCAAACCTCTTCAGCAGCAGAGGGAGACTATGAACGAGCATTACGTGCTTATTTAGAAAAAATAAGCCCTTGGTATCATTTGGAATCACCTGGAAGCGATCAAGCACTCAATACCAGTAAAAGTATAGACTGCCTGATTAAAGTCGTTGACCTGATTGCAGGTCAAAAATGAATGCAAGATAATTTATTGGTTTTTGTATACCCTGGATAAATTAGGTAAAGGAATTAGACTCCATGGAAAACTCTTCTCAACACCGGGATAACTTATACGTCCAAATCAGAGAATGTTACGGACGAGCAGTATACACTTACACCACTCATCATAAGAAGGTGGTTAATCTAGAGGTAAAGAATAAAAGGATTAAGCTTTGCCAGATTTTTCTTTCAGCCATTTCCGCTAGCGGTTTTATAGGTGCAATCATAACAAATGAAAGATCTTTTACGGTTATAGGTGGAATTTTTTCGACGCTCTTGCTTGCTGTCAATCTTTTTTTCAAAGATAATAACTTAGTTGAAGAGGCTAAGCGGCATTATAGCACCGCAATAAACCTGTGGTTGGCTAGAGAAGACTATATATCTCTTCTTACCGATTTTCCAATATTATCGAGTGAAAAGATTGTTCAGATTAGAGATGACCTTCAGGCTCGTGTTTTTGAAATTTACAAGTCATCACCAACAACCGACAAAAGGAGCTACCTTGAAGCACAAAATGCATTGAAGAAGGAAGAAGAACAATTCTTTAATCCTGAAGAAATTGATATGATGCTTCCAATGCATTTACGGAACAAAGGAAAGCTTTCCTCTGAAGTAAACTAGGCGTTGGATAGGAGCCATAACAAACTGATCGATTCGATTAATCCTAGCGAGTTTCCTTTCCCAGAAGCCGCGCGGTCTGCTCAGTTTATCTCTACAGTGGTACAGAGCGGTTTTTAAAACTGTATATCCTTGATCTTTCGCTTTTGCTGCAAAATGAGAAGTCTCAGAGCCTCTTTTTTTCTAGATGGCAGAGAGACGATCAAGGTCAAAAAACCATTGGATTATTAGTATATGTACTCTGAGAATCTCGTAAATCTGTAAACCAATCAATACATCTACCTTGCACTGGTCACGTACCGCAGATTCTTCTTATAGAGCCAATAGCACAAGACCAACAGGAGAATTGAGATAGCACTAATAACCAGGCGATTTGGGATTAGAGAAGTTATCATATACGGCCTGTCCCTATAAATCATCCATTCCAGAAATGGATAATAGACAATGTCATTAAAGGTCAGTCTGGTTGTCATCGTCTCAGAATGTAGGTAGATATATAACCAAGAGGCTATACCTACCCCAGCCCCGACATAAGCGTTTTTTGTGATACCAGTAGCAACTCCCATCAATCCTGAAAAAAACAGCGTTGGAACAAAAAGTGTGAACATCATGATAGGAGGCAATATCGGTCCATAAATCAAATTAGCAATCAAAACGATTAATATGTTGGCTAAAGCGCTAAGCAAGAGGAAGCCAACAATTCGATAGAGCCATAAGCGTTCCATGCTTTGCCTGGTACGGATGAAATCAATTGAGCCGTTCTCAACCTCTTTGAGTAAAATAAAATTCCCTACCAATGACAGTAGCAACGGCATGAGTACGCCCATCACAAAACTCATGAATGGTTGCAACTCTACGGCGTCACTAGTTGGTGCCATTAGGGCGAGATAACCAAAAATCACGACAGAGAACGCGATGATTATCCCCAAAACCTCTCTATGCAACTTCAGAAACTCCAAGGAAAAACGCCGAGCAAAAGCTTTTAATTTTGGGGGCATTGTTGCTCTAACCTTTCCAGACTGTACCCAGTAAGCTGCAGAATTGAAGATTCCAAATCCTCATAGTCTATCCACACACTGCTTTTTTCCTCTTTGAGTTTTACCAGTACATTCCAGAACTCTCCATCCTCCATGCAACGATCAAGTTGGGATAGCTTAACGATTAGTTCATTCTCTTCATCTTTGTCGAACATCCTTGGCACAGCATATATTGAAGCTGGATCGGAATCAATCGTTTGATACACTTGAATGATTGAGTCCAGATCAACTGTTTCCGGGCTTTGTTCCGAGGCAAGTTTGAGACTGAAATAATACAAAAAAGGCATAACGCTTTTGTCATCAGGCACTGAACGAGTTGGTTGTAGACAGCTGAAGCGTTTAAAAAGACAATTTTGAAGACTTGGGTCATCTGTTCCTTGTCTCCACCAGGCTTGAATCACCTCTAAAGCAGCTTCAATTTCCAACTTCGATGGTGTGGCATCTGGCAAAAACATCGTGAATGGCGTTGACCGTAGAAAAAAAGTTCCATTCTTATCCAAAATACTTGATCCAACAATGGGGAGAATGATGGTATTCTGTTCTTCGTTTGTTTCCATTGCCACACGCTTCATAAGTCCGCTGAACTTGGTTTGGATTAACTCATAATGACTTCGGGTGTCCGAATCAAGCCACTCTGGCAATAGAGCTTCTTGTCCGTTTATATCGCCCTCTACGTAATCCGCTCCCCCAATGATCAATACCTCGGGTAAGTTTTCTTCCCAGGAAAGATTAACCACTCCGTTTGCAGTGCTGTTTTTATCGGCGCTGGAATAGTTAATGTTTATCGTTTCAGGTATCCTTAACTCCAGCCTGGTCAAATCGCATTTACTAAAGGGATGCCATTGCCCATGAGCTAGAAGTAACAATCTGGATTGATCTATATAACCACCTGGCAGGAAACCAACCAAAGAAATTTCAGGATCCTGGAAGAGGTTAGAGTAAGAATAATTCGGCAGAATGAAATCACCTTCATACCCAATACTGTATGTGCCTGGTGACGTTTCTTCCACAGTGACTGGTTTGTCCATCAGGCTTGGAAGCAGCAGTAGATGCTCACGGATATCAAGCCCCTTCTTGAGCTGAACCGAAGCCGTTCCCTTTTCAACATAACCATGCTCGTTGATCACTATGACAACCTCGTAAGAATCCAAAGCGTCACACACATCGTTGGATTTGTAAAGAGTCTCTAAATCAGGTTGATCAACGATAAAACTTCCTTGATAATTCAGTCGAGATCCTAAGTAAATGGTTCCTGCAATAAAAAAGAGGAAAAAAGAAAACCAGAGAATAGTATTTTTCAGTTTCAACTTGCCCTTGTTTGCAGGGAGGATAAAATGTCCGATAAGTATCGCTAACAGAAGTAAGCTGATGGATAGCATCAGGAAATACCCCCGATTAAGTTGGAGAGTTTCCCGAATAGGACCGTATCCATATAGCAGCCCGAAGGATTCTGAGACGTAGTATTTGACCAAATCAGGCCAGACAGTCTGGCGAATGGCTAACCATATCAGACTAATGAGGGTGAAAGGCATTGCTAAGGCAGGTTTACGTAACAGCAGACCGGATAAGATGCTCAATACTGTGGCGAAAAGAAATGTTGACGTAAAAAGATAAAACCATATAGATGCACCTTGAACCAATCCTGCCAAATTGTTGAATGATACTCCCCTGATTAGCATAATCACTAAAGTTGGAAGCAGTAGAATCAGAACTCCAAAAAACATTGCAAAGAATTTAACAAGTACTAAATTTGCTCTGAAACTCGGACGCGCCCATTGTATTTGAGATTGTTTTGAGACTTCCATCAGGAAGAAGCGGGTAGCTAAAACTCCATAAACAATTGACGTAAACAGGAATACACTTCTAGAGAGGTTATTAATATATACTGGAGAAAAGGTGTTGCTATTCTTGAAGCTTATGTCAGCAAACTGGAGTACGAGCGCCAGGACAAGAATAAGCCAATGTATTTTTTCCAGTAAAAAGATTTTAAGCTGAAATTTTAATTGCCTGAGATAGTTCATCATCAGCTTTCTCCGACCCCATCTTGATTAACCAGAAGCATATATGCATACTCCAATGTGGGTTCCAGCGTTTCGCTCCCTTTCTCAATTTCACTGGTTTTCGGAGAATAGAGCGCTGTCACCTCTTCATTCTCTTGGTCGAGAGTGAAGGAAAAAATCAGATTCCGCGATCTAAACCTTTCCCATTCGCTACCGGTTTTGATCTGACATGACCAAACCTTGCCCCTCGCTGTGTTGATCAACTCTCGGGTGGATCCGCTGAAAATGATTTTCCCATGGTTGAGCACTGAGAGCATATTTGTTGAGGCGGTTATATCCTCGGTGATATGGGTGGAGAGCAGAACTGTCTTCTCAAGACCGATCTCTGAAAACAAGTTTCGAAATCGCACCCGTTCCTCCGGATCTAATCCAGCGGTAGGTTCATCGGCAAAAATCACCTGAGGCTCATGAATCAACGCCTGGGCGATAGCCACTCTTTGTTTCATGCCTCCGGAGAATGAGCCAATTCTTTTCTTCGCTTGATTCGCCAGGTTCACTTGCTCAAGTCGTTTCATTATCAAAGGACGGTCAATGTCTCTCCCGGAAAGAATGAGCATGTATTCCAGAAACTCTATTGGAGTTAGATTTGGATAAAGGCTGAATTCCTGAGGAATAACCGCGATTCGCTTGCGCACCTCATCAATTTCATTGACGCAGTCATAACCCGCCACTCTTGCCGTTCCCGATGTCGGTTTGAGCGTCCCAGTGAGTATTCGAATTAATGTTGATTTCCCGGCACCATTTGGTCCCAATAAACCGTATACGCCACGCGGCACATGCAGGTCAACATCATCCAGAGCTTGTTTGTCTTTTCCATAAATTTTATTCAGTCCTTCTGTAGTAATCATTTTATTAGGAACCTCATTTCATCATTCGTCGAGTTAGTAAAAACTAAAAGTGTTGGGGATCCGATAAGTGATTCAGTAAATGCACTTTTCCCATTTTCATCACTAGGTTCACAATCAATTAATTTTTTATTTATCAAGTCTGGGAACTCGCTTGTACCTACGTTCACATCCCCGTTGTGAAAGAACGCTTTAATTGTTGGATGCCTACAAAATTAAAGATAGAAAACAAAGTTTGAACAACTAATAGAACTACGATCGTTCCTAAGAAAACAAATTCAAGGTTTCTACCCTTTTCGCTCTTTTCATTTTCCATTTCAAATCCTTCCATCTTCTTTTCAAAAAGTTCATTAATAAAGTAAACGTTTCAAATGCGATTAATGTTTCACCTCTCAAATAAAAGGCTCAAAATCGAAAGCAATAAAAATTCTCTTGAAGTATAAACGAAAAAGTTGTTACTTGAGAGTATGCACACAAGGTTAAGGTAGAAACTAGAGTGAAAAGAGAGACCAACAATACTTTCAATACAAGGCAGCAAAGTTTGATTTGAGTAAAACTAGTTGGTTTCAACTAAGCTGATTTTAAGATTAATTACGATCTCCAGATCAAATTGAATATTAAACAATGACTCGAATTCTATATCATCTTGTACCGCTTGAAAACTGAGTTTCAGTCAGCTGCCTTACAGGCTTTATCCCCAGAAGTTAATGAACTAACTCAACTAATCTCACAACTTGAAGCTTAACTGACGATAGCCAGTATTTACGAATCAGATTCATTTCTTTTTACTTTCTATCGACTTTTTAGTTGAATTGTCGAGGAAGGTATAAGGGCATTATCCACGTGTGTAAGGAAACGTATCAACATGTAATGCTAGGAATTGAACTATCAAAAGAACAGCCACTGAAACACTTTTATGATTCACTTCGTTTAATAAATATGACGAGGTGTTAGTGAACCAGAACAAACAAGAGAAATATTGGTCACTATGAAATCTTCTAAACTTGTTTTGAACATCCTGTACATTGGACTGTCTGCCATTCTATTATTCAGTATTCATGGTGCTTGTTTACCGGCTTGTACCACTGTTTGAAAGCGATAAGTGAAAAAACAATAAGGAGCATATCTTGCATGCAAACAAAATTATCAAAGCCACTTATTTGTTGCTAAGTGTGGGAACACTTCTCTTAGTATTACTCGTACCTCCAGGTCCTACAGTATCTGCCTGTGACTCTTCTTCTTTATTCTCATCCAGTTACTTTTTTATTGATGATCACAATGTGCACAAAGAACTGAGCTTTCTCGATGACTCTGATTTTTCTTTTTCTTACTCAGACGAATTTACTCTTTATGAGAGATTTCGACAAGAGACTCCCTATTCAGAGCCAGAGAAGATATTGAGAAGGATCTCTTTAGTAGACGAACAGATGTTTTTAGATATTGATATCTGGCTAAAAAATGGAAAAGCCATTACAAACTGGCTCAATGGTCTTTCAGAAATCTTTGATTATAAAGAAGTAAACTTGCTAGAATCAAAAACAAGTTCTGACAAATATACTGTTGCAGCAATAAGTTATACAACGGGTTCGTATCCTAGCTTACAACTCTCAATCGAGATGAAAGATCATTTTGTTCAGCTAAATCACAAGTTTACCAACGACATCAACGATCTTAGGATGTTTGTTCACATCGTAAAATCAATTAAATTGGACAATAACACCTCGCTGGACGAAATCTTCGGCACCATTATTACGGTATCGTTGGAAAATTACTATACTCTAAACCAAAAGCTCATTGATGAAAAAGAAGTCATCATATCTGCCGAACGATGTTGTGGATTATATAGCCCTGGGAACCCTTTCCAATGTTGTGATACAAGTAGCTCGTTGGGAAATTGTACGTGGCACGTTTTTTATATGTATGGTGGTGTGCCTTTTAGAGGCAATGCAGATGAATGGTATTACCAAGTTTATATTACTCCTGGATGGGAATCCTCTAATACTCCTCCTTATACATCACAAAATATTGGATGGCATGAACGTGGGGATATGGGGCATGTTGCTTATATTACGAGCCATACATCTACAGTTGTAAGCGGTTCCGAACAGAATTGGTGTCAGGCGGGATGCCCTAGTCGCTTTTATAGTAGGTCTGCCAGTTTCTTTGAAAATTATTTATATAGAATAAGAGATATCATTCCTACATCCCCACTGCTAATTATTGATTGAGGTTATCTGATGAAAAAAAACTGTGCGATTACTATAGCAATTTTGTTCTTCTGGCTTACTGCTTGTGGGGTACCTCCAGGTCAGGATGAAACTAATATCACAAACAAAACTTTCACCGACTTTGAAACACTGACGGAAGTGCCTTCACACAGCACAACCCCATATGCAGCTACCGAACCAATCCCAATCAACACACCAACCCTTACACTAACAGAGGCGCCCTCCCCGACACCGGAGCCTACTCAGACCCCTTTACCCTCGCAAGGGGAAGGAGAATTTCCTGACATGGAAACCACATACGAGGCGATGCGAACCGACCGGGAGATGCGGTTGGCAACCATGGCGGCTCCTGTTCTGGAATGTGAACTAGCTCCTCGTGTTATGGGCTGGCGCAACTATCACATTGAAGAAATTGGTCTGTCCATGCAATTGCCCGCGGATTGGTCAGATGTTGATTACACTACCTATCGACCAAACCAGTTAAAAATGTTTAAAGTGAGCACCTACGGTGTTGCAAGCAGCAGTGCAATGATATTTGGAGAAGGGGTCACTTTGCATGTTTGGCATGAACTCGAGACAAAACTCATTCCTTTCATAAAAGAGCTGCGAGTGTGGGCAGCAAACCAAGAGTACATTTATGCGACACTATTCTCTCCTTTGCCGCATGTTAACTCGATGGTGAACGGTCATCCAGCTTCAATTGCATATGTGCCTGAGCACAACTTTGGAAAAATGGGGTCTGAAGCTAACATCGTCGTAGTCACCAAAATCGGGGAATACGTGATTTTAATGATTTACCAACCCCGTCCTGCATATGATCCGACCGAGACCTTAACCACGATTTTGTCCAGCCTTACGATTAACGGTCTCGAAGGTGGGGAAACGGATATCGCTAAGACTGTGCGCTGCCAGATGATTCTCTTTTCATGTCTTAGCCAGTGCCATTTCAAGATGGATGAATTGACCGATGACAGTATATTTAGACCATAAAATGATGAAGAATAATCGCATTCTTTTGAGATACTTTATTTAATAAACGTCTTAGGTCTGAAAAGTATCTTTTTTTCAGACCTAACGGGTGGTTAAATTATTTATGACATAACTTACACTGTTGGGAACTTTCCCTTTTTATAATTAGACGGAGACGTGATGAATAAAAAGAAAATTTACTCACTTATTGAAATTTCGTTACTTTTCATATGCTTGGTAACCGGGTGTATTTCGCAAAACTCGACAAAAGAGCTTCCTGATCAAAGCGAAGAAACAAAAATAGTAGCATATGCTTTGTTCCCACAGCCAGTCCTCGGGATTGTTATTGATGGCGACGGAAAAACCCTGTATGTTGAACCCGGAAGCGCTTCGGAGAGAGCAGGTCTTGTGTCCGGCGACATCCTGATTAGCATAGATGGCGTTTCAGTAACCTCAGAAAGAGATAAGGTTCGGGAAGTGATCCGGTCAAACACAGAAGAAATGAAGATGGAAATCCAATACCAAAGAGGAGAAAACGTTATTGTTGCTCTGATCACGCCCTCTCAGAAAATACAACATCCTGATGATCAGACACCCAAGCGTACACCAACACCAGTATTTCCTCCTGAAGATTATCTTTAATTAATAAGCCTTCCGGCATTACAACCGGAAGGCTTGGCATTTTCAAAAAATGTAGCTTTAGTTTATCTCGACCTCTTTCAGGTTAGCTCTACTTTCCAGACGTTCATCGGTAGCAGCTTTTCCAGCTCGAAGCCTACCATGGATGGATTGCTTCTCGGTAACACCATCTCGCTTGTCCAGATGGTGAGTAACCTGCACCCGGCTATCATGGTCCTCAATATCCACGCTTTCCGGTGAGCCATCATGATCGAAATCCTTTTCAGTAACTTTCTCATGGCTGTAGTTGGATAATTGGGGGAACTCAGGCACTTGAGGATTCGAACTGAGGTTCATTTGAAACCTACTCTCCAGCACAAAATCAACCACATCCGCATAGTAAGCCGTGAGCCCCATCGCGCTTTTCTTCGGCAACGGTAGGTAAACCTGCCTGATAACCTTCCGTACCTTCTTTGACGAAGGTGAGCGCTTGATGTTGTTGAAAGTAAGGCAGAGGCATACGGCACATGTAAGGTTATTAAAGGAAAAATATTTTTGCTTTCGCAATCACTCGCTTGAAATCTAATTCATATGAAACACTTATGAAGGAATTCCGTCTATATTAATAGAGAACAACCCATCAACGGAGCGTGGTCTTTATGACAGAATCATGGTCGAAGTATTGAAAGGAGGTATTACATAATACTTTTACTTTAGCAAACGAATAGTTCACCAATTTGTTTAACATCAATTTTTTATCTTGGAAGGAGATGGAAAATGAAACAAAACAGAATTTTTCAAAAAATAAGTTTCCTCTTGATTTTTGGTCTACTCCTTAGTTCTTTTCAAACAGCTTGGGCTAGTCCAACAAGAAGTGTCGATTCCCAGTTTCGGCATAGCAGTGTCTTTTTATCGGGTGTTGGTGATGATCCAATCTCTGAATCCCAAAACCACGAAGGTGAAATAATTGCTTCTGTTAAAAAGTATTTTGAAGCTCGCTACCAAAACCTGATAGGATTGAAAGATGAAAACTATATAAATAGTTTCATCTCTAATGACCAATCAGACCCCTCATGGATCCAATTAGAAGGATTACGGTCAAAAACAATTGGAAAAATCAATTCAAGCTTTTATCTTCCATATGAAGAATATGAGATTGACCTTTCCTTTTCTGAGATAAGTATAGATGGAAGCTCAGCTACCGTTTTCTTGAATGAGAATGGGCTAGTTACTTTCAAGGATCCGACAATATTACCTGTTGAATTGTCTGAGATAAGCCACAAAATGCTACTTATCGATGATGGTACCGGCTGGAGGATAATAAATGATAATTACCAGGATGCTTTTACCTTTCAAATTGAAGGCCGATCAGAGGATGAGATATTCTCAACCATTGAAGGAAACATTGTTAATCAAAAGAGGGAAGTTGAGATTTTTCCCCCACAGGATTACACGGCACCCCCATCTAATTTTATTAATCTCACATACAACAGAACAGCTGCTGTAAATTATGCAAATACTTGGAAAAATGGGGTAAATCCAAGTTTCTGGCAGGAATCCCAAGATTGTACAAATTTTGTTTCTCAAGCCGTTTATGCTGGCACTAACCAAGTAATGTCCACTCCCAATGATTACTACAATAAGTGGTATTTTGATTCTTACACGAAGTCAGGTTCGTTTCCCTGGATTAATGTTGGTGGTTTCTATAGCTTTCTCACATCTAACACCGGAAGAGGTCCGATTGGCTATAGCTCTGGGTCATACCTATGCTATCTTAGTGGTGGCGATGTTGTTGTCATGCAGTATACATCAGGGGGATGGAGACATGCAGTTTTAGTTACAGCACTCACTGGTAGCTGTCATGACTATACAAAAATCCAAGTGGCAAGCCATTCACCATTCGGTTCTTACAACCTTGCATACTTTTCACCATCGAATTTCTTTGCATTGAATATCACAGGATATAACAACTAATGTCAGCTAAACGAGTTTTTCCATGGATAGTTATACCCATCACTCTTGTTATTTTAGCGACCTTTCTCCTGGGAGATGCTCAAGAGCGAAAAGTTATGGCACTTGTTGAAAAATATGGCGGTTGGATTTCGTTGAAAGAACCTTATAAGGCCAATAGCTTCGATCATTACAATGATACTGAAAACTGGAAAGAAACAGAACAACTCATTGGTCAAGCTTCCCTTAAATTTTCAAGCCAAAGCGAATTCACTTGTGAATGGAAGCCTATCCACAAGATAAAAAATATAATTTGGTTAGTTACTAATTGCGCAGAAAAGCTTGGAGACCATAACGAATATCGTACGGCATATATTCTGTTCAGAGTAGGTTCTACAGGTTTGATTGAATCGTTCTATGTGCCTATTGGAAACGATTACGTAGAGTTAATTGAACCTTTTGTGAAAGGTCCAGAAGATATGGAAATATCGGAAACCCGAACAGAAAATTTAGAACTGCGCCTTGCTTCTTCAAACGAAATACCGCCTCTCGTGTATGAGGGAACGGGTCTTTTGAAGTAAGAAATTTTCTTTCAAACTCTGCCTCCTAGAAAAAAGCCACTGAGTATTTAAAGTGGCTTTTCAATTCATATCTGATATAAAGCGCTAACTTATTTCCACCTCCTGAAAGTTTTCCTTTTCAGCGGGGTTTTCTTGCTTAGATGCCTTTGTTTCACGCAGTCTTTCCCGTATGGATTGCTTCTCGGTAACCCCATCCCGCTTGTCCAGGTGATGCGTCACCCTAACCCTACCGTCCTGGCAGTCAATATCCACTCTTTCTGGTGCCATCTTGGTCGAGGGCCATTTCGGCAGTTTTTTTGACGAAGCTGGACAGCTGAGGGAAATCCGATATTTCAGGATTAGCAGTCATAGCGTTTACTACCCTGGTTTGAAATCATATTCCTGAAACGTACCCGTTCTTCTGGATCCAATCCTGAGGGAAGTTCATCTGCGAACCGCACTGTTTGGTCATGTGCCAAGGCTTGAGCAACCACTAGGCGCTGTTTCATTCCACCGGAAAAAGACTTAATCTGCTTATTATCCATGTACGCCAAGTTGACCTCCTCTAACTGCTTCATGATCGTCTGGGTAGAGAGGTCAATACCGGAAAGCAGTGCCCAAAAGTCCAGGAATTCGTAAGCAGAGAATTCCGGATATAGCCAAAGAAAATCCTACGGAATGCGCCTAATGCTATTTCTGACTTCGCGTGCTGGACGCTTGGTGTCAAAACCACATAATATAGCCCGACCAGCTGTCAGTTGAATGAGACCAGCCAAGATGCCAATCAGGATAGTTTTCCCAACTCCATTCGGACCAAAGAGCCCACAAGCGCCTTCATCCATTGCTAAGTTAATGTCGCACAAGGCAAAAACACCTGCTTAATACAGTCTGGTCAGGGATTACGTTTGTATGTATGTCATAATCTCCTATTCAAAATAAATCTTGACAATCGGCTTTCATAAGCTATGGAACGAATTCTTGATCACAATTACCGTTTATGGTCATTTGATTTGATATCATGGAGTTTAAGGATAATCTGTAGTTATTCTGGAAATCTGCAGCCCATCTTTCAAACGTTCCAAAGTAAAAAACAACACCACTGGATCATCATTCACCCTTAATCTAGCTTCAACTACAATACGATGTTGCTGGAGGTCTATACTTGTCATCGACGATTCGTTATCCGTGAAGGGAAGTGGTAAAAGTTGTTCTACGATCACCCTCTGTGGTTGATTTAATTTATCTAGAATATAGTTCAGGTTCTCTTCAAAAACGTCATCTGGCAAAACTGTTTTATTTATAATTCCTCGCAACCGTAAATCTACACGGGTCAGTAATCCAGAAACCCTCGCAAGACTTAAGTAGGTGTCCGGATGGCTCGCAATAGTCTCCAGATACGCGTTGGAACTCGGCATCTGGGCTGTTGCCGTTGCGTCCGATGACCAATTTCCTAAAAGATTTTCAGTCGGGTAAGCAGAATTAATTTCAGCGATTCGCCATCCATCTTTCGTATGAGAAAGAATCAGGTAATTAAAATATGACTTTCCATTTTCAATTGCGAGCAGTGCATCTTGCGTTTGGTATGCTCTCGCCTGACGCAAGAACACCAAATTACCATTCTCTATATCCGCATCGTTCAACCTAAGTGGAGAATAAGGCTCGAGCGAAAGTGGGGTTAACATATCTAATTCAAAGTGTGAAATCCAATCTGCGTGCCGAGAATATTCTTCCACCTCCAAAGATTCAGCCATGCGGCAGCAAAGGAATGAATAAGCTTCCTTGGGTGATCCATAATATTGTAAGGCGTCATACTTACCAATCATCACTGCGCCCTCAAACAGATCTTTTACGGACATATGGTCAATGAAGATTCGGTAATCCGTTGAACTTGTGTCTGGATTGGTCACTCGGGGTTGAACAGTTGAGGTTGATACCATAGGGTTGCTTGGTACTATGGGCTGACATGAAACGAGGGCAGAAATAAGCAATCCTACAAACAAATTCTTCCAAACCATTTAGATCCTCTCATTCTGTAAACTATTGATCCTTTCTGATTGAAATATAGCAGTAGTTTTTTAGAAAGATATAATAGTGGTAGGGCTTGTCCATCATAAAGTGGCATGATAGACTAACCCTACCAATTACTTTATTATCTTCCGTTCATGCGACTATAACTTTATCTACCGGTAACTGACGATATTAATGAATTGAATCGTCGATGCGCTATAATAAGAAAGACGTACCCTACTTTGGTCTGGCGTGTGGCCATTCACATAGTAATTGTTCAGATTGGTACAGTCACCAGAAAGCCCGGTTATTATTACTGTGTGGTACCAACCCCGCGAAGAATCATAGAAGAATACAGGATCACCATCAAACGCTGAGCATCTACCGGCGTAACTTCCATATGGTCCAGAACCTGTATTGCTTGTCAGAAATGTCATCAATCCACTCTGACCGCTCTGCCCTCCAACCCTTACCCATGCTCCAGAACCATAATAGAGGTTATATGCAGAGTATCGATACCATTGTTGGTCAAACTCAGGCATCTTACTCGGTGGTACTGGAACCGGAGACATTGAACCATTGGTCCCAGCAAAAATAGCTTGCGATACGAAGTTGGCGCAATCGCCTCCTAATCCTGTCATAATAGCATATGCAGGATTGTAACTTATGGCCCAACCCATTGCATAGTTTACAGCATTTGAACTGTTGTAAGTATAGTTTATTTCATTCCGATCACCTGTTGGTGTCATCTCTTCATTCTTTATTGAAGATGCTTCAATGTTTCTCTGAATATTATTGAGGATAGTGGCATTACTTTGTTCTCCTATGGTCAGATGTATCACATCCTCGTATCGATCATCGTAGATTAACCAACCCAAATTAGACTTTGTTAGTCTTATCGTGTGAAGTAAATTTGAAGTCACCAATGGATCGTTTGGAGTGTCCAAGAATTCTATCAAACTGTTTTCAAACAATTCAACATCGGCTTGGTGTCCGTTAACATTTATTTTATTAAATTCGAGGCTATATTTGTAATTTCCGTATTCATAACCATAAGCATTACCAATTTGAATTAGTGTAGAGTCATGCCTCTCTTCTTTAGTCAGCCACTCCTGGCTCTTTGGATTATCTAAATCAGCAATGCTTGAATAGTCGCTTAAAGTCATTTTTACTTGAGCATTAAGACGGGTCTGGAATAACTTGTCAATGACACTTTGGATTGATTGGAGGTCATCTTCGTTTCCTGTAATTGAATTTGCGTTGGTGACACTAGTTCTTAAGAATGTTGCAAGCAAGATACAGGAAATTAGAATCGTTACTTGAAAATATTTTTTTATATTCATTACACTCTCCTTTAGAATATTGTTATTAATCTATTTGCTTCGATGTTTTGTTTGAAAGACGCTATGATGAAAAAAAACATCCTTTATTTGTCAACGTACCATAGCTAAATTGATAAATGTGGTAGATGTGACGAAAGATGGAACTACCAATACTAGTAATAACAATATCTGCCTCAATATTCTTTCTCCTTTTCCTGTTAATAAGACAAGATTTATTCTTCGCTACGATTGACGATTTCTTCCTTCTCTCTATTGCAGCTTTGTGACAAGCATTCAATCTTTCTGAAGAATAAACTAAAATCCTGGAATTCAGCTAATGTCTAGTAGATCGCCAATAATTAGTATACTTATTAATGCTGCCTTTTCGATTAAACAGTTGACTACATCTATATAGAAAGCATACAATATCGGACATTAAATTGGCGTTAAATTAATCGCTGATCTTTAAGCAAAGCTATATTTAGATAATATTGAGGCAAATCTAAATCAACCCCAAGATGAATTTAGAATCTGTTGCTGAGTTTTTCAATTACAGTTCTGTTGATACTAGCTTCCAAATTTTCAACCAGTGGCTTTGGCTCAGTGATTATCCAATGTACAAAATTCCAAGGGACGACCATATAATAAAAGTTTTGGAACTGTTATTATGTAGATTAAATTTTTATCATCAAAACTATCAGCACATGGATAAGGAATAATTTCTGTACAACTCATTGGTCAAGCATCACTTACGTTTTCGAGCCTGAGCGAATTCACTTGTGAATGAAAACCTATCCACAAAATCAATAATTGATTTGGTTATTGACTAACTGTGCAGAAAAGCTTGGGGACAATTACGAATATCGTACGGATTACCTTCTGTTCAGGGCTGGTTCTATAGGTTTTATTGAATCGTTCTATGTTCCTGTTGATAAGGATTATGTAGAATTAGGCGAACCATTTGTGAAGTGCCCAGAATATTTGGAACCATCGGAAGCGCGGATGGAAAATTTAGAACTGCGTCTTGCTTCTTCATACGAAATTCCACCTCTGGTGTAAGACGGATCGGGTCTTCTCAAGTAAAAAACTTCTCAACAAATCTAACCAACCAGAAAGAAGCCACCTTAGAATTAGGTGGCTTTTCAATTCAGTTCTGATACAACGCACTAGCTAATTTCAAGCTCCTGAAAATTTTCTTCTTTGTCTGGGTTTTCTTGTTTAGATGCCTTCGTCCCACGTAAGCGTTCACGGATCGATTGCTTTTCGGTGAGCCCATCCCGCTTGTCCAAGTGGTGGGTCACTTGAACCCGACTGTCCTGACCATCAATATCCACTCTTTCTGGAGACCCGTCATGGTCAAGGTCCTTTTCGCTGGCATGCTCATTGATGTAAGCATCCAACTGAGGGAAGTCAGGACTTTGCGGATTAGCGCTCAGGTTCATTTGTAGCCTGCTCTCTTGGACATAAGAAGATACGTCCGCATAGTAAGCCGTCAAGGCTTCCCTCTTTTCCTCAGCAACGCTTGCCAGCCCGGCCTGATAGCCTTCCGTTCGTTCCTTGAGGAAGGTCAGGGCTTGATGCTGATTGAAATAGGGTAAGAGTCTATTACGTACATCCTCTAAGGCATTGGGATCGGCTTGCAACTGCGTTTCGCCCATTTCGTTGAGGTAATTGCGCCAGATGCGATCTGATAGAGCCTCCTGTACGGTCAGCTGCATGTGGTGAGAGAGACTGCCTTCCCCTGCACCAATTTCCTGTTTGCCTGTGTATGCGGCAGGAATACCTTCCTTGATGTATTCGATGCGGAAGTCTGTGCTATAGGTGAGGGGACCCGCGTAATCGGACCTTTGCCGGTCGATCGCCTGCCTTTGATCCAACCTTTCCATGAGACGATTGGCTTGAGAAAGAGGCAGGCTCATGCCAGAAGGGATATCGTCGAGTTCACTACGGGTAAAGGTCACCTGAGGTTCACTTGCTCCTAAAATGCTCAGTGCTTCAAGCTCTCGTTCAGAGATCCTCTCAGTTTGGATTTCTGATCTTCCACTTTGGCTAAGAACTTGGTCTTTGGCTGCATCCAGCAACAACTCGGGTTCGGCCAGCAAACCCTCTGCAAGCAGATTTTGAGCGGGATCCTGAAGCTGGTATTGAATACCTTCGCCTTCACGCAGAAGGGATAAACGTTCCCCGTTTTCAAGCATGTAAGTGGCTCGGTTTTGGTCGATTTCATTCAGGTCTTTCAACAAGACACTGGCAAAACTGGTATAGGGGGAAGCATCCTCCTGTACCAGAGCACGCAACCAGGGGCGCAAACCTTGTCCTTCAATACCTGTTTGTGTGATGGGAGCTGTCTCAAAGCCATATGCCTGCAGTTCTTCTGCCAGTGCAACGGCTTTGCCCTTGACGGTCTTCCGGGCAGTTTCTTTGGTTTGGGCTGGTTCCTTATCAAGTTCGTTTTTCAATTCAAGCATCTTTGCGTCAATTGAATCGATCAGGTCTGAAGCGGTATCGCGGATAGTCTTGAGTGAGGCTTTCAGCTCCGATAGTTCCTTGTCTCCGCTCCAACCGGCGACATAGCCAAAACTGTTTTCTCCGGTCTCAATGCCATAATACTGACAGACAGCATAAGCGATGCTTTCTGCCTCCACTTCCTGGGTGCGGGGATCTTTTCCTTTTTCACCTGCTTGGGCACCCCGGGCCTGAGGGTCGCGATCATGTAATTTGGCGTGGGCGATCTCATGTACAGCAGAGGCGAGGGTTTGGGATTCACTCATCCCCTTGCGCAGGGCAATGCGCTTATCCTTGAGATGGTAGTAACCGTCCTTGGTCGCCTTCATATTTTCAAAAGCAATTGGAACGGGAGAAGCGTTTTTCAGGGCATTGAAGAGCAGTTCATAGGCTTGCACCGGTTTATCCAAAGCCTTGGAAAGACTGGGCAGTTCCTTGCCCTCGGTCTGTGAAACATCAAAGACTGGCACCACCTTGAACCTGGGCACGTTGATCTCTGTCTCCTCCATGATTGGCTGACCATCCTTGTCCAGTATGGGTTGCTGGGAGACCGGATCGAGCTTTTCCTTTTGGACCAGGCGCCTCTCCGGAGCCGGGGCGATGATACGGATTGCCTGTTCACCTTTGCAAACATGCCTTTCGAATTTCTTTTGCCAGGCGTGGTATCCGGCAACCAGCGAAGCTTCCGGGTTCTGCATAGCGATCAGGAGCGTGTTGTTGAGACTGTAGCGATGAAAACGGGACATCACCTTCAGGTAGTCGGCATACTTGCCACTGCTGAAGATTTCCTTGATGCCTTCCTCCAGTCGTGCAGTGATCTCATCCAGGGCTTTGTCTTTGGAATCATAGGCAGGCTTCTTTTCAGCCAGCGTACTCTCTGTCTGGTAATGGCCATGCGCTTCCAGAACGCCCTGGGCGCGAAAGGAGTAGACATCCTGACGATTGAGTCCGGTAATAATGATGTGATCCACCACTGGGATACCCAGCATTTCCCCGGCTTCTTTGAGTGATTTAGTCACCGCCAGGTCTTCCGGACTTGGAGTAAGGTTTCCCGAGGGATGGTTGTGACAGAGCAGTACTGAAACGGCTTTGTTGAGAATGGCATTGCGAAAGACTTCCCGGGGATGGATTACCGAAGAGTTGATCGTGCCAATTGAAACCTGTTCATAGTCGATCACCCGGTTCTTGGTGTTCAGAAAAGCCACCACCAGAGACTCCTTGTCATGCACCTGATCGATCACAGAGTGCATGTAACCTGCCGCGATACTGGGTGAGCTGAGGATCGGCTTTTCGCGGGTCAGGGAACTGCTCATACGATAGAGATCGAGAAACGCCTGGTGTTTGGCGAGCTGTTCCGGTGTTTCCAGCAATTGATAAGCATTATCTACCAAGGCGGCTATACCCTTGCGTTGGGCGTATTCGGTAACAACTGCCTCCTGCACCCCAATGATGCGGGCATAAGCGGCGATATAGCGTGTTTCTTCAGCAGGGTTCATACAGCATCCTCACTTTCTTCGCTTTTTTCCAGCAGGAAGAGCAGCTCTTCCAAGTCCTGGGCTTGTTCTTCGGTTTCAACGAAGGCACGTGGGTCAAGGCGGATTTCAGCGATGTTCTCACTGGTCACTACCACCCCGATCAAATCAAAAATCAATTCTTTGAGATTCATTCTTCTCCTTCACTTTCTTTCCAGGCATTGACTTTGCTGGAACTGTCTTCGAGGTATTCGTCGGTATAAAAATCGGCTTCTGCAGGCAGTTTGTCTTTGGGCTTGACCACCTTCCAGTAGAAGAGGGCAGCGCCAGCCAGCAGGAGCAAGACCACCCCAACGATGATCATGGCAGGCTGAAGGTTTCCCCAAAAAGGCTTATCTGATGCAGTGGGAGCTTGGGTGCTCGAGTTATCAGGTGCAATTGTGGGTGACACCGGTGTAGCTTGTGGCAGGAACGGGAGCAAAGCAGGCATCTGGGTACTTTCCACGAAATTGAGCAGGTCAGCCTCATCCACTTCGGTTACCAGATAAACATTGTCACTAACCTTGGTGTGGTCAATGATCAGATAGAAGACCTTATCATTGCGGGTCTTGATAATGTAGAACTCTTTCTGGGGCGGAATTGCTGTGATCAGGAGTGGCGGTTGCAGGTCGGTATCTGTGCGTGGTCTGGGGGTCGCTTCGACTGTGGGTTCTTCTGTGGAAACGGGCGTTGCTCCACCACCCATGGGCAGGCGCACAATCGTGTATTCGCTCATTAAAGCAGACCCTGGGGGTATCTCTGCAACCAGACTGCCCTTGGCATCTGTGGGAGGAGCGGGAGTGAGGCGTTGTGCCGCTGATATTTTTAGCGGGTAGGCTGTGGCTGCCTGGGCCCTGCTAAGAGTAAATGCCGAGATAAATGTGCAAATGGCAAGGACAAATAAGCGGATTTTATTGATCTTCATCTTCTTCAGGCTCCCAGGTTGGAATGTTGTGGATTTCGGTAAAGGGATTGCGCTTGAGACGGACAAGCAGCTCGTCCAGTTGAGAGGGTTTCAGCTTCAGGGAGCGTACCGTCTTGAGGATTTCACTGTTCTCCATTTCGGTTTCTTTGCTTTCCAGGTCTGTCAATTTTTCCTGCAGACTCTGGATTCTTTTTTGGATTTGTTCTTTTTCTTTTCTGAGTTGGTTCAGGTTCATGGTTTTCTCCTTAGTCAAAATAGTTAGGGGTGCCATACCCGTAGATTTGGGAACTGTTAATTGGATAGGCATCGGTATGCACGCTGTCCGCCCAATTGCCTTCGATGGTGTAGACTGTGCTGCTGTCACTGCTTTCGACGATGCCGACGTGATCGGGAACTCCGTCACCGTTCCAGTCAAAGAAGATTATTTCCCCAGGAGAAGGCTGATAGCCCCGCTCCTGCCAGGCGTCTGCTGAACGAAACCAGCTTTCTCCAACGCTGCATCCGGCAAATTTGGGAAAGCGCCCATCGGCGATAAAACCGTTCTGATCGGCCACCCAGGAGACAAAAATCGCGCACCATTCCACCCGGCTGGGGAAGCCATACCAGGACCAATAGGGTTCACCCCCAACCTGACCCAGTTGGGAACGGGCGACCTCGACCATGCCCTCGGAACCGCGTAAACTCTCCACCAGCCCCCCGATGATATTGCCGCCCATCACGGTTGTAGCAGAAACGGCAAAGGAAGCCAGTGAGCCAGCCAGGAGCAAGAGGACTAAAGCAATCGAGGCGTATAAAGCCGCCCGGCTCTTGACGACCTGCACAACCTTGCTGAAGAGCTTATTGGCTACCCGAGCTGTTCTTTGGCGAGTGGATGCAGAATGTAGACTCATTGCGGCTCTGTAGCTGCGAATGTACTCACGCTTGATGCGTTGCTTTTGGATATAACGCAGCACTGGATTTCTGACAGGGCTGGCTTTGAGATTATCTGTTGCGAAGGCTTCGGCTTGCTGACGTAGGCTGCGGGCTTGCAATTGCCGCATGGATGTTACAGACAGTTTGCTTGATTTGGTCTGGAGCAGGCGCATTCGGGATTGCAGCAAATAAGCAGATCTTTCACCTGCCTGAAGCGCGTCAGTCCCGGAGTTCTGATCTTCAGTATTTTTGGTCTCTTCCTGCAGGCGGGTTCTGAGCCAGAGGGCAGGAGCAATGCTCAGATTCTTTGGCTTCTTAAGCTTTGCCACCTTGACTGGTTTCCCGAATTGCAAGGAGGAAACAGGCGAATCCAATTGACTTTCAAAACGCAATTTGATAACTTTGTGCTTAGCATCCTGGATTTGTTCCTCTTGTCGCAAAACGACTACCTTGGGCTGCTCAACCACAAAAGTATGGCTGAGTTTTCGATAGGCTCTCTGTCTGGTTGGGGCTTTATCTTTTACTGCCATCTGTGACGCTTGTTCTGCCAAAGTTGTTTGATTAGGGACGCTTGCATCATGAACAGCTTTGGGAGGCGCCTCCACAGATGGTTGATCACCCGCAAGAATTTGGTTCCGCACCGTTCCTTCCTCTTTTGGTTGGTATTGATAATTTTCTTTACTTCTCAATCTTGATTTTCTGCTCATGCGAAGCTCCTTTTAGACCTCATCCGGTTTGGTGGTCATGATCTGATAGAGCTGCGTTTCTTTGGGGAAGTGGTCACTGAAGGGGATGATGGTATTGCCATAAAAGAGCAAGCCTTGTCCCTCACCACTGTGAGTGACATAAGAGAGTTGGTCTTTAGATATGTTGAGATGCTTGGCCAGGATCTCCTGATCACCACTGGCCTGATTGAGCATGTAGATGAAGTCAGAGTTATCCAGGATGTTCTCAATTTCGCGGGAAGCCAGCAGGTCCTTGACGTTTTGGGTGATAGCCGTTGGAATACCGCCCCACTTGCGGAAGCGTTTCCAGATTTCAACCGAATAGGCAGCGGTTTGTTCTTCCTTGAGCATCAGATGAAACTCATCCTGATAGAACCAGGTGGTCTTCTTGGCTGCCCGGTTCCTGGTGACCCGATTCCAGACCTGGTCCTGGATCACCAACATGCCCAGCTTTTTGAGCTGTTTGCCAAGTTCACGGATATCGAAACAGATCAGGCGGTTATCGGTATTCACGTTGGTATGATGATTGAAGACCTTGTAAGAGCCGGTTACATAGATTTCCAGTACGGTTGCCAGGTAACGAGCACTAGGCTCATCAATCTCCAGGAGACGCGCATAGAGATCTTCCAGGGTGGGCAGATTCGCTGGTTTGGGGTCCTGCAGGTAGGGTTGATAGATCAGCTGAACACAGCGGTCTAGCACAGATTTTTCTTCCGGCTTGAGCCCACTCTTCCTGCCAGCTGCCAGCTCCATGAAGGAAAAGATGAAGTCCATCTTGAGCGCGACCGGGTCTTCTTCCTCGCTGTAGTCCAGGTTGAGGTCGAGTGGATTGATGTATTGACTGGAATTGATTGAGATGCGCACCACCGCGCCTTGCAGGGCGTTGACTAAGGGAGCGTATTCACTTTCCGGATCGGTGATGACGATCTCATCCTCGGTCACCAGAAAAGCGTTGGTGATCTCCCGCTTGGCAGCAAAGGACTTGCCAGAGCCCGGTGTGCCAATGATCAGACCGTTTGGGGTCTTGAGCTTCCTGCGGTCTGCCATCAGCAGATTGTTCGAGAGAGCGTTCAGACCGTAGTACAAGGCCGGAGCGGGTTGAAAGAGTTCCTGGGTGGTGAAAGGCACAAAGATGGCGGTGGCAGAGGTAGTCAGTGCCCTTTCAATCGGCACTGGGTTGATGCCTAATGGCAGAATGGCGGTCAACCCCCGCTCTTGTTGAAAATTCAAGGGACGCAGACTACAATTGGCGGACTGGGCGATCCCGGCCGCCTGATAAAAGTCATTCTCCAACTTACTTTTAGAGTTAGCCATATTCATCAGCAGGAAGGTCACCAGAAAGAGGCGTTCATTGCGACTTTGCAGGGATTCCAAGAGCGTCTTGGCTTCAGCACCGTAGGTGACCAGGTCGCTGGGAAGAATGTCCATGTCATAACCCGAACGGATGGCTTTCTTCTGTTCTTCGATTTTCATCTTGTCCAGGTCAGTGATCTTGCGTTTGATCAGCTTGATCGCTTCAGTCTGTTGAATGCTTTGAATATGTAGCGTGACTGCCAGATCGTTTTCAAGTATGAGGAAATTCTTGAGCAGCTCATCGGAGAGCTCCGGTGCAAGGATTTGCAGATAGGAGACCTGGGCGTATTTTCCACTCATGCGGAAGCTGTTGCTTTCGTGAAAGTCAAAGCCGTTGGGCGCGATGAAGTCCTTGGTTCCCAATCCGCTGGCTTTGAGCTGTTTCCAGTCGAAATGAAATTTCTCCTGACTTTCATTCAGCAGGTCGTGCATCACTCGCAGGCGTTCTGCCCCGTTCAGACTTTGGGCAATCGCGCCCAGCCCGCGCAATTGACCAAAGAGGTCCAGTTCGATACGCTCCAGGCGCACTTTGGCAGTTTTGTAGGAATCCGCTTCAATGCCGAAGACCAGGTACTTGCTTTTGACCAGCCCGTTATTGCCTTTAGCCAGTTGGGAGCTGAGCATCTCGGCGTATTCACGGCGGATAGCGTTGAAAGCATCTGCTTGCTCATCAATATCGATCGAAGTTTGATAGTCTTCGATACGGCCGGAATGATTGTAGAAGCAGAGTTGTACTTTGATTGAGCTGTCGAAGTAGTTGAGCAGTTCGCAGTATTTATCAAAGATGGCGCGTTTGTCTTCTTCCAGGGCGAGCTGATAGTTGATATCCTGATACTGGATCGCTTTGGAATAGAAGCGTTCGTTCACCTGACAGATCCCATCCGGATAGATCAGCTTATAGGCCAGCGTCTTTTGCGCTGTTTTGGGGATTAGCTGCTGCGGTTTATTATGTGTTTGCCGCTTGACAGGTATCGGATTAACTTCTGATTTTTGCTTTTTTCTTTGCACGGGCAAGCAGCTCCTTTCTCAGGTTGAGTTCGGATTGGAGGAGGCGGTAGAAGTTATCGGTTTGATAGGGTCGGATGCGGGGGTAGAGGAAACGCACACGGATAAAGTTGCCGATGAAAGCCTCCAGAGGCATGCCGTCCTTTTCATATAAGGCGAAGGCGAACAGTGGCAGCATCACCATCACCATCAGCAGGGCGGCCAGATCGTTTCCCAGGGTCGAGCGGGTGAACAGGTATAGGGGAACTCCGGTCAGTCCGGCTGCCGAGAAGCAGATTAGTTGTCGGCGGGTGAGGTTGAGCGCTAATTTGGTTTTGACCCGGTTGAGGTCTTTGGGCACACTGACATAAGCCAAGAGGGGACTCCTTTCTCCTAATGGGCGTTGAAAATCGATTTGGACAAGCTCCCGGTCTTGAACAAAGAGAAACAGAGGAGCAGAGTATAGGCAGCTATTTGAAAGATGCTGGCATGGATGTTCTCGGTAAGAATGATGCTTTGTACCAGCACGGTGTAGATGGCCACACAGACCATCATGAAAAAGCCCTGAAAACCCAGGGCTGCCAGGTTGCGTAGGTAGTTGTTACCCATCTGACCCCATTCCCGGTTAGCCAGAGTGGCAAAGGGGATTGGAGCAACTGAACAAGTTAGAAAGATTTCGATCATGCGACCATAGAGGATCACCGTTATCAGAACGGAGAGCAGCTTCATGGCATTTCCCACGAGCAATGTCTCCATGGACAAAGCAGCTAATTCGGCAATGCCTTTATCCTGTAGTCCGGCAAGCATGCTCGCCAGGACAGTGTTGATATCGATATAGGCACTGCCTCTGATCAAAGCTGAAGCTGCGTTGACCACATGTTGGGCAACATCAAAAATCGCCATGGTTATATCGAAGGTGCGTGTTACCAGAAAGACTGCTACCCACATCTTGAGGAAGTACTTGAAGAAACTGAAGCTGTCCCCGTCGTGCAGATTGTTCTTCTCAGTGATCATGGTGATCAGCTCGTAGCAAAGCACGAAGGTGATTACCATGCCTGCAATGGGGATGATTACTGTCTCAGAGAGCGAGCGGATCATGCTGAAGATATTGCCATTCCAGCCTTGGGGTGTCTGCCCAATTTGTTCGGCGATCGTGGCTGTCTTTTCATTGACATCCACAAACATGGTCGTCAGGTTGCTTTCGATCAAACCGATGAAGAACTCACGGATAGCCTGCTCGATCTTGTCTAAAAGACCTTGCATCGGGAGTTATCCGAAGAGACCAGCCAGGAGGGGGATCAGTTTGATGCCGATCAGGACGACACCACCCCCGGCCATGAGCTGTTTGATGCCCTGGCTTTTGGCGCCTGGGTTATCGTTGCCGTACCCTTCCAGTAAGTTGATAACACCCCAGACGGAGAGACCCGCTCCCAGGGCAATGACTAAGATTTTGAGAATGTTGACTGCTTCGTTGAAAAATTCCATATGCTGACCTCGCTTGTTGAATTAGCACCTCGAAATTGAGTGCGCTATTACTTAAACAACGGTCAGCTGGATTTTGCTAAGACTGAAGATTGAAAAAACTTTAAATTTATAACTGACACCGTTTCGAAAATGAAAAAAATGAAACATTTCATCGCCTTAGACCGTTTATATAATAAGAAACAATCTTTTCTTCGGAAACATTAAATGGATAATCAAAAAGGAGAAAAAATGAAACCTGTAAAATCAATTGTCCTTATACTTATTTGCTGTCTTTCGATTATTTTCCTAAGTGAGTCTGCAGCTGGCCAAGACAAATTGATTTCAGACGGGGAGCTTATTGTCGAAAGATATCTTCTAGAAAAAAGAATATCTCTAGAACCTGAATCTGAAGAGTATGCTCAATTCCTGAATAGCATATTGTGGGGCGGAGTTATGGAGCTCTCAAAAGTAGGAACAGACTTTGTCAAAGACCAGTACGATCTTGAGGCTTTAGAAGCGTATTGTATAGAAACTGTGATTCAAATCTTATATGATGATTACGTTCCAGGGCCTCCAGATCCCCCAGCAGAATCATATGTTGAGCCACAGTCTTTTTCAGATGACAAAAATCAAACCTTCAGTTACTCTCGTTCGCTTGCTATCCAGTATGCGAGGGATTATTATGATAATTACAACTCTTCTTACCCCGCATTCACATCTGATTGTCAAAATTTTGTCAGTCAAATAGTAAAGCGTGGTGGTTTTGG
Organism: Brevefilum fermentans; assembly: GCF_900184705.1. NCBI lineage: Bacteria > Bacillati > Chloroflexota > Anaerolineae > Anaerolineales > Anaerolineaceae > Candidatus Brevifilum > Candidatus Brevifilum fermentans. Next base: position 1,040,088 of record NZ_LT859958.1, on the reverse strand, counting down.
AATGAGTGGTGACGGTGATGGCTGCCGTTCGGAAAATACATATTCTGAGTGGTATATGATTCCAAATCCTGACCCTACAATATTTTGTTTGGGTGATGGCAGGTATTTTGAGTGGTCAACTGGTTGGACGGTCGTAGATCATTTCAAGTGGTACTTTACCTATAACAATAGTTATGCTCAAAACTTAGGCTGGACGAGTAGTTATTCGACTGCTGCTATTATGTTGGCTCCTGGAGATGTGATTCAATTGCAAATACTGGGTTCGGATGGTACTTGGATTGGATCACATAGTGTTTTTGTTACCAAGGAGGATAGTACAGGTTTATATGTTACATCACATACAGATGACTACTTGGACAAAAAACTATCCGATATTCCACTTTCATCTTCAAAGCGTTTGCTACTTATTAGATTCCCATAAAGTCCAACCCTGTTTTGTGATCTCCTGCTTCTAGAATGTTATGAGTAATAACTTCTTGGGTAAATATAATTAACAACCTGTAAGAACTAGAATAATAATCAAGTTGGCAAATCCTTAACTATCTATCCTGATTTTTTTAGGCATAGGGATGACGCATTCGGTTAGTGTACGCTTAGATGAATATATGTATATCGAAGGTATGGGTCACCAGGAAGACGGCCACCCACATCTTGAGGAAATACTTGAAGAAACTGAAGCTGACCCCGTCATGCAGGTTGTTCTTTTCGGTGATCATGATGATCAGCTCGTAACAAAGTACGAAGGTGATGATGATGCCTGCAATAGGGATGATCACCGTCTCGGTGAGCGATCGGATCATGCTGAAGATATTGCCGTTCCAGCCTTGTGGAGTTTGATCGATCTGTTTGGCGATTGTGCTGTCTTTTCATTGACATCCACAAACATGGTCGTCAGGTTGCTTTCGATCAGCCCGATGAAGAACTCACGGATAGCCTGCTCGATCTTGTCTAAAAGACCTTGCATTGGGATTATCCGAAGAGACCAGCCAGGAGAGAGATCAGTTTGATGCCAATCAGGACGACATCACCCCCGGCCAAAACTGTTTGATGCCCTGGCTTTTGGCACCTGGGTTATCGTTGCCGTACCCTTCCAATAAGTTGATAACACCCCAGACGGAGAGACCCGCGGCCAGGGCAATGACTAAGATTTTGAGAATGTTAACTGCTCCGTTGAAAAATTCCATATGCTGACCTCGTTTGTTGAATTAGCACCTCGAAATTGAGGTGTACTGGTACTTAAACAAAGGTCAGCTTTTTTTGCTAACTTATCAATAAGTTATTGATTTGTCATTTACCTCGGTTTATAATTTATTTATAAATAGATATTCACAACCATTGTCACGGAAAATGATAACAATAGTCCGATTTCGAATGGATTTGTTTATCTAAAGAAATCAATCTCTTAAATTTATTCTGTTAGCCAGCAACACAAGTAGAATTGAAAATAATTGATTTGCAATTGAAAGAGAACCTAGTGTTAAGGGGAATCGGTAGGAGAGGATGCAATGAAAATTACCAACTTAAAAGTCAATAACTTTAGAGGAATTAAGAATTGTGACATAACGTTCTCTGAATCTTCAAATATAGTTTGCATTGTCGGTTCTGGTGATAGCACCAAGACCACCTTGTTGTCAGCAATTGAGTGGGTTTTATGGCCAAGCTGGTCTCTTCAAGTAGCAGATAGCGATTTTTATGAGTGTGCCGTGGCAGACTCTATTATCATTGAAATATCTCTTATTGGAGTTCCAAAAACATTACTAACTCAAGAAAAGTTTGGGCTCTTTTTACGTTCTGGTCCAATTCTTTCGGATGAGAATGATGAACCGATAGATGACCACACAAATTGCATAACAATACGCCTGTCGATTGAATCAGACTTCGAGCCTCATTGGGAAGTTGTTTGTAATCGGAAGGAACCAAAGCCTATATCAAATAGGGATAGACAATTGCTCTCATTAGGAGTTATTGGCCAAAACTCTGAAAAAGATTTTACTTGGAACAGATATTCAGTGTTGCAACGGTATGCAGAGTCAAAGGGTGTGATAAAAGAGGCTTTGATCTCATCTCTTAGGGATGCGTCTAATCATGCAGACCTCTCAGAGCTTGATACTATTTCTGATAAACTGGTTGCGATTGGGAAGGACTACGGGGTAGGATTCAAAGGGCGTATTAATAGTCGTTTGTTTATTAATGGTTCCTCAATAAACTCCTCTGTAGGATTATTTGATGAGGATACTCCTTTTCTTCTTAGAGGTAAAGGAAGTCAACGATTAGTATCGATGGGGTTAAACATTGGTGTTACTGATGAGGGGACTGTTCTGCTGATCGATGAAATTGAGGCAGGCTTAGAACCTTATAGGCTGCGGTCCCTCATAGGAAAATTACGAACACGCATCCCTTCAAATGGTCAAGTTATTATGACCACACATTCCCCTGTCACAGTATGTGAGTGTAATGTCGATGAGCTTTTCATTGCGCGATCTCACGTTGGAACAACGACTCTCACTCCAATGAAGGCAGAGAACATAACTATAAACGAGTTTGTTCAGAGCCAAGTTCGAAAAAATCCTGAAGCCTTTCTCGGTAGACGATTAATCGTATGTAAAGGGAAGACCGAGATTGGTTTTATACGGGCTTTAGACAGTTTCTTGGACTTCAACCATAAATTCAGAATGGCATCTGAAGGAGTTTCTTACTGTCTTGGCAATGGAGATGAAACCATAGAAGTAGCGAAGCTATTTTCGAGTTTTGGTTATGAAGTATGCATATTAATGGATTCTGACAAGCACGCAGATGAGATAATGGAAAAGGAATTATTTGACAAATGGAACATTCCAACTTTTGCATGGGAAATTGGCAATTCGATTGAGGAACAAATCTTTAAAGATGTGCCAAATGAAGTTGCTGAGGAATTGTTGCAAATCCCAATAGATGATAAAGGCTTTCATTTGGTTGCAGAAAAACTAAAAGATGTTTTGGACATCAGTGTTACAGGTAAATTTTCATTAGTCGGATTTACTTCTGACCAACGTAGGCATATAGGAACAATCTCGAAAGCCAACTCCAAAGAAAAACAATCTTGGTATAAACGGATCGATCTTGGCGAGGAAATGGGAAATGTTGTCTTTGACAATTGGTCACAGATTGAAGATTCGACAAATCTAAAAACGGTTTTGCAAAAATTGATAGATTGGATTATTCAGTAATGAATTCCGAAGAAATTAATAGAATACTTTCTTTTCAAACATGCAAGATAGTAGCACCTGCCGGCCATGGAAAAACAGAAATGATTTCTCAGTTAGTATTATTGTCTGAGGGGACCCAGTTAATCCTAACTCACACAAATGCAGGAGTTGATGCACTTCGAAAACGAATGGTCAAGAATCATGTTCCGAATAAAAAGTATACCATTTTTACTATTGCTGGTTTTTGTATGTTGTGGTGTAGGTCTTTCCCGGTTTTATCCGAAATTGATCCTTCTTTAAATCCATTAGATAAAAAACATTCCACCCTTTATTACAATCAACTATATAAAGGCACCAATAAAATCTTCCTTCACAAATGGGCGCAAGAGATACTAGGTAATTCTTTTACGGGGCTTATTGTGGATGAATACCAAGATTGCATGATAGAGCAACATGAGATTTTTTGCTCGATTGCAAAAATCCTTCCTGTTAGAGTATTAGGTGATCCGATGCAAGCAATTTTCCAATGGGCAGGGGAGTTGATTGATATGGATAAACTTCTATTTCCAAATGTTGATATAGAAACTCAACCATGGCGTTGGGTTTCCAGCAATTTAGACCTAGGGCAATGGATTTCCCAAGTTCGAAATGCTTTACAACCAACACTTGCTGGAGTACATCAGTCTATTAACTTCTTGGATATTGAAGGATGCGTAAAGCTGCTTCCTTCAACGAATTTTAATGGCAACAGGCTTATAAGTGAGTTAAGAAATCATTCTTCCGTTGCATACATAACAGCCTTAGAAAATAAGCAGTTGAGCTTTGCACAATCAATGGGTGGCTTTTTCCAGTTCGATGAGAAACAAAAGTCAGATTTACTTTATAAATTTGCAGAAGAATTCTCTAGATCTTATGGAACACTTTTATGTAGAAATCTTCTCAACTTTCTTCAATCGTGTGCTTCTCATGTATCAACAGAGCTTGAATCATACATAAAAAGATTAGAAAACGGATCCTTCGATTTTGTGCGCATCCAAAAACATAAACCTCTTGGTAACATTTTAATAGAATTAAACCGGTCTTCAAACAGATTCTTTATCAAACAAGCTATTGATTACGTAACAGTAAACCCTCTTTTCAATGTGTATCGCAGAGAAGCTTTTGTTGAAATGAAGCGTGCTATTGATTTGAGTGAAGAAACCGGATTAGATTTACTGGAATCAATGTCAGCTATTAGGCATGATCAAAACAATCACGGATTTTACAAGCGCTTATCGACACGAACTGTATTGGCAAAAGGATTAGAGTTTGATTGTGTAATAGTTGATTTGAGTAAGCGATTTACGTCTCAAGATTTTTATGTGGCAATTTCCAGAGCCAAAAAAATGGTGTACATCCTAAGTGATCATCGAAATATTGTGTTTACAGGTCGAAAGTCATAGAATTGGCTTGCAATGAAGGTAATGTAAAGTATTTTTCGCACATTTAGGAAACACTTAGTAAGTTATCCTCCAAATGTTGCATGTTCAAGTATGTCTTCTGTCCCCCGAGCGAGTCTTGCATGTGTCTCAGCCTGGCACACTCCAACATCAATGCCGATTGGCTATCTGGGAATGTGCCAACCGTCCTGGTTCAGCGCCTGATCTCCCGGTTCAATTGTGCCATGGCATTGTTCGATCTAATCCGTCACCAGTACTCTCTGCGGATTTCCATATAGACTAGGGTTTCAAAAGCCGAAGTTTCTACAACTTCCTGAGCATGGATGGATTTGAGCATGGCTGCTTCCAACTTGACCTTACCTCTGGGTACTATCGAGAAAACATTACGGTAGAAATGCACCATGCAGCGTTGGACACTGGTCAATTGATCAGTCTCAATCAAGGCTTTACGTAGACCAAGACACTTGTCTCTAACCAAACAATTGTGTCCCTGTATTGACCTGCATCCAAAAAGTTAGACAATAAAACCAACCGAGGAGGGGCATTTTTTGACATAGTTTAGTGCGGTCGTCTTGCAACTATTTCAGAAACAGACTCTTGATTTCACCATTCAGAATATTACAAATGAGAACAGAGGACCGGAAGCCCGGGGTTGGGGGCGCCTATCAACTGATGAGCGCCAGTTGCCCTCCAGCCATTTCGTAAGCTTTGTCGCAAAAGCTGGCAATCTCTTCTTTACTATGGCTGGTGATCAAAATGGTTTTGCCTTCCTTTTGTAATTGCCAAATCAGCTCGTGGAACCAATCTTGCCCGGCGAAATCCAGTCCGGTGGTCGGTTCGTCCAACATCAATAAGCTTGGGTCTTCCATCAATGCCTGAGCGATGCCCAAACGCTGGCGCATTCCGGTGGAATATGTGCGTACAAGGCGTTTGTCATTCGGATCCAAACCAACCAGGCGAATCACTTCTTCAACCCGCTCTTTGCTGACCGTGTTGCTCACCATCGCCAGTAAAAGCAGGTTGTTCTTAGCGGTTTCGGTTAAAAGCAAACCCGAATTGTCAAAATGCACCCCGGTTGAGCTTGGAAATTCCACTTTTCCGCCCAGCTGGATACCGTTGACTGTAACTGTTCCCGAATCGGGGACAACCAAACCGGCGAGAATACGCATAAAAACCGATTTTCCACTACCGTTTGTGCCGCAAATGGCAACAATTTGATTTTCTTCCAGATCAAAGTCCAAATTTTCCAAAACCTGCTTGCCTTTGAAAGCTTTACTGATATTTATTGCGGATAATATGGTTGTCATAATCAATTTCCTCTAATCATAGTCGGGGTGGCTGAGATAATCTTGTTTGCGATAGGCAAGCCAGGTGACAGGGATCAAAATCGCCAGCCAAATCAGCCAGGCATAGACAGAATGCCAGGCTTGGTCAAGATTGCGAAAAACGAAGGGATAAAAACGCATAACCAAATTGCGAATAATCGGCAGATATTGCAAAACAACCGGTACATTCAAAAGAATTGACGAGAGCGGCAAACTGGCAATCAGTAAAATTTCAACCATCAAATATCCAATCAGACGGCGTTGCGTGAGCGTGTTGATTAGCAGAACCAAAAGGCTCATTGCAAAAAAACCGAGCGTCGACATCCCAAAAACAGCCAGAAATGCCTGGAAATGCGTGTTCGGAATGGTCAGAAAAACGGGAATGTTAATGTGCTCAGCAGAATTACGATAGACACTCCATTGGTTCGAGAAGGGCAAACCCAAAAACCGACCGGTCAGGTGCATGGTCAGAAAGACAATCAGGCTATAGGCAATTGCGGATAAAAAGAGGAAGAGAATGTGCGCCAGCCAGCTTTGTTTTCGTGAACCGAGCCTTTTGACCGCCAATTGTCCAAAAGCACTTTGCGGTTGCAGGTCGCTAATCATAAAAAGGAAAAGGTTTGCGATGATAAGCGCCATGGTTAGCGGGTCGCCAATCGTCATGAAATAGAGATCCCAGGTATTGGGCGGGTTGCCAATCAAATCTACCGCAAAAAAAGAGGGCATGCGCAATTTCATCCATCCGAACATGACGATCGTAAGCACGGCGACAACCAGAACAATAAGGACGATCCGAATCGGCTGAATGTGAATATTGAGCAAATTGCGGAAATAGTTGCCAAAAACAGTTCCTTTTTTCAATCGTTTTTCATTCACCGGGAAGTTTTGCAGCCAGGAGGGCACTAATTTGGAAAGACTGAAACCATCTTTTGGCTTGCGGTTCTCGCTCAGAGAATTTTCGAGCACCTGTTTGCGTTTGCCAAAGAAAAATATCAGCAAGCCAATCAGTAAAATAAGACAAAGTGGCAAAATCAGGAGGTACGGGATTTCGTTGACCGCCTCGAAATTGTGTGTAGATGAAAAATTCGCTTTGAGCAAAACTTCGGAAGGTGCCCAATACCAGGGGATTAGCCTGGCGTCACTGGCGAAATATTGGAGCGCATTTGCCACTAAGAAGGGCAGACTGAAGGCGACGAAACGCTGATTTACCAGCAACGTACTCGCCATTCCAAGACTGGCAAAAATTGCCGCAACGATGAAAACCACCGCAATCACAAGCAAAATGAAGAAGTCAGGAGAGTTATTGTAGAGCTGGGTTACTTCAGCAATTTCATAGGGACGAGCGAAAATAGTGTTGAAAATGGGGTGATTGAGAGGGTTGTGATTGGTCAGGCTTGTGAAGGCGTAGAGCAAAACAAGCGGAATTGAGGCTGCCAGTCCACCGGCAAACGAGTTTGCCAAAAATTTGGCTGAGATTACTTTGCCAAAGCGTTCGCGCACTGCCAAGCGTTCCAGATAGCCCTGCTTGCGATCGGTTACCAACGAATCGGCAAAGGGAAAACAAGCAATCAGCGGCAGCATCAGGTGATAAAAACTCTGGGTATAACTGACATACCATTCCTCAACAAAAGAACGCTCACTCGGCAGTTGATAGGCAAAACGTAAGCCGACAAGCAGCAAAAGGCTTGCCATGATCAGGGCGATCAGAAAGCCTCGCGAGCATAATGCGCGCTTAATTTCGGATTTGAAGACTTGACCAGGCTTGGGTTTTGATGTTGGGTTAAACCTGGTTTTTAATCTCGGTTCGATGGGAAGTGACAAATTTTCACCTTTTCATTCTGAACCCTTTTATTCTTTTTCTTATTGAAGCCATTCTTCATAATTTTTTCCGTCCCTCAACAATTGGAGGGCGTGTTCGTATACTTTTCTTTCCATTTCCGGAAGCTCTTCAAACCAAACCAATTCTGCACGATGGTTATAGGCAGCAGGTTCGCTGCTTTCAATTTCTCCGCTTTCATATTCCCAAACGGAATCACTTGCAACAACCGAACCGGTTTGCAGGTTGAAAAATAGCCTCTCAGTCGTCTTGGTGATAATCCCTTTGGCTGTATATGGACAGGGGGTCAGATAATCGATACTGCGTTTAAAGATGAAAACCGGCTCTGCTTCCAAAAGATCGACCCAGGCTTCGTACTGATAAACCTTTTCGGCTTTAGGACAATTAGCAATTTGTTCATTCATCAACCATCGTTGTTGATATCGGATTTCTTCAGTGTTAAGACCCCGTTCCTGGCAAATAAACCAACCCAAATTCTCCCAGGTTTTCTCAGGCATTTCCTTCATTCCATTAAAAGGATCGAGAATTAAATCATGTGGAAAAAACACTTCTTCCGGACCTGACCGATTATAAAAATAGGCTTCGCCGTTATTGTCAACCTTGTAATTTTTGCCGTAATCCCCCTCCGGAGAGAGAACACAGGCAGGTTGCATGGAATCCGGACCGTAGATTTCGGGATAATAAAAAAATGTTACCGTGCTGTCGAATTTGTGTGTTTCTGGCTCTGTAACATGGACCCAGGTGGAGATATTTGGGATGTCTTCTGCTTCAGAAAATGATAGTCCTTCGCGATACCATCCGGCTTTGTCAATTTGAGCCATGGCACGGTCATGTAGATCGTCGAGAATTCGGATAATCACCTCCCGGTCGCGGGTGGGTTTATCCACTGTATAGAGACTCTCCCAATCAGCAGTGACGGTTTGCACGTCGATTCCCTCCGCCGGTGTAGCTACTTCCACCTGATTTGGTACTGTTGCGATTGGCTTAGTCTCAGTTGGACCTGGCAAAGCAGTGCCATCCCCGGATTGAGGAGCTTGATAAGTTTGCCTCGTGCAGGCGGCTAATAACAAAATGAGAAAGCAGACCAAAGAGTATTTGCGCATCCTAATTCCTTCCATAAAGTTCTTCTAATTTCGGCAGGCCTTCATTATATACTTCCTGAACTCGATCAGTTTTCCAAGGAGTATTCAAAGGGATACATCTCATCAAAGATTACCTGATCATCTAGCGGCAATTACCAGTTTATAAGGGTTACTGGAATACCATAAAAAGATTTGCCGCCCAGAATATCTTCTATTTGTTCTCTGACTGTATGTGAAGGAAAAAAAATTACAATACTTCCTCTTCCTGGACATGATGATGCATCAACGCTGATTGTAACCTGGCCTTCAGAAAGACCTTCGATCTCTCTTATTATCTCCTGATTTTCTGCGACGGCGTTTTCAACCACGGTAATCTCTGGGAGATCCTCACATTGAAGGTAATGATGGTAATTATCGTACAAAATGTCATCGATAATCCTCTGAACGAAATGGGTCGAGCTTTCTAGGAGAACAAGGATGACGAGTACCAAAGCTAAAATGATTATTAATGTCGTTTTTCTGTTTTTCATTTCTTCTCCAATGAAGGTGCCTAGCCAAAAAAGCTGAGCACCTTCACATCTCATATTTGCTTCCGAGAACTAATAAGTGTCATGCCAATATTTTACATACACTCCCCAATTCCAGTATGGCCAGAGATAAGAAAGAATCTCAGGATTAGGTTCGCCGTATTGAATATTGAAACTTGAAGTGGAGCTTACAATGCCCTGATCTCTAAACCTCGGAGAAGAGCAAGTTCCATAATCGCCGGTGTATGACCGTCCTCTTGTATAATCATTATCACAAGTAACGAAGGGATCGTGACCACAACCATATCCAGCTGTTTTATGGAATCCCCAGTTGATCAGTGTCTGGCCCGGATTACTATATCCAGAAAATGGAACCCTAGAAGGTGTGTAATTTGGAACTGGATGATCCCAGTTTCCACATGCTGGTGGATCCGCTGTGATGGAGTTTTGACTTTTAGGCGCGGATTCCTTATTTTTCATCTCTAGAATAAAATTAGATAATCTAGGGAATCGACTTGATTCAGGTGAGAAATTGCTGATATCATCTACTTTGTTATTAGTTTCCACAAGCATTGCATATTCGTTCTGAAATGCGACCATCTCCGAAGCGAGATCCAGTATGTCTGGTGAAAATCCTGCTTTAATTGCTGCAGGATAATCCAACTCCTGGCGGAAGATTCCTCCATCCTTTGTTGTGGTAATGTAAGGCTCTAATTCTGCCAGTTGAGAAGTAGTGCTTAGATCGGTGATGTCAGTTTGAGCAAACGCTGAGCTGCTAGCTACTAATGTGATTACTAAAACGATCACAAGCATAAACTTTCTGTTTATTTGTTTCACCTTTCAATAGATTGTATACTTAGCACTTTTTTGTTATTGCTAGATTATTCGTCAGCCACCTCCTTTACTAGTAAATCAGAAAATTCCTTATCGGTATTTCATTCATGAATCTGTATCTGATTTCTATTAAGATAAACGTTTTAATGGAGGAAATGTTTCATTACTTTCAGCCCCTAAAAAATCATAAATTGAAAGCAGAGAGCTCTGTAGAAGAATTGAAACAGAAGCAATGCTATATCTATGAGATCGTTAACTAAATGTCACAGTCGTTGAACAATAGCTTTGACCTTGTTTAGTGGTGCAACGATTTCATATTATGCTATCCCTATTCGATCTGGCTTCGATTGATTTCTATATATAGTTTTTCAATATGTAGAGTCTGATGATAATCATGATAAGTCTTTACGTAAATTCTCCTGGAGCCCATTAAACCAACAATCTTGATATTGATTCGTCGCATAGCTCTATGGCTTGATCAGTTAATAATTTTCTGTTTGTATTAAATTCCTTTGGTTGACTGAATGCTAACTTTGGATCGGCATCTGAATGAAATCTATAATTAGGATGCTCGGTTATGTTATTCTTTTCAGATAAAAAGGGCGTTCGCCCCGATGTTGAAGAATTTTCCAATACCACCTGTCTATTCAGGCTGGTCCTATGCGATTTCTCTCGTCCTCGGTTCTCTGAAGTGTTTTCCAGGTCAATCGTCTCTTCTAAGGTGACCATAGGGTAGTAGTGGTAAAATTACTAAGATTACAGGCTCTTTTATCGGGGATTAGGAGGAAAAGTGAAACGATTTTGCGCTATTCTTATTGCTATTGTAATACTTTTTACGAGTTATACATTTCAAGTTCAGTCCAAGGTTAAGAGCCATGGAAATCCGGAAGATCCAAATCTTGCTTATCCGATAATTCCTGCTCAGCAAGATGAAGATGCAGCACCACAGAGCATACCAGTAGATTCTCCTTTATATGCTTATCCAATTGAAGGCATGGAACTTCCAGCCTTGGTTGTACCAGGTGAGATTTTTGAACCAAACGAATTTGAGAATCCACTTCCAGAATCCTACAGCAGTGATGTGCCACTTTTTGAACCTATTTTATTGGAGACTTTTCCCCAAGATTCTCCTACCCCAAGTCTAAAACTCACGGTCGAACCTTCCATCTACATCCCTGGAAAACCTGTTTTTCTCCATTGGTCTATTAATAATGGCGGATCGCTTGTAGAAAATCCAAGTACCATGCTGAGCCTGCAATTTTCTGAAGGATTAACGCCTTCTGATGAAACATTGAATAATCAATTCGTGGAGTTAGGCCGAGTCAATCTCTCAGCAGGTAATAGCTTACAAGGTAGCATCGAATTAATCCAAATTAATGAACCTACAGAAAACCTGAGAATTTCTGTGTTTCTCAATGTGAACTCTGAGCTTCTGGATGCGACTTTTGTTAATATTCCATTCCTTTCAAACAATACACCTACTGATTCTTTGCTCTCTGATTGGGTGAGAATGATTGGTCACCATGCATATGCAACTTCCACTGATGATAATGTAACTCAAAACCTTGTCTTTGCAAGCAGTCAGATCAGCCCACACCTGCAGCCCGGTTATGTTCTGAGCAAAAATGCAATTGAAGTTGTTGCAGTGGATAAGAATACGGCAACTAATGTCAGTTACTTTTCAAACCCAATCACGCTCATTATCCCATATTCGACCGAAGAGTTAACTCCAGAACAGGAAAACGATCTTCAGGTTTTCTATTATGACGATAACGCAATGGATTGGTTTCCGATGCTTACTGAAGTCGATACAATCGCCAAGACGCTCACCGTTCAAACGGATCATCTGACGGTGTTCGATTACAAACCAGCTAACTGGCAATCCTACCTACCACCATTCCAGGACGCATTCAGTGTTGCTGAATATACAGGTGCAGCAACCTATAAAATGGACTTTCCTGTGATTTCCGGTACTGCCGGAATTCAACCATCTGTTTCTTTGCGGTACAACAGTCAGGTTATTGATGAAGGCACTCTTTTCAACCAGGCAAGCTGGGTTGGCATGGGTTGGTCACTGGACCTGGGCAGTATTACAAGAGATATGCATGGTACTGATTCAGATCTGTCAGATGATACCTTCTTTTTATCATTGAATGGGGCGGGAGGGAGACTCCTCCCTGTTTCAGAAGTAAACGACATTATCACCTATCGTCTTCAATATACTGAATCCATTATCGTTCAAAGAAATGTCAGCACTGATTCCTGGACCGTCAAAACACCCGATGGAACGACCTACTTCTTTGGATCAACTGCATCCGAAAGAGCACGCACGGTTACCGGGATTAACCCTTGTGGTACTGGTTTTACCTGGCAGTGGATGTTAAGCAAATCAACGGATCGAAACAATAATGAAATTGCATACATATACACCAAGCCAAATCCAGGTACATGCTCTGTAGACAGGAGTATCGTCCCGAGCCAAATTGATTATTCAGGCGTTTATTCGATTCGTTTTGTGACCAGTTCGCGTGATGACTACAGGGATTCCTGGAATACGACGGCTTCGAAGGTCCTTTTTTCAAATACCAAACTGGATGCGATCGAATTCTATTCGCACAATGTAAAAGTTAAGGATTCGCGCTTTTCTTACACAAACACGATCTTACCTCTGTTTATCTGGCGTGATTCCACTGCACGGACACTGACTCTTGCAGGCGTTCAGGAGATTGGATATGCTGTAGATGGAACCTCAAAGGCAATGCCTGCCACATCTTTTACCTATGGTAACAGCATGCACATCACCAAAATCAAAAACGGGATCGGTGGTGAGGTCAACCTTACGTACAAACTTGAAACCATGTTTTTAGAAGCACAATTAGGTCCTCGCACTGAAAGATGGGCTTTCAACACGCAATGTCCCTCCGGTCATAATCTTGGTTGGATTGGCAGGTATGCCAGCACTTACTGTACAACTGTAGGAAACGAAACGCTGCTTTATTTTCCTGCTGGTCCTGCAGAACATGGAGGATATGAAGCATTTGCAACGCATGTCATCGGTGAGAACATGCTCAAACCGGCTTCCCGGTTCCGCTTCCTGGTTGAAGGAAAAGGGTTAAACAACACTCCAACAGGTACCGTTTTTGGATTCAAGGAACCGAGGAATGTTTTTCCGGAGTGTGTTCTTGGAGCGAACATGACTATCTGTGAAGGCTCGCTCGATGTCGGGGTTGGCTATCCTTTGAGTGGAAATGTTTATTTGTTAAATAACAGCGGCAGTTATATAAAGAGTCTGGAGGTCGTTCTCTACCCATCACGTCACGTGGTTTCAATGATGACAGTTACTGACACATCCAGCCAGATCTATAAACCAGTGACATGGGAGTATACGTATTCCGGGTTTGCTTTCAACAATGCCAGTAATACGCTGCTTGACGGATGTGGTTTAAATTGTCTGTATACGCCTTTAAATTATGAATTTCGAGGTTTTAACACGGTTAGTAAAACTGCTCAGATAGATGGACAAACCATTACAGAAAAGAGCACTTACGATCAATCGATAAGTGGTAAAGGCAATCTTCTGCAGCACGAAAAATTCGTGAACGATCAGTTGGTGGAGAAGGTTATCTATACCTACGCCCCTTCAGATGCTTCTAAGCTTTATAGTTACACCGAGCTCTCAGATACAAAACTAAAAACCTATGCCGATCTGAATATCTATTGGAATCGTGTTAATACTGAGATTTATTATTCGTTTAACCCAGACGTCAACGGTATTTATCAACAGACGGCAACAGGAACATACTTGTACTATAACGGGCAGGAATTCACAAGTTTCGCTCAAGAAAATGCATTAAATAAGTCAGGTTATCTATCAAATGTGACAAAGACCAGGCATTCCTATCACAATGGCAGTTCCTGGATAACCCAATATTATCAAACTTTAACCTTCAAGCTATCGAGTGTGAATGATATCCCATGGTTGCCCTCTCTGGTTACTCTACAAAGCCTCAATGATGAAACTGGGGTAACTCTTTCTGAAAACCGTTATAACTATGACATCAGAGGAAACAAGCTGAACCAGAAAACATTAGCAGAAGGTTCACAATATTCTCAGACCTCCTATTCTTATACACCTAACGGAGACCTGAGCCAAACAAAGACATGGCAGAATTTTGCAACAGTTGGTGCCGATCCAACTGGTGAGGCATTGGTCACAGATTACGTAATGAGTAATGTCGCGCCTGGCAAAGCAGGATCAATGATTATTCATAGAGGCGATGGGATCTCTTTTGTAACGACAACTGATTACCTGCCAGAACTCGCCCTTCCAGTTAAGGTCACCCAACCAAATGGCGCAATTGAAGGTGCTGCCTACGATCCGCTCGGACGAATAATCTACATTTGCGCACCACTTAACTGGACTGATCCTACAACGCCTTGTGGACCGGGGAATAATCCTACTGCTTCAATTTCCTATAACTACGCGGATACACCCATCTCTATCACCGTCAATCGGCTTAGCACTGCATCACAAGTGAATTACCTGGATGGCTTCGGTAGAGAATTGCAGACACAAATCAGAGGTGCTGAGTTAGATGGCGTTGCTGGTCAGACATTGGTGCAAAGCGCTTTTATTTACGATGGTTTTGGGAATAAGGTTTTTGAGAGCATACCATTTAGTGCTCAAGAGACAGAATACGTACCTGTTGGAATAGATGTTAACCAAAGACAAGGGAAACTATTCACTTATGATCTTAGGGGGCGGTTACTTAACATTTCCCGGCGAGACGAAATTGGAAATATGGCATATGAAATTAACATAACATATTCAGCCATTCAATTGCCAGGCA
This sequence comes from Brevefilum fermentans, assembly GCF_900184705.1. NCBI lineage: Bacteria > Bacillati > Chloroflexota > Anaerolineae > Anaerolineales > Anaerolineaceae > Candidatus Brevifilum > Candidatus Brevifilum fermentans. The sequence goes on along the minus strand of NZ_LT859958.1, from coordinate 1,025,009 downwards.
ATATGGGATGGGGACTGAATACAATCAGCAGCAATGCTAATAATCAAGCAACACATTCCTACTCAAACCCTCTTGGACAGGTTGTCAAAACAATCCCGCCTGCGGGACCGAGTGTGAGCTATACGTTTGACCTTATTGGCAGGCTGACAGAAACGGCATACGGAACGTCAACCACTGCTATAAGTTACAACCCTGCTGGTCAGAAAATTCAGATGGCAGACGCAGATATGGGCACCTGGAGTTATACCTACGATGCACAGGGAAATTTGCTGACCCAAACAACAGCGACCATCACCACAACACTCACTTATGATGGACTCAACCGAGTGATCTCAAAGTCGTTCAGCGATGGCTCTCCTGCAGTCTCTTTCACTTATGATGCCAATGGAGATTTGGGATATCGGACTGGCATGACCGACTCAACCGGTTCAACTGCCTGGGACCTGGACGGCAGAGGCAGGCTTGTCACAGAAGAGAAGACCATATCCGGGCAGCCATTCACCACCAATTACACTTACGACAGCGCGGATCAACTTACATCCATGACCTATCCCAGCGGTGAGATTGTCAACATAACGCACCTGCCCCAGGGAGGCACGGACAGTGTCGGTTCTTATCAGACGGGCATGCAGGTAAACGAAAACGGAAAGGTAAGCCAGAAAAGGTTCGGGAACAATACTACGACCAGCTACATCTACAGCGATTGGCTTACGGACGGGAGCAGGTTGAGTCAACTTCAGAGCGGGCAGTCCGGCTCACTCCTAAATCTAGAGTTTGCTTACGACCTGGCAGGAAACATCACAACCATCAATGATAATCTGAGCAGTTCCGAAATCCAAACCTTTACGTACGACTCAATGAACAGGTTGACCTCAGCCAGAATCAATGCCAGCACGCAGACTTATGCTTACAGTCCTAGTACTGGTAACTTGAGTTATAAGAGCGATGTGGGTGCATACACTTATTCACCTGCCCATCCACACGCGGTCACCCAGGCAGGCGCGAACACCTATGCTTATGACCAGAATGGCAACATGGCCAGCCGCACAGTGGCTGGGGTGGCTTGGACATACACCTATAACGTGGAGAACCAGTTGACCTCGGTCAGGAAGAACAGCCAGCTCGTCAGCGAATACGGCTACGATGGAGATGGCAAGCGGGTATGGGCAAAGGATTATGAAGGCTACCTCGCTACGAATCCGAAAGTGACCACATACATCGGGAATTACTATGAAGTCCAGGTTGAAGGGTATGTTCAGCCCACAGGAGGCACACCCAGCCAACCCTGCAACCAAACCTATTGCGCCTACTTCCCTTATGTTGCTAACATTGTCCCAGAAAACATCAGCTACTACTATGCCGATGGTCAGCGGATTGCGATGAAGAATAATGGCGAGGTGAGTTACCTGTATGGCGATCAGTTGGGCAGCGTCAGCGCAGTTGCGGATAGTTCTGGCGCTCTTGTCAGCAAAACCCTTTACCAACCCTGGGGCACAACCAGGTACACGCAGGGAACAAAACCGACCGATTATGCCTACACAGGTCAGATGCAGGAAGGCGACATCTACTTCTACAACTCCAGATGGTACGACCCGCAGTTGGGACGGTTCCTGCAGGCGGATACCATCGTCCCCCCCACCCAAGGCACACAAGGCTTTGACAGGTTCGCTTATGTCAATAATAACCCTCTCCGGTATACAGACCCAAATGGCAGATGGGCTGAGTCTATATTGGATATCGCATTCATTGCTTTTGATTTACAACAGATTGCCAACGAAGGATGGACTTTGTTGAATAGCGCTTCATTGGTTTTAGACGTTGCTTGTTTGGTCTTGCCCATCGCTACAGGAGGAGGGCCCGGGTTGCGATTAGCAGTTGCAGGTAATGATGTAGTCTTATCTGCTGCACAAGCAGGAGTAAAGGTTCCTCAGGGAGTAAGAGCAGGACAATTGGTAACAAAAGGGGTACAGTTTTTCTCAAGTTCACAGCAGACATCGAATTCTAGTAATTACCCAAACGTTATTGATCCTAGAACTGGAAAACCAATTCCGCAGCCTCCTGATGACCTGATTCCAGTTCCGAAGGAAGATCGAGTGCCTTGGACAAAATACGAAAGGGCGGAATTTATTAGGCAATGGCATGAAAGAGGATATACACCACCAACCGGTGGTTGGAAAGGATATGATATACATCACATTATCCCTAGAGAGCTTGGGGGTACGAATGACTTTTTTAACTTGGTTCCGGTTGATAGGATTATTCATCAGAATGAGTTTAACAAGTGGTGGCGATTGTTTATACCGGAATAATATGGAGAAATCATGTTTGAGAGAGTAATAGACTTAAGAAACAACACTTATCCAAACGGATCACTAACCATAAAGGTTGGTGATCCGTGGGAAGCCTTCTTTATGTGGGAAAAACCATTAACATGTAAGGAAAGAGATGCTCATCTTGTTGAGAGTGGCCATCTGCCAAAACAATACTTAGATTTTCTGAACACTGTTTCGAATGGTGCTACTCTTTACTATGATAATATGTATGGACAATGGGGATACAAGATATACGGGTTAAAAGAGTGCTTATCCAAACAAACAACCTGGATGGAAAATCTAGTACAAACTCCAGACTCACCATATCTGGTCTTTTGCGAACTTTATGGCGATAACTCAGTTCTCGTATTTGATAAGTCAAGTAGACAAACTAAGATCCTCGAGACAAATTATTTGCGCTCATCAGAATGGGATTTGGTCGCGGGCTCTCTTGATGAGTGGCTTACTAAACTCATAGATCATGATGGAGCAAAGTATTGGGAATGATCTATACAATTCTAACGATGAAAAACTCGGATAATGACCAGTTGGCGAGCGTCAGCGCGGTGGCAGACGCGAGCGGAAATCTGGTAAGCAAAACCCTCTTCCACCCCTGGGGTACTACCAGGTACTCCCAAGGAACAAATCCAACCGACAATGCCTACACGGGACAGATGCATGAAGGCGACATCTACTTCTACAACGCTAGATGGTACGACCCACAGTTGGGGCGTTTTATGCAGGCAGACACCAGCGTACCAGCAGATATCCAGGGAATCCAGGCATTTGACAGGTTCGCCTACGTCAACAACAACCCAATGAATTATGTTGATCCAGGGGGAGACTTTGCGATTACAACGGCTATCCTGATCGGGGTGGGTGTGGGGGCTTTAGTTGGTTATGGCGGTCAGGTAATCCATAACCTTAATAACGATATGAGTTTCAAGGAAGCGTTGACTACGGATATATCTGTTGGATGGATTGTCGGCGGTGCAGTTGCTGGAGGTGTATTAGGCGGTGTGGGCTTTGCAGCTTTGGCTCACTTTGGGATTATACAAGCAACAACTGCAACGACAGCGGTCGGTTCGAGCTTGTGTGCTGATGGTGATTGCTCAAATGAGATTAATTATTTGGCAGAAAGAAGCCTGAGCACTATTGATAATGTGGTTAGCACTGTTGAAAAAGCTCCATTGCGGGGACAATCTCACCATATTTTTTCGAATAGGGTTTGGAATGTGATGAGTGATTCACTCAAAGCCGCATTTGGAAACAACCGTAACTCCTTGATTGTTCAAGGAGTTGATTATGAAGCACACCATGGCTATCAGCAGTGGCATCGGGCGGTAGACACAATGAGTTGGTCATATTTATTTTGAAATATTCCCCTAATAAAGAAGACTTTGTTAATAAGTTAGTGGAGTTGTATACTCCGCTTGTAGAACGCTTCCCGACAGTTCTTGATATTCTTAATAGAATTCAATAGGAGAAAGCATGGAAAAGTTTTATTTATTTGATAAACTTAATGACCTTTTTTCGAGAAAAGTATCTTACTATGAGATTATACAGCCAAAGATTTGGGCGCCACCTGACACCTGCAAAGTCTGTGGACAAGTTGTCAGCCAGGATTTGTGGCTTCCACCACAACGTGTCAGGTTTTCAAGCGCAGACACATCTTGTTGGCAGGATGTGATGTGGGGAGTCCCAGGATTGTGTATGATCTCAGAACGTTTTCGAAAGATCTACGAAGGGGAAGGATTAACTGGACTTAACCCCTTTGACCCACCTGTGATCATCGAGAAGGTGGGAAAGTATAAGAAAGGTGTTTTCCCAGTGGAACTACCGACGTATTACTTGATTACAATACCCTGGGGCAGAGGAGAGATTGACCAGGAAAAGTCTGAATTTGTGTATGAAACCCGAAAGAATGAAGTATATTGCCCGTTAGGCAGACATAATGGACTTATATCAAGTTATCAGCGTTATGTCATGAAAGAGGGGACCTGGCAAGGAGATGACTTCTTTACCCCGATCTCATCTGCTCGAATAAGCCTGTGCTCTGAGCGATTGAAGGAGGTTGTAAAGAAGTATCAGGTCACTGGTTTAAACCTGATTCCATCTGAGAAGATGATGTACAACTTACACGCCATGCCCAGTTGTACCGTTAGAGAATAAAATCGGAATTGGGAGTAAACCTGAACGGTGGTAATTCGAGCAGATTAATCAGGTAAGGAGATATTTACTTTTTCAATGCTAGGTGGATGGGAACATGACCAGCAAATCTATTGCAACAGAAGAATGGACCTGTTTTTATGACGCCGTAAACCAGCTGAGCGCGGTAAGGAAGAACAGCCAGCTTGTCAGCGAGTATGGTTATGATGGCGATGGGAAGCGGGTCTGGGCAATCGATTATGAGAGCTCAGTCGCACAGAAAGAGACGATCTACATTGGGAACTACTTTGAGTTTGTGAGAGAAGATGAGGCTGCGGGGCAAGGGGAGGGTGCACTATGAGAGCCCCGATTATTGCAGCTATCTTCCGATGATATTCCAAATGCCACGCGGTATATCGTATTATTACGCTGATGGGCAAAAAATTGCGATGAAGGATAAAGATGGGGTGGTGAGCTATCTGTATGGCGAACAGTTGGGCAGCGTCAGCGCGGTGGCAGACACGAACGGAAACCTCGTCAGCACAACCCTCTACGAACCCTGGGGCACCACCAGATATGAGAATGGGGATGACGTAACCGACTATGGCTACACCGGGCAGATGCAAGAAGGCGACATCTACTTCTACAATGCTCGCTGGTACGACCCAAGCATCGGAAGATTCATGCAAGCCGACACGATCATACCGCTGCAAGTCCAGGGCACCCAGGCGTTTGACAGATATGCCTATGTCATCAACAACCCAATAAACTATGTTGATCCGGGGGGAGACTTTGCGATCACAACAGCTATCCTGATAGGGGTAGGTGTCGGGGCATTAGTCGGCTATGCAGGTCAGGTAATCAGCAACCTTAATAACGATATGAGTTTCAAAGAGGCTCTGACAACAGATATATCTGCTGGATGGATTGTCGGTGGTGCTGTTGCCGGAGGTGTGCTCGGCGGCATGGGCTTTGCCTTAGGTTCTTATCTGGCAACCGGAGCGATTCCGATTACCAGCTCTTTGTGTCTTGGTAAATGCACTGAAGTTGTAAAAAGTGGGGTAGAAGTAACACAAAAAGCAGGGGAAGTAGTTAAAGAATTGTTTCCTGCGATCAAAAACACGATTTATACAGGTGCAAATTATGTATATCGTGTTGTAGAGAATGGCGTTACGAAATTTGTTGGTATAACCAACAATCTTTCCCGAAGAGCGATTGAACATTTGTCAAAAACGGGATGGGTAATTGAAAGAATCCCTGGATTGGAGAATCTAAGCCGGTTTGATGCCAGAGCAGTTGAACAATTTTTAATTGAGCAGTATGGCTTATCTAATCTTTTCAATAAGATAAATAGTATTGCACAGGCTAACCCTATTTATGAAAATGCTATTCAAAGAGCTGGCGAAATTCTTCGAAATATAAGTTTCATAAAATAAGAGGTAAATAATGAAAATGACCAGACTCAAAACAGGAGACATCCTCTTAATCCCTTTATCCGATTCACAAGCTGCCCTTGGGCAAATCGTGATGTTAGATTTACGTCCTAAAGCTCCGTTGAACCCATTACTTAGAGTGGTAAAAGGAATTTACGATCCAAATGATATTGACTTAGATAATATAGATTTTACGGACGGACTGTTTCCTCCGATAATTACAGGGGTTGGTGCGGCTGTTAAAACGGGATTATGGAAAAAAATCGGAAACAAACCGGTTGAAAATTTTAGTTATCCGAAATTTATTCAATCGTGGTATTCTGAGAAAAATGGAGAAGTATCAATCTGGTATCTGGTTGACGAAACAGGATCACGACCCATAGGCTCTAAATTACCAGAAGAGCATATGCAACTGGAGTATTTTGTGGTTTGGTCGCCATTTGATGTAGTTAATCGAATAAAGACCGGTGAAATACCTTTTCCATATGCCGATTTAATTAATCATAACAAATTTACGCCAAGAGAGTGAAAAATTGATTTGGATGGAAATAGTAAAGCTATAATGAAAAGAATCAGACTCAAGACAGGAGATATATTACTAATTCCCTTATCCGATTCACAAGCTGCTCTTGGGCATCTGAAGAATCATTCAGCAGTCAATGAATATCACTATTACTTTTTTCAACCTCATGTTGTGGAGACAGACGGAGCCAACAGCTATGCCTATGACCAAAACGGTAATATGACCAGCCGGACGGTTGAAGGGGTTGAGTGGGCATACAACTACAATGCCGAAAACCAGCTGACCAGGATAGAAAAGAACAGCCAGCTTGTAAGCGAGTATGGCTATGATGGCGATGGGAAGCGGGTCTGGGCAATCGATTATGAGAGCTCAGTCGCACAGAAAGAGACCATCTACATTGGGAACTACTTTGAGTTTGTGAGAGAAGATGAGGCTGCGGGGCAAGGTGAGGGTGGGGAATGTACGGGCACCTATTGTACCTACCTTCCGATGATATTCCAAATGCCACGCGGGATATCGTATTATTACGCTGACGGGCAGCGAATTGCGATGAAAGATAAAAATGGGGTGGTGAGCTATCTGTATGGCGATCAGTTGGGCAGCGTCAGTGCGGTGGCGGATGCGAACGGAAACCTGGTCAGCACAACCCTCTACGAACCCTGGGGCACCACCAGATATGAGAATGGGGATGACATAACCGACTATGGCTACACCGGGCAGATGCAAGAAGGCGACATTTACTTCTACAATGCCCGCTGGTACGACCCGCAGCTGGGGCGTTTCATGCAAGCCGACACGCTTGTGCCCTTGCAGGTTCAAGGCACCCAGGCGTTTGACCGTTATGCTTACGTCAACAACAACCCGTTACGATACACCGACCCAAGCGGGAATCGGGCATGCGATGATTATTATGGAAACGGGTGTAACGTAATCTCACCCCCCTCACCGAACCCAATCTTCAATATTTCTGTTTGCGGACTTGGCGACTCGGCATTGTTCTGTGGTCAGACCGGAGCCGATGTGCCACTGTCGCCTTACATCTCCTGGAGTGGACAACACCACTCATTTTACGTTCAGGGATCGACAAAAGCAGATACCAGTGCGAGTGTTGTTGATTATCTTCGAACGTTACCCACAAAAACAAAAATTCGATTTATTGGGCACAGTGCAGGGGCTGATGCCATTATATTAACCTTTCATAGTTTGTTGAAAATGAACATGATAGGTAATTTGGATATTGCAGGCGTCGTGTTACTAGATCCGACATTAACCGCCAATTATTATTTTGAACCGGGTAGCAATATGTCAACTTACTTTAATGAGATGATAGGTTCAGAGATAAGAACGTTTGTTGCTATCACTACAGGCTATGATAGTGAAGGAAGGATAATTCCTAGTATTAATACCGTGGAATTACTATCGTATGGTAATTATACCTTTGAAAGAGATGTTCCTTTAACACATGCAGAACTTGCTTTGTCTGCAGACATTGCAGAACGTGCAGAAAGATGGATTTTGGAAGGTGTAAAATGAAAATAGTTAATAATGCCAGCAAACTAATTCTTACCACCTTAATAATTAGTCTGGTCTCATGTGGGGTCTCTAAGCCTTTTCAGGAATTCGATTTGAAAAGTAGCTTCACCGAAATGATGACGGAAACCGAAAATCTCGAGGTTTGTCTACCTCCAATTATTAAATCTTCGTTACCTTTGGGGGAGAATGTGACATTATCTTTGGAAGAACTTGAAAGTTCAATTGCCACATTACCACCTTTGGCCTGGGAAAAAGCAGAGGAACTTCCTTTCCCGGAGAATAGTGATCCTAGAATCGAATTAATTAATCCGAGGTCCCGAAGCTTAACCTTATGGTTTCGAGTTCAAGAGCAGTCGACTATAAGTTTCTGGACATATTCATTAGAAACTCAAAAATGGAATGCGGTCGCATCACCCAGCAAGGTAGACCATTATTTTTTTGATAGCGAATCGCAGTTATGGTTTATCGTTGAAGGGAATGTTGAGCTGCAGTTTTATAAGATAGATCAAGCAGAAAACAAATTGAAAGAAATGTTAATCATCGATGCCTCAAAGTTAAATAATAGAATTCTAGACTTTGCTTACTCTCCAGATCATTCATTGTGGGTGATTATGAGCAATCCGACAACACTTAATCAGATTCTAGTAAATCTCGATTTACAAACCGGAAAGGTAACAGATCATGTAACACTAAGTGAATATATTATCGGTGTGGATACTGATGAAAAAGGGAATGTCTTTTCACTTAATAACAAAGGAGTGGTTGAAAGATTTAACCCTAAGGCAAAAACCGTTTCTTATACATATCTTTCACCAAAGAGTAGTTATTGGAATGCTGGAGAAACAGAGTTCTTTTTTACTGAAACTGGGCAAGTTTATTTGAATGATCTTGCTTGGTTTGAGAATGACGATTATTCCTCTAATTTGCATCTGATATTCCGATCCACGGTTTTTGTTACACAAACTGACGACGGTAGTGGAAGTTTCGTTTGGGAGAGTCCGGAACCACAGGCAGAAACGGAGGATGGGCGGATTTGGTATAAGTCAATGAGGGGACTTGCCTGGCATCAGCCCGAAACAGGAGAATGGTGCATGTTTACGTCTGCAAAGAGCAATATTGTCAAAGACAGCCAGGGAAATCTGTGGATTATCTATGACAATGCCCTATATATGCTGCCAGCTTCAGAAACGAGTAAGCAGGAATGAGAGAACAGTTTTAGATGATCACGGTAACAGGGTGGTACGGGTAGATGAAGACTATGCTGATAGTCAGCGATTTGCCATGAATATTGTTAACGAAACATTTTTCCTATTTGGCGACCAACTGGGCAGTACCAGCGGTGTCATGAATGCCAGGTGGCCGCAGGTCAGTGTAGCGCAGCGGAGGGGATTCGACCCCTAACTCGGGCGTTTTAGGCAGCCTTAGGAATCAAAGAGGTTTTCGTCACTAACTGATAATTCATATATCGATGATAGCTTCGTGGGTATTCTCGAAAAAAACCATTCACTTTTGGGGAGATAGCGGTTCCTCTTGTCCTTGTATCTGCTTTTGCAGGACTTGAAGTCCATCGTATGCCCTAAGTATTCCCGCTTTTTGAGGATAGAACAAATTGTGGAGCTATTCCATCTGAACAGGTTTTCAAAGACCTTGTGTTGGTGCAAAACTGAACCTTTTTTGCCAAGTTAAACCCAGGTATTTCGACTTATTCCTCTTCCAAAATTATACTGATCCGGCAGGGACCATAGCTTTCCTTGGTGAGTTGTAAGATTCGCTTCACAACAGCAGCAGCTTCATCATCAACCATCCATTGGTTCTTATCTTCAGGAGATTTGAGATATCCATAAGGTGGGCAACTGGATGTATGTATCCATGCCAAGCCCCTTGCATTGTAGACTTCCTTGATTTTCTTGCTGTACTGGTTGAGATAGAACTCATTTATTACCTCCCGAAAAGGCGTGGAATCATCTTCTTCTCTGTAATCGTAACCATTACTTGTTCATGTATCCGTTAACGGAACCGTGTAAGGATTCTTGGTGGGGTGCCACAAGCAGTGATTTTTTTCCGTTTTGAAAGCCTTAATCTTTATTGATTAGAAATACCGATTTCATAAAGCTCTGCTTTTTGATCGTTTTCTAGCTGCATGCGTTTGCCAACATCTTTATTAATATTAAATACTAACTCTGGATCTGCATCCGAAAGAAATCTGTAGTTCGGATGTTTTGTAATATCGTACTTATCCGATAGAAACGGACGCTCGCCCCGGAGCTGTAAGATGCACTTGGAATTATCCAACACCGCCAGTTCATCCTGGGTCATTAATTCCTTCCCCATTCTTTGATGGCTAATCCCATGTGATTTCTCTCGCCCTCGGTTCTCGGAAGTGTTGTCCAGGTCAATCGTCTCTTTTCCCAATAATTCAGAGATTTCCTTGAGCGTGGTTCTCTCCTTCCCACCTAAAAAGAGCATACTGTCACAGTTGCCCACGATCGTCTCGGCATGATCTTTATAAAGCGCCTTAAGCTGACTTTGGGCTTGCAGAACGATACAGGCAGAGATCTCACGACTGCGGATTGTGGCAATCAAGCGTTCGAAGCGTGGGATTTGACCGATATTGGGGAACTCATCCAAGAGACAGCGCACATGGATGGGCAGCCTGCCACCATAAACGTCATCGGCTTTATCACAAAGCAGATTGAACAACTGAGTGTAGAGCAAGGCAGCGACAAAATTGAAGGTATCATCCGTGTCACTGATGATCACAAAGAGCGCAGATAACCGATCTCCTAATAAGTCCAGGTCCATCTCATCGTAACTCATCAGCTCCCGCAATTCGTAGATGTCAAAAGGAGCCAAACGCGCGCCACAAGAAATCAGGATCGACTTGGCGGTCTTCCCAGCAGCCAGTTTGTATTTCTTGTACTGCCTTACAGCAAAGTGGTCAGGGGCCTTTTCTTCCAGCTCATCAAAGAGCTCATCCACAGGATTTTTGAAGCTCTCATCATCCTCACGGGCTTCAGAAGCATCGATCATCTCCAGCAAAGTTGTGAAGTTTTGTTCACGTTCTCGAGCTTCATACCAGATATACCCAATCAGAGCAGAGTAATAGAGACGTTCCGCTTTGATCCAGAAGTCTTCACCCGCTTTTTCACCTTCCCCCTTGGTATTGATGATGATCGCGTTGACTAATTTGAGAATGTCTTTCTCTGAATGGATATAAGCGAAAGGATTGTAGTGCATGCTGCGTTTGAAGTTGATCGTATTAAGCACCCGGATTTGGTATCCGTTGCGTTTGAGCATCGTGCCACATTCGGTGAGAATGGTACCCTTTGGATCGGTGACGACATAACTTGAGTGCATTTGCATCAGATTGGGCTTGACGAAGAAGCGGGTCTTTCCTGATCCTGAGCCACCGATCACCAGCACATTTTTGTTACGGGCTCTTTTCGGATCTTTTGGACGGCTCTCCATGGTGAGAGACTCCCTTTTGGTCAGGATGATATTATTTCTGGGGTTCTTGTCAATATATGGAGCGATATCTCTGGCAGTTCCCCAACGAGCCGATCCGTATTCAACGCCCTTACGATATTTCTTGCGGTTTTGACTTCTGATAACCACAATCAGCTTCAACAACCCTGCTGCTATGAGCCCAATCAGCAGGTCCTGAAGCTTGAAGGATAACCAAGGATGCTGGGCGATGAAGGACAAATTGGCAAAGCTGGTAATGACCTTGTCGATGAAGTCACCACCTTGGAGCAGGCGAAAGATTTGAGCTAATTTGTTTCCCAGGTAGAAAGGGATCAGATAGGTCAGGTTGAAAGCTAATTCTTTATTGAATCGGTTTTTCATCGAACTATTTCTTTTCTCTGAACTTTTTCTGGGATTTTGGTAGCTCTGTCTTTATGTTGCTGTCTTAACTGCTGAAGCTTATCCCGAAGGGAAGGGCGTTCCTGCACTTTCAATCGCTTTTTGACAAACTCACTGAAGGCAGTTTGGAGGACATCTGTATCTCTACCTCTGAAAAAAACCAGGTAGTGCGGGGGAGTCTTGTCTCGCTCTTTCTTGATGGCATATTCAATTCCATAGCGTCTGGCGATTCTTTCGAAATCATGGATGTGCTCATCGTGAATCTCAATGTTGGCAAGCCCTGATCTTTCCTTCATCATCTCCCTGATCGTCATGCGACCTTTGTATGCTGGATGAAGTGCTTTATCTCTGGCATTCAGTTGCCTTCTTTGGCGTTCTTGGGCAAGGTACTTTTCGATGGCTTGTAAGAAAACCTTCCCGGTCATCTTGCCAGTTTGAATGATGAAAGCCATGCTTTTTTGGGATACTTCTTCCTGCATGATCACCATCCTTGTTTGGGGTTACCGTACAGGTCATGATTTACTTTGGCCTGGTAATAGCTGTTGATCGTTTTGCTGGCGTTATAGAGTGCAGACAACAGAAAAGCCCTGATATTCTTCACATCACTTGAGTTATCCCTCATCGCGTCCAAAACGTACTCGACATGCATTGAGTTCAGACTTAGGAGCCGCTCCCTGACTCTTTCGGCAGGTATCTGCGAGCTGTTGATACGAAAATACTTTGAACCTGAACATGCTGTCTCGACTAAGATCTCAAGGATTTCAGGAATCGAGTCAGGGTATCTTTGCATCATGATTTCATAGTCAATATTTTTCTTGAAAACATCCCGATATTCCATCCATCGATCCATCTCATTTTCTTTTTCAATCGCGTGCGAATTCTTTGATGGATAGATTGATCGATTAGATTCATTCTTCTCAGTCTCATTAACCTCAGTCTTATTAAGATCAGTATTAATTAACTCCTTTTTTGGGAAGTCTTGACTTCCTTTTTCGGGAACTCTTGACTTCCCTTTTTCGGAAGTCATAACTTCCTCTTTTGGGAAGTCTTTGATCTCTTCACTGACCAAAAAGTTCATAACATAGATTCTGTTTGGTCTTCCCATCCCTTGCTTTACTCGCTCAATTAGCCCAATTCCTTTAATGCTATCCAGTTCCGCCAGCAACCTGACTGCCTTGTTGTGTCCACAATTCATCAGTTCCTGGATTTCGGTAAGTGTGAAGTAGATAAAGACACGGTCCTGATCATCTTTCCATTCATTTGAGACAGACAAACTCATTCGATCCAACATCAGACCATATAGCACCTTTGCGGCACTGGACAGGTCAGCAAAGGTGGAATCAGTGAACAGTCTTTTAGGGATACGATAGAAGGTGAACTGTTCGGCCTGCTTGCCATAGTAATAATCAAATTGATGTGATTTCAACAACTCATCCTCCAGATCGCAGGAAACATAAAAAGAACATTAAACAGCTTTTTACACTGTAATGATCTCCGAAAATTGGCTGTTTTGGGTGGGTTCTGCTTCGGTCAAAGAATCATCAAAAAACGTATTCCCACAACCGAGATCAACAACCACTCTCACAAGAAGATGGTTCTTAATGACCTTGTTTCTGTAGTTTTCCCCTTCAGGGACGAAATAAATCTTATGAATAAAGTGCTTAAAACGAATGATTTCTACGAAGTTACTCGTTGAGTTCTTCGTAGTACTGTCATAGTCTCGACATGGGTCGATTCGGGTAATAGGTATTGGTTGAAACTTGCTCAATCAGGCGTTCGATATTCGCCTCCCAATTGCGCCGCCAGCGGGGAATGCTAATTTCATCGGGTCCTGGCGCGCCTTTCTTGCTTTGTACATCCTCCCAGGCTGTGATTAAATTTGCCCTCGAGAGGATACGTTCTCTATAGCTGTGCTCATTTCGCATCAATTCAACTCCCGATATTCATCCGCGCTCTCGGTAGCGGGATTACAAAATCATGAACGATGGCTAATTTTGTCTTCACTGGACCCAACATTGCCCAAATCCGCTGGCGGTCTCCTTTCCCACACCGGCAAACAGCGCGTAGCGGGCCAGGACGTGCGCAAACACCCAATACGGCGATTGCGGATCGGCGCTGATATAGGTAACCGTTCCGACGGCGCCCTGGCGCTGATATTTCCCACCCACCCCCGTCAGTTCAAGCGCCTGGTCATCAACACGGATCGATTGATCGACATATTCCATGAACTCGGCGCCAGGCGCCCTCAGGCTTGAAAATAATTTCCAGCGTTCAAATAGCGAGCCGAAAACCAGCGCAGGTTTTGGCTCATATTGAAAGCCGCCGGTATCGGTGCTTTTAAAAAATGTGGCAGATCCCAGGCGGAAGGTGATTCGCTCATTCAGCGAGGCTGCATTTCTGGCGGTGCTGTTAAACAAGCATTCATACGAGGAAGTCTGTGCCAGCTTATGCTGCAATTGTTGAACATAGATCCCCACGATCCTCATCTGCAAGCCCGAAAGGTTGAGCTGGCTGCCCGGAGACAGGGGCCTCCCGGGCTGTGTGGTGCTGATGAGCGCCCGGGCGCATTCTTCATTGAGTGCTGTAAAGCGCAAGAAGTACCTGCCTTCCGCAGCCGACGACGCACCGATCTCCCCTGCGAGATACAGGCTGGAAGCGGTATACGCGCGGCGCAGGTTATCCACGTGCATGGACTGTGAGAGCCTGGGAGAAAATACCTGCCGGACAGCCTTCAGCAGGATTGCCTGAGACGCCCAACCATACCAGGATTTATTTTGAATTTGCCCCGGAAACCGTGGTGTTAATTCCAGCACCGAAGAGAGCAAGCTGTTCATACTCAGTGTCGTTTATAAAGAAACAGGTGAGAGATGACTATCTTTAATAAACGTCAAATATAAAAACCTACGTAAAATCATCAATGATTAGACATATTTTTCTTTTCAACAGCAAACTGATCTGATTCATATTCAGTACAATCAATTTCAAACGTCATATCGCCTGAACCTGTCCTGACAGCATTCATCCGAGTAAAAAATTCATCCTTATTTGAGAATTCCAGTTGAAATCTCGAGCGTTCTAATCCTTGAATCTTGGGTAGCATACCTATCCAGCCTAAAATCTCTGCACGAGATATTTCTTCTCTTCGCATCTCACCATTTAAATCAATGTAGTTTTTAGTATCTGGATTAATCAATCTAACCTTAATTTTTTGGTTGAGACGTTCCAATTCCAGCTTTTGGTTCTTTTGGATCTTTCTTGTGTTAATCCAAGCTGCTACTGCCGCGAAAAAGCTGAAGATACCAATGAAATCGGCAATATAACTAAAAATTTCCATGGATGACTCCTTTCTAAGGGATATTATCGACGATCCTCTCTCGCTTTGTCTCGTAAAGACCGTAAGTCAATGATTTCGGCGACTTCAAACATCGGAAGGTTGCTATCGGACACGGGACGCATACGAACAATGCTTGGGAAATGCCCCATTCGACCATGTAATTCTGCCAACAGGGTCACAGCGGCTGGACTGAAACCAGGTGGGATGACCAGTATCGGTTTGGTTTGCCAATCTTCAGGAGATAATCCAATTGAATCAATGAGAACGGTTATCTGCTCAGGAAATGGAATATCATGCTTGAATTGAGAGGGCACTGTAAGCATCGTTTCAATGCTTTGACCGGCTAAAGCAATAATTTTCGATTCTTGTTCTTTGGTGATGGGATGTGAAAAATTAATTAAGATCATAGCCTATCCTTTCCATGTGTCAATGTGGAGGTTAACATTTCAAGCAAAGTATTTCCATCTTCTTTTAATAAGTTGGAGCCTTTCTCGCTAGATAACCGAATACTTACGATAGTACAGGCTTTCACCAGGTCCTCATTGTTTTCATTAAGTTTATGTGTGGGGATGTTAAACTTCTTGATATATGTTTCGAGCACATCCGGGCTGCAAATGCTGTTAAGCTGTTCAAAAGAACGTTTATTGGCCTTTTCTTTAATTTCATCAACTGCCAGCCCACTTTTATACCGAATAACAAATCCAATTTCGATATTTCCAGAAATATTTTTTGGGCAAACCCTGGATTTTATCCCGAATTCCTGACCCAAATTTCCCTCCAAGATATTAATAATCATCGACGGTCCTTTGAGAAATTAAGGGTACAGTAGAAAATAAAAGAATTATCCTCTGGTTCAACACGAATGCACAAGGCTTTGATTCTATTGCCCACACGATAGTTCCCACCCCTGTCTGCTAAATTTTCGGGTTTAATAACACCCAGGTTTTCACCACCATCGACTTCAAAAGTGATTTCTCCTTTTGGCGATATATCGATCACCTCCCCCCTGATCAACTCGTCGATAAAATGATTTACATCATTTTCTGGCTGATGATTGTTTGACTGGGATGCATTAAAGGTCTTTTTAACACAGCTTAAATTATAGACATCATCAACAGAACATAGCACAGGCTTGTCTTTATAATTTTCAAAACCCCTGTCTTCAGCATATCGAACATCTTCCCAATTCACACCTGGTTCACATAGAATCATACGCAGCTGTTTGATGCGCTCATGTTGATTGAAAACTTTGCCAATTTTTCCAGTCATGTAAGATTCAAATTCATCAATGAAGTCCTGAGGTTCTTTTGGGCTATAACCGCTCTGGCTAAGGTTGGAGTAGCGAGTGTTGTGATCTAAGATTTGGAGCCCATCCTCATCCAGGGTGATCTTGACGCTGCCCATGCCAATTGATTTGCCCATGCCCAACTTATGGGCGCAAGTAATGTGTTCAGTGCCAGGTAAGGTTAACGCCCAAAGTAAGGCACCGAGTTCCACGTTGCTCAGATCCTCAAAACAAATCTTTACCTGAAACTCTAGACCTGCTTTGATTGGATGAATCAATTGATCGTGAGGATTTAATTTTTTAGGAAAATCTTTGTATTTAATTTCTTCTTTCCCCAAGGTCAATACTTGATCATTTTCCTCCTTTACCTGGTGCCAGTAATACTTTTGTCCACGCAACTTGGCTTCCTCATCTGAATATTTCCATAGCTGTGCAACCTGTTCATGCTTGGTATTTTTTTTCTCGATTTTTGATGGTTGTTCAAGATAGGTCGAATAAGAGGATGGTTTCGGAGAAGCAAGCGTTCGCGGAGAAAACGGTTGATCTGAAAGGTAGGGGGATCCTTCTCCACCGAGGTATTTAGCATCCAAAAAGGATACCCGACCTTTGTAAGCGTAAGGGCGTAATTGACCGTCAACCTCAATCTGCTTATCTATAAAGCCAAAGATCGCTTCAGTCATGTCAACCTGGTTCTTATCACGATGAGACTCAGGCAGCAGCGCATAGGGCGATTTTCCGTATGGCAACCTGAAGAGGTTAGCACGGCCCAGAAAATCAATCTCACCATCTGGCTTCAATATATAGAAAATGGGTTCGCCATCACGAACAGCACCAGGCTTGCGACGTGATGATCGATCAGGCTTATCCACTGTAAAGGCATGCTTTTGCCAATCCGAAATCTGATCATCGTCTTCTAGGTTTTGAATTATGGACGTTATATTTTCACCTGATAAGGTCTCAACTCCAGGAACAGGCACAAACACATGTTCATGTTTTTTGTTTCCCATATATCCCGTAATGACAAAAGTGCCCTGTACCCAACCCGTTGGGTCATCTGGTTTTGACAACTGGAAACCCTTGGCAAATTCTGCGTCGTTGCATTGTATCCAGACTTCTTTGTTTTGGTATTCCCATTTTGGAAGGGTTCTATCCTCAAATAATTTCGATTTCAGTTGATCATTAAGCCATTTGTTTAATTTTTTCTTTAAGAAAGAGGGCAGCGTTTTTAGATTATGGCGCCAATTGATAATATCGTTTTTCTGGATTTCAGTCAGAGGCTGATCCTTATCCTTCCATTTAATGATTTCTCGTTTTAATTCTTCATCAATGCCTGGAAAAGCGCCCGCAATCAGGTGGTGATGTACCTTATACGCCTTGCAGGGCTCAATACTGAAGCCGCCGCTGGTTTTTCGGATAAAACCAGCTTCTCTACCCCTATTGATTCGATCCATATAATCGGAGCGATTTAGAATATCACGCAAATATAGATTTTTATCAGTTACTGGTTGAAGTTTGCTCCAGGTAATGACCTGCACGATACTTCGGACCATGCCCCGCAGGCTGCTGCCCGGAATGACGGGATTTTGTGAGTCGCCATGATGGAAAAAGCACCCATCATTTCCGGCAATATAAAAGGGTGAAAGTGACTTCAAAGTGCAATGGATCAGACCCGTATTCCGGATCAGACCCGTATTCCGATCCGAGTTGAAATAACGCCTATTGGGGAGTTCCTCAGCATCGAGGACGAGGTCGTCATTCAGCTTAACGAAATTATACGGTAATTTAATTGTATCCATGATTTATACACTCCCTAAAGTTTGTGGTTGTAAGTTATCGGTTAAATTCACCAGACGGTGCCAACGGATATATGCCTGGGATTGATTGTTATAATCGATGTAAGAACGGAGCGTTAAACCAATCCTCGGCTTTGCATTTTTCATTGGAACCAAGTGTTCAAGTCCCTGTTCCCCTTCAATCATACGCGTGAATGGCGAATTTTTATAAGGTTCAGCCTTGTTTCCCCACAGTATTTGAACTTGATCGAAATATTCAAGATCACGACCCTGTCCTTCAACCAGTAGGCGGCTTTCGAGCCGGTTGGCAACCCTCCAAAAGAAAAGTTCTGCAACCTCACCAAAAAATCGCGCTTGCAGCAACGTTAAAAGATCAAATTTCGGAGATGGAGCGATCCCTTCGGAAAATTCCCAAACATTATTTTCAAATTTACCCCAGATGATCCCATCCTCATGATGGAAAAGGCTATATTTTAGCTGGTGCTCGCTGCTTATCTTTGATAGTGATTCTTTAAAATCATCTGAGAAAATATCGATCTTATGTTCAATTTCAGTTATTTTGATCGTGCTCATTTGTGATCACCTCTCATCTTTGGCATTTGGTTGTAATGATTCAATTGCTGTGGTTATTAACTCGTTATCCTGTTCATCAACAGGGGTAATTTTCATCCCATTTTCGTTAGAAATACTAAACTCTTTTCCATTCCAAACCAATTCCCCTTCAATACCTTCAAAATACCCCCGCCCGATGGCGTATTCACCACCAATCGTCAGAAAGCCATCCCATAGGTCTTTCAGCAACAACAATAAGATGCCCACTTCTGGATCGGTAGGTTTGGTAATCTCAAAGTTTAAGTAAACCGTTCCATTCAATTGGGGTTTCTCATTAAATAACGCACCTTTATAGGTTCCACCAGTGAAGGGGTCAATCCTGATGCGATTCTGCAGCAGACCACTCCCACTACCTTCAATGACAGCCTCATGGACGATCAACCGGCTACCTGCCAGGCGTCCGCTGGTGTCTGGGTTTTCAGATCCGAACAATTGGTTAACCAGGTCCTCACCCGCTGTAATTGAATGTAATTTCAAAGCAGCAATTCGTCTGGCTTGTGCCCGGAGAGCACCGGCAATCGATGTGCCCGGAATCATTGGGTGACCATGAATGTTTGTCATATGCACCATGTCAGGTTGTTCCGGGTCAGTTGGATAGGAGCGAATCATGAGTGTTTTGTTAACCCCAAATTTTGCAGATATCCTCAGGGTTTCTTCAAAAGGTATTTCAGGCTCATGCGAAAAGCCTAATTTTTCCCATAAGAGGGTTCCCGGCTCAGGTGATGTTCGGTCATCCTTCAACCAGCGAAGGATGTCTTTCTTTTCTTGCATAAGATATCGCTGCACAGTCCAATCTTGCACTATGCATCTCCCTAGCCCCCTGTTCTTCTTCCCACCCAAACGGATGTTACCTCGTTCTAACGCCGAAAGCCCGGCATAAAGTAACGTTTTCAGTGATTCACCATCATTTTTCGGTAGGCGAAATTCAAATTCGATATTGAATGCTGACCCGGGAGAAAGCAATTCCATATCATATAAACCCTGATAGGCTGCGGTTTGTGTGTTGGGATCTATTCTGATTCCAGGGCGAAACTCTATGCGTGATTCCACTCCTAATGCATCTTCAACAAATAGCCAGCTGCGTGTGGTTGTGTTCCCAGAAACATCCCCAAAAAGCAGGCGAACTTTTTCCTGGTTCAACCCCTCCGCATCAGAGGAGGGAAAGGTTTTCATCAGGTAACTGCGAAGCGCACCTGCAAGCGAACTGCCTGGCAGCAAGGGAGGGCCATCCTGTTCATCACGCAGGATGACAAAATCAGCTAAACCATCAGTTTCATTAGACTGGAGAATAGCCGGGGTTGTAAACACAAGCTTGCCAGAAATAATCAAACGCTCTTGTATTCCTGAAAAATTCTTCTGGTACAATTCTTACCTCTTTTCCTTAATTACCTTATCAGCGACTGCTTCGATTATCCTGTAAGCGACTTCAGCCTTTTTTGCCTGATCCGGTGTGTAACTTTCTCCTAAAACCTGATAATCCTGTTTTTGAAAACCTAATTGGGCAAATCCGTCCGCATCTTTAATCATTTTTATAATCCAGGCACGCCAAGTATATTTTTCATGTCGAATTACCAAAAAGCGCCTATCAAATTGCAAGAATGCAAGTTCTTTCATATTTGCTTCAAAAAAACGACTGATTTCCAGGTTTTCATCCAGTGGAGAACGAACTGCTTGCTTTGCCAGTATCCTAATCTTATTAAGCTGCGTATTTTCAGGCGGATTGGTGCTTTCCACTTCTGCAAGGTAAGAGAGTAGTTTTTGATCAATCCGCTTCTGGATTGTTTTCTCAATAAACTGTTTTATCAGGTACTCACTTTCTGATGAGACGGGAGCTGTTTCAGACGCCTCTATACTCGGTATATAAGTTTCAAAACTGGCATTGCCGACCAGGTTAATCCCGATGCGACCAAAACCATCAGATATGCGCTCTCCTAACCCCCATTGGGTATCAGATTTAAGCGTATTGAGATCCGAAAATTCGTTTTTGTGATAAACAAAGCAGCTGCCTTTGAGGATCACTGGGTCCTGGATGATGGGCAAGCCCCATTTACGATTGAACCCACCAGCGATACCGGTTTTAATGAATGCACGTACTGGCTTGGGCTTCGATGTCAAATTCAAGTGTTTCTTTAAAGCCAGGCTGAAGTCAAAAGAGGGTTCGCCGGAAGAATCTTTAAGGATCATATCACTCAGAAGCGTAATGACTACATCATCATCTGAATCATCCCCCTGGCTCTCGAATTCTTCCCAATTTTTAACTTCGACTTTTGTTATATGGGTATGACCATAACGGGCGCTCCGTGATCCTCCTAAGAACACTGAGCCTGTTGGTACTAACGGCTCTATTGATTTTAAAAGGGCTTCATCTTTAAAGAGGATATAGGAACAAAAAACCTGCTTGGGAGCAATCACATCATAGCGGAAAACTGTGCTGGAATCCGGTTTCTTGATATGAGGATGAACACTCATATTATGAACGGTGGAGATCATTTTTGGTGAAATTAAAGGATATCGTATGGGCTCATCACTGATCCTTTCAGGGACCTGCCAAAAGAACTTTCTTGGTTCAGTTTTTGCCTGATTCAAATCAGCGTCGTCATCATAAGCGTAGTCAAAAACTTCCCGTTCGTTGTTCTGTTCTTCAAGGTTTTGTTTTTCAGTCTGCCAGGAGAGCGGTACAGGTATTGCCCGAGGATGGTCAAAAAACGTTGAATTGTAGGGATAGGCATTTAAGAATATCACCTGATCGTCAAAAAAGTATTTTCGAAAAGTCGCATCCTTGGAATAGATGTCCTGGTCAGTAAAGGTATCCTGTTTAACAAATTGATGAATAACCGCGCCTTTAATCGTGCTACCAGGGATGTATTCCAATGAAATTCGGCTGTTTTCATCACCGTAATGGGTACTCGCCACCAAGAGAGAGGACTTCAGTTCAATGATTAGTTGGATTGCATTCATTTTAGATTGCCTCCTCAAATTTTTTGAAGTGATCAAAGCTTGTCCAGATTTTTCCCATTCCCCGGGTTTTGTTACTCCCTGCTCGCCGCAATGCTTTAACGCATGCAGAGAGGAAAGCCAAATCCATTTCTTCTATGCCATCATCACAGATCAATTCCGCCTGAAAAGGAGTCCCTCTGGGAATAATACGCATCATCCTCAATGTTTCCGGTTTGGGTGCACCCGTATCATCGTTTGCGGTTTGCGTCCGTGTGGAGGTCAGCCCAATTAGAACATCATGAGCGTTGAGCTTGTTATCAATGATCTTCTGGCGAAAATGTGGCGGTAGCGTCGCATTTCCAAAACGGACCAAACCCTGTGTTTCCTGGCTACTTCCCGGTTCACCAAATACACGATTGGCAATTTGATTCCAATTCTGTGAAGTTGACCCAGCTAATGAAAGAGCATGTACCAACTCTGCTGCTTCCTCATGCAGCAGTCCTTTAAGGGCTCTGCCATTTAAGTAAGGAAGTCCATATTGGTCATGTTCAACTTCAATATCCACTTCACCAGCTGTCCCGTCACCACGCGAAAAGCAGGCGTCAGAAAGTAAGACAAATTTCAGAATTAATTTCTTCATTTAATCCTCCAAGGGGATATAAAAATCTATGGCTTCAAGTGCATCGAAGTAATAACACTCAGATCCAGCCCATCCTTTGTTGCTAATTTCCACATCTTTTGATTTAAGCCGGATAGCACATGGCAACCCCGGAAGTCGGGCATTTGCAAGGAAGGCTGAAACCTCGTCAGGTCCTTTTCGTAACTTGGCAATTAAGGCTTTAAATTTATTGCGACGTTTTGCCCAGTCATCGCCAACCTGGAATTCTTTTACGATATATTCAAAGGTAGAGAAATTGTAAGCGGATGCGTCAGACAAGCTGACAGGACGCATGATTATGTCTTTCCCATCAACCTTGTAACTGCGGGAGCGAATTGTCTTAAGAGGTTCAATGATACCATTGGTGCCAAAGTGCCAATCAAGACTTTGGGTCATTCCATTATCACCAATCGATTTTGCTGAACCAGCTAATTCCTCAGCCAATTCATATCCACGTGAAAACGGGTAGTGGCTGGGAGTAATGGCAATACCAGCACGACCGATGGCTGGTTGTGGCTGACCTAGACCTTCCTCAAGGTATTGACGATTATAATTGACGAGGTATTCCTTAGCCATCGCTAAACCCAGTCTACCATCACAAATAAAAGTGACATCATCACCACCGAATACGATTGGTCTAAAGGGGAGTTTGTGATCATGAATATGTACTTTAGGTAGTGACTGATAATATTCTGGTTTAACACCCTGCCTACGACGGATGATTTGTTGACCGTTTTCAGTTTGAATGCAATCGAGAAATGTGGTCAAGGTCTGGGAGAGGGCTTTTTGGGCAGCTTCTTTACTCGATTTTGAAAAGTTTCGCAGTAGCTGGATATACTTGCGATTATCTTTTGGAAATGAAAGGCTTTCACCCAAAGCCTTAATTCGTTCACCCATTCGGTTACCGTCGGCATGCACTATGGCGATATAACTTGAAATGCCTTTATCGCCAAAATCATCAAAATTTGAGATGAATTCATAATTCTTTGCTTTTTGTATGCCTTCTGTGAGTTGGTTCAAGTAATGTTTTCCTTGGGAAAACTGAGCTAATTTCGCAGCTACCTCACGAGAAATCAACTGTGGATTGCCTCCAGGATCTTTCCACACCATTGCCGCAGGTTTCCCACTGAAAGAACAGCGTGCACTGACACCTAATCCCATGATCAAGGGTGGAGGTGCCTGCTCAGCCTTATTAATATTAATAGTTTTCCTTAATTCTGAATATTTGTCCTTGAAATTATCAATATCGAACGCAAATGGCAAATGTGCCATGGCAACATTTATTCCTGGAGCCTCAATCAACGCTTTGCGCGTCAGTGCTTTTGTGAATTCTTCAATATGGGCTTCATATCTAAAAAGCATGAGCGCATTACCCCCTCCGATATAGATAATTTCAACATCTAAATTATCCGTTTCAATACCTTTCACTGTCAACTCAATCGAATTGAGGTTGTGATTGGCAAAGTTGGTATTCTTTTCAATAAGTAAATAATTTACCCACTCGTCTGTGATCGCCCTTATCAATGACGATGCGCCAATATTAACCCGAAGATTGTTTGATGAAAATATAAAATTTTGGATACCGCTAACCTCCAAAAGAAATAGAAAATACTGTTCTTCCATAAGTTCTCCTCTCCCATATTAACTATTAAACCATTTTTTGAATTTATTACAAAGATTTGAGAAATCTTGGGGGCCAAAAACTTTGATCTTATTCCTGGATGCCATCCAACTTTCATTGATTTCTTCCAGTAAATCATCCGGCTGTGGATAACCACTTACTAAAGCGACCCTGGCTTCATCCCCACCCATCTGTTGTGCTCGTGAAAAAGCTTCAAATAATTTTACTTTTACCAAACCTCGATCCATACTTGTGGAACAAGAAAAAGCATATAATCGATAGCCTTGAACAGCAGCTACATCAAATTCAAAATCGCGACTTTGTTTTTTGGGGTCTGCGTTTTTTATATATATGTTTCGTTTGATTTCATGAATTTTACAATCCTCTGAGATTTGCTGTAAACAATCGAAGACATAATTTTCTAACCAATTTGAGTCTAAAAACCTCCGCAATGAATCCCCAATATTTTTAATTTTCCAGCTGTGGATTTCTTCATTGGGAATCTGATCACACTTAAGAAGCGTTAGTCCTATTTGACCAATGGTTTCAATTTGAACAAGGTTAGTTAAGTCATCATCCTGATTAGGGATGATTTCTGTTTTTATGCCAATACTTTCTTTAGTAATCCATCGTTTCATTCTTTCAATGATTTCATTTAAATCTAGAGTTTGGTTGTTTGAATCCAGCTTAACTTCTTCAAGCAAGGGTTTCAGGTAATTTTTTAACTCCTTTGGGCATGCGGTACGTACATATTTATCACACCAATTTCGTAAATTATTCATATTAACCGGATCACTCACAAATAAAGCGATTTCTTTGGAAAAAATTGGGAAAAGAACTTCTGATTTAACACTGGTCATGATTCTGTTGTGCAAACTCAATAAATTCTCCATTGACACCTGACATTCAGAAATATCTATGGGATATTTCATTCCATGTGAAAATCGAATTGAATAATAAATCGGGTCAATATATGAATGAATAAACGGTCTGCGGTTTTGTACACACCAATCTTTAAGAAATTCATATATATGAACGGACATAGGTTTCATGCCGCCGGTGTAGTTTAACCCTACTGAACCCTCTGATAATACGTTGGATTTTAAATATTGATCTAAGCATGTGTGAATTCCAGATTGATCTGTAGGGGTTTCTAGCCTTTTGAGATTGATATGTGAATGATCAAAATGCAAAACACTTGTGAATAAATCCTGAAGGTTTAATGCATATTGGTGGGTCTGATCGGTATAGATGAGGTGAAGAAAACTTTCCTGCTTTGCCAATCTGTGAGCGGCAATGAAATTCGGTAATGGGTTATTCCCCACTAATAAAAATAGATGATCGGAAACTTTTTCTACTAGATGCCCCATCCTTCCTCCTTAATTTCCTAAGGTGAGAAATAATTTATTTGTTTATTAAATGATTATAATCGAATTTCATATTTGGGATGCAAAAGAAAACTATTGAGTGAAAGGCTTCTTCTGCTCAATTTTCCAAAACTCCACGCGTGGAGAAATTTAGTCAATCAGAATTTACTGCGACCTTACTACAACCGGATGATAATTCTTATACCAAACATGCTTAATTTTCAAGGAAACTCTCATATATAAGGGAAAATTATTCTTTTCCCCATATATATGGGTTATACAACCAAATAACGCTCCTACTTTTCATTGGGATTCTCCCCTTCAATTTTTCAAGAAGATTCCACTTTTGTCTGGTACTGAATTTTGGGGATTATTACTTAGAATTTGGGTTTACTTTAAGCTAAATCAACCTTTTTCTTGACTTAAATGATTATTTCGATATATACTTTATAGAAATAAAAAGAGAATTTGTGCTGAAGTTAGAGCGGTCATAATTTAAGGCGTAATTAATCCCATTTGGATTTAATTAACGTTCATTTTTTTGGAGGGCAGGGATGGCTGACAACTTTTGCGAACAATGCGGGGCGCAATTAGCTCCTGATGCGCGGTTTTGCGAGGTATGCGGAAAAGCGATCGACACGCCACCCTCACCTGTTGTGCATCCCCCTGACCTGCCTCCAACGCCACAGCAAGCCCCACAATCAACCCATCGATCCAAAACATGTCTATATGTCGCAATCGGAGCAGCCGCACTTGTTGCATGTGTGGCTTTGATCGTCGCTATCCTCATGCTTGGAAAATGGTTCAAACAGCCAAAGGAGCCAACCCCAGATTCTTTTTCAACGGTACCTTTTCAAACGGAAGCTACCGGCTCAATTCAAGACGAAGGTTTTTTGCCCGCCATCGATACACCTACTCCGGTTCCCAGTGAACCCATTCAGGCTGTCCGAACGGATCGTGACGTGTTCTACTGCATCTCCTTCGATAGGCCAGTAACACTCACGGTTACCGTTGACGCCGATCCGGATATAACCGATTTATCCCTCAGATGGCGGTTAAATACGAAAAAAGATGGCCAGCTAACGGATTGGGAAGGGGTTTTTCTGGAAAAAATTTCACCCACTCAGTTTTCTTATACATTTAACGCCGATACGTGGGAAGGAACGAATAATTTTTACTACCCACCTCTGTTGAGCGAGTCCTGGTTTGAATTCCAGGTTTTTCTTCCGGATGGCACTTTTCAAACAGAAATCTTTACACATGTAACCTTCTTCCCATGTGCGCAATAAATCACGCTTTTAAGATTTTTGGCGATGTTTTTTTTGGGAAATCATTAATGGTTATCGGTATGATTTTTATGCTGAATTGTTGACATCAATAACAAGGCATACTAGATTATTAATAATCGTACGTTAAAGATTTAAGAAATACAGGTGTGACCGACAGTCCAAATAAAGGTTCGCTTTTATTCGGGTAAGCCACGCGAATAAAGCCTGAAGAGGGCTGTCAGCATCTGACCGCTTTGATCATTGGAGAGCGACGAAGCAAAGCACAGGTTAATGGGTTGAGCGCTCAACCCTGCCTGGGCGAGAACAACCATCCGCACGGATCGAACCCTTATTGGACAGTTTATTGATTAGACGACATCTACCTGTAACTCTGCTAAGGTTTTAACGGTTTCACTTTTCTGTTAGGAATTTTTGCAAGTAAAAGCTCTTTCTGGCGAATGCCGGCATGGCACCAAGGAGGTGACCGAGTGAATGACCAACCCTTTTATTGTCGTTACTGCGGTGAGCGTCAAAGACCTGGTGCACGTTTCTGCAAAGCCTGCGGCAAACCGCTGGCTGCAACGGGTGCAACAGCAGTTCAAAGAGGATCGACATCGCCTGAAAAAAGCATTCCTCCACCGATACCCGCTGGCAAGAGGATCGAATCGCAATTAACCTCTGCAATCGGGAACGCTGCCAGGTCTGCCGGAAAGGCCGCAATGCAAGCCGCTGTAGCGGGCGCCCCCTGGCAGGTGGTGGTTGGGAAACAACTGCCCCCCAATGCTATTCAAAATATCCTTAAATCGGCGGGCCAGGCTGCCCTTCGGTCGGCAGGTCAATCCCTAAAATCGGGTGCAGCGCAGCTGGGCGCGTCACTCTTTGGTCCGGCAATGTTTTCTTTCCTTTCCACTTTCGCGGCATCGCTTGCACCTCTGCTGACCGGAGGTGATTTTTCACCGGCGGCGATCATCACCAAGCTGGTCTTGGGGATTGTCAACCTGGTGGCTGGGGCGGTGGCCAGCAAACGGCGCGGGGCAGCCTCCATCATCATGCTGATCGCCAACATCGGGCTGGCGCTTCTGCAGGGCGGTACGCTGCTGGGCACACTGCTGAAAGCGTTGCTCAACCCTTCCATGCTGGGTGGGCTGATGCCCGTGGGTTTCACCCAGGGGCTGTCCGTGCTGGCGGCGTTGAACGCCGGTATTAAATGTTTTCGTAAATAAGTGGAATAGAAGGGAGATGAAATGGCTAAATATCGCAATCGATTTTTTCTATTTTTGATCC
Organism: Brevefilum fermentans; assembly: GCF_900184705.1. Classification (NCBI taxonomy): domain Bacteria; kingdom Bacillati; phylum Chloroflexota; class Anaerolineae; order Anaerolineales; family Anaerolineaceae; genus Candidatus Brevifilum; species Candidatus Brevifilum fermentans. The sequence continues at coordinate 997,037 of NZ_LT859958.1, read as the reverse complement.
TCACCGGATTGGTATTATTAGGACAACATCAGGTGGTGTCGGCTCAAGAGGAAAAGCCTAATGACTCCGATTTACCCTTTATCATTTTCAATGAAAAAATGAACTTGGAACCAAATTCAGGGTTTTACTTAGAAGGTCATGGTTTCGAAATAGGTTGCCAGTATCCGGGGCAATATGAATGGGACAAAGAAACAATTTATGCAAAGTATAGACACGAAATATGGTGTGGAATTAATTGGAGATATTTTGAGACAGGAAATACCTTTGAGAAACCTCAAGGTAATAAAAGAAATGAAGAGATCTATTCTCAAGGTAGTCTTTTTGTATATACAACTCGTGGTCCTCATCCCGGTGACTTGCAAGATCCTCAGGCTGTCACATATGGTGAATTTGCGGAGTATGTTAGGAATTATCATGTGGCACCTTATTTTTTAGAAACAATAGGAAACGAGAATATTGATTACTCAAAGAATATATCTTACTCAAATTTCGCCGAATTTCAGTTTCCATTGAATAACCCGGCATCTCCCAGTCTTCCTGCAATCTATATTGACAAAATTATTTCTAAACCATCGGGTCTAAATACGGTGCGCTTTATATGTGTGGCTGAAGAGCGCGATAATAACGCTTTATGCTCGATTATTAGAATAGAAGCTTTCGCAGAAACGAATTACCAAGGGGATTACCTGTCAATCCACCAAGCGCTGCTTACTGATCTTTGGAATTTTGCCAACACATTTCGAATTGGATCCGTTGGGGAAAGTGTATCGGGAACAAGAATTGAAGATGACGACACTTCCTGGGTGACGGTGGTCGGCGCTTTGGGCGCGAGCGGCGGGGCGGTGGGGATAGCCGCTAAAACGCTGGCGGATCGCGCCAGGAAAAAAACCAAGACCGGCGAAAAGAAGAAGAACGAACGTGAAGACGAAGAAGCCATAGGCTACATCCTGCAGATCAGCCAGGATCATTTAAGAATCAGCCAGGATCAACCTGCCAGCCTCGAAGCCACGGTGTGGGAGGTGAACAGACAGGGCGGCTATAAACGGGCTACGAATGCAGATTTATCCATCGAACAACCAGCCAATACCAATTTCTTGAACATTGCGCCTCGCCAGGCACAGGGAACTTTAAATACCAATCTGAGCATCGCAGGCAATGTGACCAACCCCAGTTTTCAGTTAAACGTGGTTGGCAGGGCAAATGGCACGAGCTCCAGCGCAAAGGTGAATGTGGAGATTGAGAGCGAAATCGCGATCAAAATTGAGACCAGCGAAAACCGTCGCTCGCTGCGCGCGGACGGCAAAGATGGGCTCAACGTTTATGCCTGCCTGGTGGCGGAAGGTGAAATCGATGAGAAAAAACTGGAAGCAGCCCAAGAGTCGCTGGAATTTTCAATCAGCGGGGCAGGAGCGAGTTGGCTTGAAACAAGCGAAAAAACCAAAGAAGGGGAGTGGCAAACGATCTATATCCAGGCTTCCAAACCGCAGGGTCAAGCCGACAGTCAACCACCACCCGCTGATGTTCAGATCATCGTTAACGGTAAGTTTGAGGGTAAGGATCTGACGGCTACGATCAGCATCAGCCTGGTCGGTGAAGCCGCGCTTGAATACCAGCCTGACAGTGTCAACTTCCTGTTAGGTGCAGGGGAGAAATCAGAGATCAAGTTGTGGATCAACCCTCCTGGTGACGATGCCTGGGATTTTTCATATGTTTTAGAAAACGAATCATTGCCCGTTGAGATCGATACGGCAGACGAGGAAAATACCAGCATTACCATCATCGTCTTGGAACGGGGAACCAGGGAACCCGAATTGACCAGGCACCCTGGCGGTCTGTACGCTTCAGGTGAACTTCGCGTATTTGCCAGGCAGAATGACATAGAACTGGAGAAGCGGGTGAGTGTTGGGATCTATCAAGAAGGGCTGTTTGTCGATACTCAAGGTCAATCTCGCGACGGTACATTTCATTTGATGGCTGATGGTAAACATGAACCACGCTTAATCGATTTTCGCCTGCTCGTATGGAATCCAGAACAGCGCAGGTTGGAAGCAAACCCGCACAAAGAACTGGATATTGAGTTCAGTTCGTTGGTGACTGACGAAGAAATCGCAAACGCGCTGGAAGTTGGTCAGCTTCGCATTGAAAAACAAGGCATGGAATTTAAGCGCAGCGGTATGGCAGCAGAGCGATACCGTTTTTGGATTGAACACGAACTTTTGGTCGATGGACGAATAATGTACATCGATTACCTGGCAACGACGGGAGAGTTTTTCGCTGAGTTCACATTAGGCGTTGAAACAACCGTGATGCCGGTTTTTGAGCGGATGTTGGAAATGCAACACTGCCAGCTTATGATCACCAAATTCGTCCCCGGCGATTATCAAATCAAGATGCAAGAGATCTTTGACAAATACGCGCCAACACTTGGACCTGAAGGTCTATACCAGCTGCGCCTGAAAATCTGGAATATCACTCAATTACTGATTTTGGGAGAAGGAGGACAGGGTTACCTGGCAGAGGGAAATTGGGCGGCACGAATTGAGACTGTTTTAGAATGGACGCAATGGGCAGGCGATCACTGTTTTAATGCTGTCATTTCCTTAAAACTTGGACCGACAGGGCGGAAGTGGGCACCCGTCGTTAGAAATTTATTGATTGACTGCATCAATGCAGGAATCTATGAAAAAAAGACGCCTCTCGAATGGGCGCTAGGATATATTCGGCATATTCTGGCTCAACTCACCGACATGAAGGCACTCATGAAGCGTGCCTTTGACAAAGGCAAAGAGAAGGGATTTGCTTGGCTGCAAAAAGAGCTGGAAAATCGCCAGGTGATTATTGTGGGGAGCAATTGGCGGGTCGTCATCCCCGGCTGGGTGGCATTCAAGATTATTAAACCCTTAATCAACTTCATGGAACGGTACCTGGAAGGAAAATCACTCTATGAAGCTGCAAAAATGACCGCCTGGGAAGCCGCGGACGATGTCATTGCGAATTACATTGGCGAGCTGGTGGTGAAAAAAGGCGATCAAGATTTTGTTCAGGTATTGGATGAGGAGATTTTCGGTTCTAAAGATGAGTCGCTTGCCAAATTAAAGGCTGGAGAAGCTTATGACGATATTATGGAGGCTTATCAAGAAAGCGGTTGGACAGATCAGGAAGAATCCACAGATGAGGATGAGGATGAGGATAAAGAGGAAGAACAAGAGGGGGCGATAAACATTGAGGATTTGGAGAACCCGAAATATAAATGGGCAGTCGAAAAGATTAAAAAGGCAACCAAGAGAGTTAATGGAAAACTCGTTGCAGACAAGAAAGCCGTATTAGAGGTGATGCAAGACCTGGACGCTACACGGACGTTAAAAAATGCTCCGCGAGAAATCCAGGAAGCTTTTGCAAATACGCGTGAACAACTGTACCAAGAACATGATGAAAAATTGGTCAAATGGGCGCAGGATAATCTACCGCAATATAAAGGTAAACGCATCGTTGTTGGCGATTTTCGCACACCTGGAGCGGATGGTTTGGACTTAGGGACAGACCGTGATTATCGTCTGGGTTACATCTACGCCGATCCGGTTACAGGGAAGGAAGATTTTATTGAAATTGAAGAAGCCCTTTACCAGGACAAATCGTATCAGATCTTTGCTGAAACCGCTGAAAACAGAAAATTCACCATGGAAGAAGCCAGGCATTATACTGAGGGACATGGTCAATTAGCGGCAGCAGGAACCAACCCGGAAGCCTCCCCGGATTTTTCCGATCAGGGGATTGTGTGGGTTGATGAAAAGGGAAGGATCGTAGAAGATCCTGATGCGTGGCGAAAAGAATTCGCTCATGACAAAGACAAGAAATTAACTTTCAGAAAAGCTCAGGTGGGCTCGAATATTACCAAGGTTCATGGAGGCAAAGCTACCTTGAAAAGCGCCAATGGATTGGGTTTGATGTACGAAACAAAGGTTCAAGACAGCATGAAAAAGGGAGCATTCGCTGATGCTTATGCTCAAGCCGCAAAAGGGGCGGAACAGCTTAGAAAGGTGCGTGCAGGGTACGAAAAACAGGGTTACGATGTGGGAGAAATCCCCCCTAAAGTCGAGAAAGTCATGGATGCCATCAACAAGGTTAAAGAAGAGAAATTCCATCCGGCTTCAATCGCACGGACAAATGCGTTGATCAAAGAACTGAAATTGGGCAATGATATCAATGACTTTACGAAGTATCTTTCCAGCAATTTGGAGAGTGTAAAACTTGCTACCAAGAAATAAGCATCGGTTTTAGAGCTTCCTGTGGAGGACTTGAGGATATGGAACAAGCATCCATCAAACACATTTGGTTGCAGCCGGGTGAACTGGCATTCTTGATCGAGCATTACGGCATTGCGATCGAAAAGCGTTCCCCTCTGATTAGTCTGCCTGTGTTCAACCGCTGGCCAGAGCAACGCCCTGTCTCATATCTGATGGAAGATTTGCAAAGTAAATTGTCTGATGAGCAAGCCAAGCAATATTTGAGAGCCCTGGTAAGTTCGACATCTATGATTCAAATCAAACAGGGTTACCACCGCAAACCCGTCAGCAGCAGTTTTGCCTTCAAAGCCGCTCCTGAAGGAGAAATTTTACTGCTCAAAACTCGCCCGGATACGGGTGTTGAATTGATTTTTCCGTTTTCGCTGCAAACCCTGACCGACCAATTATGCGAACCAATGGAGCATATCTCCAATTTGGGTTTTTCTCAAGATTATCTCTCCCCGCTTGCGCCCTCCGGACTTGCGGCTTTGCTCGCCCTGGCTGATCATTTTAATGAGGTCTATCCATACCCCGACCCAAATTGGATTCCGAACCGCCCCTTGATTTTTACATTAAAGTCGTGGCACGAGCGGTTAATTAAAGGAAGGAATGCAGCGATTCACGAATCCCTACTCGCCGCCTATATTAACCTGACTGGCAACTCTTTGCCAGAAGTCAATTTGGAGGATCTTGAATTCTGGCTTTTGGCTTTTATTAACGATCTTTATATCGGCTTGGAAGATGATCGCCAATTGCCGGGTGATGCCGATGCAGAATATTTTGTTGCCGAAGACCTGTTAGTGATTTTACGTTGTTTAGCCTGGTGGGACCTGACTTTGGCTCTGGAGAAAATCCCAGTTGGTGCGCAAGGCGCCAAGCAAGCCTTGACCTTCTTGCAGGCATCGGTTCTTTGGCAGTTCGTCCCGACGCACCCAGAAGGGTTGTTAATCGCACCACAGATAATCAACGGATGGCTACTCAAAGAACGTGTTTCTGAATTTCTAGATCACATGCTGGCAGCAGGATTAGCCGAAGACCCCGAATTAACAGGCGATCATCGGCCTGTTAAAATCGAGCGGCAGGTTTCACCCCAACCACAAGCCGCAGATAAGACGGTCGTTGCGCAACCGAGCGTTGCGAAACCACGGCCAAAACCCGCGACGTCTTCAGCCTCGCCGCCAGCTGCGCCAATTCAACCAAAAACTTCAACTCCAAGCCGACCATCAAGTGCGAGAGTGTGCAGCAATTGCGGCACGCAATTAAGCCCTACCGCAAAATTTTGCAAGACTTGTGGATTAAAAGTTGACGATGTGCCATCACCGGTAAATGTTTGTAAACAATGTGGTCAGCCCATCCGCACAGGGGCGGCATTTTGTAAAAACTGTGGTTTTAGAGTCAATTGAAACAAGAACAAGATTGGGTTCTAACCTGAAGGAGAGTCTGCCTGATGAAAAAACATAAGACATTGAGTGCAGTAATCCTGCTATTGTCCGTGGGGCTCATGGTTTCCGCCTGTCAATTCAAGAGAGCCGCACCAAAGCTCGAGTGGGACCCATCCCCTGAGGCGCAGCTGATTGTCGTCTCAGACCCCATCCAATTTCCAGGGATAAAGCCCACATACCAGGATGAGAGCATGGAAAACTATATTCCAGAAGGTATTTTATTTGGCGATGGGCGAATCCTTTGGGTGAAGTATGTTTATAAAGACGGTATCACCTCTCGCTTCATGAAACAAGGCTTCTTATCTTCAGAGCAGATACAGGCATTACTGCAACAATTTGCTGACAGCGGTTTTTTCTCCTGGAAAGACCAGTATAGTGGTTCATTCATTGAAGATGGACCGCCAGCAAAGAGTATCACCGTTTTTCTTCGCGACTATTCAAAAAGTGTTGTGGTAAGCAATGCGCCGCCCCCTCAAGGGTTTGATGAGCTCTTTTCAACAATTCGATCCGGCGCGGGTGTTGAAGATCAGGATTATCGACCTGATCGAGCTTTTTTAAGGGCTTACCGACAATTTGATCAGTGGGGCATTGATCAGGCAAGTCAGATTGACTCCTGGCCTGCTGAAAGCTTTGGTTTTTCTCTGGCAGAGTTAGAGTCAGAAACAGGAATCGCCAAAGGTCGATACGTTGATGGGAAAGCATTAGCATTTGTATGGCAGGTAATCAACGCTAATCCGCAACAACCGCTGGTTGAAGAGGAAGGCGTTTGGTATCTGCTCACACTGCAAATCACGGGCCTTTCTAATTAAAATCTACCAAATCCATAATGTAGTGTTGCCTGATTTGATGAGATGTTACTGAAGAGACGATGAACGATGAGAAAAATTGAGAGGACAGCAAGTCAGAAGATTAATTCAAGGTTAACAGTAAGTCGCAAGGAGTAAAAAATGCCTGAAACAGATGCCCAGTACTGTGATTACTGCGGAAAGCAGATCCTATCCGGGAGTAAATTCTGTGATTTCTGCGGTCAATCACTTGGTGAACAAAATGATCACCAGGCTTTGCCCTCTCCATCTGCTCGTCAAGAGGCACAGTCTCGATCAACCCGATTTATGCGGCAACGTATTGCTTGGGCTGTCATCTTTGGCTTGATTCTCATCCCCATTGTTTTATTGATTATTTGGAAAGATGTGGGCGAATTGTCTCGGGACGTTTGGTTATCGTTAGGTGGCTTCATTGTGGTTACCAGCTTGCTGGCTGTTTTCACGCTTCGCAAAGGGGGCAGCACCTGGCAGGGTCAACTTGTCCAGGTGATTCCGAGAGAAAAGGGAGTGCAGTTTGTGTTTTTAACCAACAAGGGCAAGAAGGAAAGCTTGATTGCGGGTTCGAGCTTGGTTAAGTATTTTTCAGTGGGCGATCAAGTGATCAAGGTAAAGGGATATGATTTTCCAGAAAAAATTCACCGGGATGGAAAAACACAATTGTGTATGGTGTGTGGCAAAGTTTATCCCATGAGTGAAAAAAGATGCCGTTTTTGTCGTTACCCGTCAATGGATCCACACAACTTCATGTGATGTGATTGAGTTTTTCTTGAATACGCTGAGGAGGCAAAAGTGGAAACGATTAAAGCACAATGTCCAAAATGTGGAGCAGATCTGGAAGAAGGGTCGGTTTTCTGCGAGAATTGTGGCGCGCTTGTAGAAAGAGCCGAAAACCTACAAAGTGAATATTCAAATGGAGACAGTCTCAATCAAAAGAATAAAAAGAATCCCATCTCGTGGAATGCCAACTTACCCCTAATAACAAGCTCGGTCGTCATCAAGCAGTTATTGTTTGCGTTAGTCGCTTCCAATCTTTGTGTGCTGATCTTCATTCTGACTGTTGATGCGTTTAGTGGTGACCTAACTTTACAACGTTTTCTTAACTATGTGCTGTACACGTTGATTATCTTCGGCTCCCTTTCTGTATTGGCGGCGCTTGTGATGCTTGTGTTTTATGGCAACCGGTACGAATACAAATTTACACTGGATGAAACGGGTATCACCTCCGAAACGGTAGGCAAAACCAAGAAAAAAAATGCCATCATCAACTTCCTGTTAATTTTTTCCGGTAAACCCGGACCAGCCGGTACCGGGTTGCTTGCAGCTTCACGACAGAAAGAGAAGATCGCCTGGAGCAAAGTTGATCGTATCCAAACTGACGCAAATAAACTTGAAATTGTCCTGCGTCGCAAGGGGCGAGCGATTATGTTAATTCGTTGTACTCCCGAGAATTATGCAGAGGTTTTACATAGGGCGAATGAAGCTGTGAATGCCCAAAAGAAATGATTCGATGCTCAATTAGGACGGATTCATCCAGTAATCGTTCGACTGGACAGAAACTATCGATTTTAAAACCGAAACAACCCAAATGAAATGAGAAGGAAAAATGAAACATAAGAAGATTTTTTGGGCTTTTCTTGTCTGGACTTCCCTTCTGGCTTGTCGTGTTTTTTCTCCATTTGGTGGCTCCGATTTGCCAGCCCAAACTGGAAATGACACACCCGTGGTCATATCCGTTCATGATTCGAAGATATCGCCTGTAGATCAAATGGTCTTGGTGTATGTGCCCGAGGGAGATTTCATTATGGGATCAGATGCGATGGGCTACGGGGATAATGTCCCTGAACATGTGGTGTTTTTGGATGCATTCTGGATTGATCAGACTGAGGTTAGCAATGGGCAATATCTGGAATGTGTGAAAAGTGGAGCGTGTTCTCCACCGGGTGATGAGCAAGAATTCGGACTGTATAACCATTATGATGAAATCGAATACAAGGATCACCCTGTCGAGTTCGTTAACTGGTATCAGGCAAACGATTACTGCCAGTGGGCAGGCAGACGGTTGCCCACTGAAGCTGAATGGGAAAAAGCAGCGCGGGGTTCAGAGGGTTGGCTGTATCCTTGGGGGGATGAACGACCGAACCGGGAATTATTAAATTTTAAGGGGTCCTACGGCCAGGTCAATCCTCTGGGTGGAACGAACAAAGTGGGCAGTTATCCAGCCGGTGCAAGCCCTTATGGCGCATTGGATTTAGCTGGAAATGTCAGCGAATGGGTTGCTGATTGGTATGAGCAACAGTATTATAAGAATTCACCATCTGAAAATCCTCAGGGGCCGGCAAGTGGAACCACTAAAGTCGTTCGAGGCGGCGATTGGGCTACTTATGATGTCGTCATCTTCAGCTCTTATCGAATTTCGATCCAACCTGGTTTGACATTGTCGGGAATAGGTTTTCGGTGCGCGGAGTCTGGTCCATAATTTACAACCACATTCCCTATTAAAGCCTGTCAACACGATTCTAGTCGTAGTTTTTACACCATTATTTGAAAGCAAAATACAGGTCTTCATCATCTTAAAAAATGGCGGACGGGAATAAGTGAAGTTGATTTCGATTAGGCATGTTCTTTGGATGATCAAGCTGATAAAAAAGGTGGTAAGGAACCTTATATTGGAAAGCCGCACCTGCTTGCAACGGAATTGGTGTATCTAAAACCACCGGTTTGAAGTGAATCTCTCATTCGTTGTAAAGGGTGCAAAAACATTGTTGTAAATCAATCCAGTCACACCGGGTCCTTTTGGATCAAACCTCGTTAAGTCGATTTTTCAACATCTTTTCTATTTATTCGAGCCATAAAAACCCATTGTTCATTAACAACCAAATGACATGCCAGAATAATGATGACAGCTAAAAATCACAAGCCGACGATTTCGCCGACCTTTTTTCACCACTTCATTAAATATGCGCGCCGGCAAAGTTCAAGTTTTTTCAGTAATTCCAATGAAGTGTTGATTTAAAAAATTTTCACATTTATAATGGATATAATCCACTTCAGCACTCATCAATTCGCCAAAGACAAAGAATAAGAATATACCGGTTATGAGAGGAGATATTCATGACTAAAAAATTCTTTGTGAGTAAGTTAATCGGGCTACTTTTCGTTTTTTTCCTTTTAGTCATAACGAAAACTTCGGATGTCCCTGCACAGTCGACATATGAACCACAACTCGATCATTCCGCTTGTGTGTACCACTGCATGATGGATCAGAATTTCATACATTCAAAAATGGGTTATGGACCAGCATCCAGTACTTATTATCAGTTCATGACGCGGTTTTGGGAGACCAGCGGTTGCAAAGGTGTTGGTATTAAAGATATTCTGGAAACTGTAATTGCCGTATCAGGTGCACCGGGAGGTGCAACGATGTCCTGTTACCAGTTGTTGTTAGCCGAAACCTTGGGCTGTGCCAACACCTGTCGAAATGCTAACCCATCCAACAGCGCTTATGGCGCAAATGTCAAGCTTACAGCAACGACAACATCACCGGGTTACCTCGAAGTCGGACTCGATAATCGATTGAGTAGCGGTGATTATTTAGATTACTCAAATGGGTACAGTGGTCGTTTTTATCTGACGACCACACTCCAATTGGGTGGGGGAACTCCCCTGGCGGTTGGTCATCAATTTATGCCTAGCATGAGTTTTCCTAACTGGATTACCAGCCAGGAATTCGGGGCTCATAAGTGCACGATCAGTGATGAATGCCCTTCTTGTTGTGAAATCCTGTGGGATCTCGATGCTCCTAGCTATATTCCCACAACTGTGGAATTCCTAGATGGTGTATTGTATGATCTGACAGATCAGGCCATTGGTAAAAAAGGGGTAACCGGGTCCTTCAGCAATGATGGTTATGTGGTTTTGCTAAGGGATGGGGATACAATCACCATCAACCAGGGACCCTACGCGGGGGTTGCATGGACCAAAGCACACAATAAAACAACAAAAAAGCACACTTAATCCGTTGAATTTTGGGATGCATCCTCTGGTGCAGTAACAGTCAAAAATACTGAGTGCGATAATATTACATGTGGATGGTTCGGCGGCGAGCGAACCGAAGCAGATACTTACGTTTTTGCCCTATCGGGTCCACCCGAAAAACGTTTACCCGGCATATACACGGTTGAATCGGTCGCCGATGTTTTCCATGATAAGAATTTCAGTAATAATCGCATCAGCTATAGTTATACCGACTTAGACCTTGGAGGCTGGCATGGCTCTTCTGGGGACGATGACGAGCCAGACAAACCGCAGATTGATATCAGCACGTTGCCTATCATCGACATCCCCGGGGAAGGTGTGTATAACTATACCATCCCGGATGATGCACCCGGGATGATGTTTCGTTTGAATGTGCCCGAAGATGTTAATAATGTCATTTTACGTCAAAGTTGCTCATCAGGTGGATGTTTGGATACCTACGTCAATCCTGGAAGTATTCCAGTGCCGGAATTTCCTCGCTATTCTAGGACATACACATGCGAAATTTTTTCTCAAAGTTATAGTGCCAGTGAATGTTATTTAATAAACACCTATCCAGAGCCGTATTATATATTTGTTCCTTCACCAAGCAATGATAGTTGGATGTTGCCCACTTTCTCGAAAAGTTTTAGCCTGGAAGTGGAATACAGGACCAAAGCCAGCGTAACTGCGACGGCGAGCATCCGACAAACCAAACAGGCAGAATATACCCAAACCCAGCAGGCAAAAATCCGCACTTTTACGGAAGTCGAACCCAATGACACCAAGCAAACAGCCAATGAATGGGATATGATCGAACCCTTTTCGGGTCAATTAACCCGAGGGGATGAGGATTATATTGGGGTGACCTTTAGCGAGCCCGGGATCTACACCTTTGGGATCACAGAGGTTTCTCCTGAAACAAAGGTCTTTCTTGGTTTGGTTTCCCGACACGGAGGTTTTGTTGAAGAGGCAACATCTCAGAATGTGGGCGAAGGGGTCAGCCTGACCTTCGATGCCTCAGCAGGTGAACAATTTTATTTCAAGGTACGGGCAACTCTTTACAACACAGGTGAGGATGGTACTTATTACACCCTTGAACTGCTGGATGTTGTCCCGGACCCCTTTGAACCCAACGATCAAATAGCCGATGCCACCGATTGGGATATCAGTCAGGTGAGGGGTACTTCTGGGAAATAGCCGAATTCAATGATCAACGGGCGGATTATTATCGCTTTACAGCTCCGGTTACCACAGAGGGCAGCGCAGTGACCTTCCAGGTGTCCAATCCAAGCCCGGACATCAGCATCTGCATGTCACTGAGAGATCAAAGGGGAAGCACCGTTTTTACGCCACCCTGTTTTGAAAAAGGCGCCGACGCCTCTCTGGTTTATCTTTTGGTGCCCGGTCAGGAATATTACATCAAATTATACGGAAGAGATTTAACGACTTCTTTACAACCCTATCGCTTGAGCGCAACATATATTGGGGACGGGAACGGGACCGGTTTGAGCGAGGTTGAACCCAATGATGATAAACAGAACGCCAATCCCTGGGACATGCAGGAACCCTTCACAGGCGCCTTGTTAAAATCCTCCGACAAGGATTATATCCAGATTGATATCCCGACACCCGGGATCTATACATTTTCTATAACAGATGTTTCTCCTAATTTAAAGGTGGGGTTATCCCTGGTAGGTCGCACAGGTTTACTTCACAGTGTGCAAGCCCTTACCAAAGGACAGGGGGTGTCGCTGACCATGGATGGGTCGGCAGGGGAGCAGTATTGGCTGAAAGTTCACGCGCTCCAATGGGCATCGGACGGGTCTTTTTATCGACTCGCATTGACGGACTTTATTCCAGACCTTGGTGAACCCAATGATAAGAAAGCAGAAGCCACCTATTGGGAGATTGACGAAGGGCCGATCCAGGGTTATTTTTGGGAAAAAACCCATTGGAGCATGTACCAGGCAGATTACTTCAAGTTTGTGGCGCCCCTGACAGAGGGTGGGAACCCGGTGACCTTCCAGGTTGCGAATCCAGGGTCGGACATCAGCGTCTGCATGAACTTGCTCGACCGTACCGGCGGGCATCTTCTTTCCGGTGAATGCTCACCAGAAGGTGAGGACGCCTTCCTGACCTCTGCATTAACGGCTGGCATGGAATATTACCTCAAATTATTCACGGCCGATAATAAAGCATCTTTGCAGCCGTATACCCTCTCCATTGCATACACTCCGGGTGAGGCGGATGAACTGGATGAAACCAGCCGCTTGATCCGCCTACATGGATTTGTCCACCGGCAATGGGGACTGCTGCCCTTGCCGATTACGAACGTTTCCATTTATGCCCACATCAGCGGGCAGCCTGCTTTTCTATTGGGTACAACCAATTGGCTGGGAACCTATTCGAGCAAAGTCATGCTGGCTGACGGACAGCAGGTTACCCTATGGGTGGAGTTGCCAGGGACGAATTTTTCGCCAGAAGAGGATACATTCATCGTCGAGGCTGGGCTCCGCCATCACCGCTCTGTCTTTTCTGTCATTGGCGGGCAGCTGGTTGAACAAACACCCACGCCGCCACCTGAACCGACGAACACGCCGGAACCGCCGTTTGAAATGCCTACGGATACCGTGACACCTGAGCCTTTGGAAGAACAGGAGCCCACGGATACACCAACTGCGACCCTGACATCCACAGCAACAATCACCCCAAATCCGACCTTTACCGCAACGCTCACGCCAACGCCAACGGATACGCCCCAACCGCCAACATCTCAACAGACGTTGATTATTGGCACGGTGTGGCGGTTGTTTGAGGCCTCCGGTCCAGTAGGTGTGGGCATGGCTGAAGTGATCCTGTCCATTAATGGGGTTGATCAGCCAACCGTTCTCAGTCGAATTGATGGGCTGTATCTGATGGATGTGGAGGGCATCCAACCCGGGGACGTCCTCCGGTTGCGAGCCCAAGCACCGCAGGATGATTTTGAACCGCTTTATTATGAATGGCAGGCTGAGGAAGGGGTTAACCGCTGGGAATACGATTTTTATTCCTACTGGGACGAGATCACCCCACCCAGCACCCACGACCAGAACCGCATATGGGGCACGGTGTGGGATCAGTTTGGTGATGATGTCTCCGGCCTGTATCTCAACCTGCAAATGGGCACCTCGAATGCGATCCAGCGCATCGGACCGACGGATGAGAATGGCTATTTTGAAGCTATGGTCACCCTGCCCGACCGGGTCATGGTCACAGTGTGGGTTGATGCACCGGGTTTTGTACCTTCCAAGTTGATGTTCTTTCACCCATACGAGCCGGAAGACCGTGAGCTGATTTTCTGGAAATTCCGCGGTGTAAACCTTCAGTAAGCCTGTGCGGAAAGAATCATCTCCGCTGCTTTCGGTCAACTGTGGCGGCAGTCCGAGTCAGGAGCGTCCGGCACCGGGGTTGTTTCCCCATGATGGGAGGTTGTTTTCAAAATCAACCTTCCAGGATTTCGAACGGACAGGCGGAGGCGTTTGCCTGAATGTTAAGATCAATAATTGATACTGATCGGTTTTATTCTTGTCTTACAGCGCTTGTTTGTCCCTGCTGCGTTTGGATTTTTGGGTGTATCGATCAGAAAAACGACCGGGAGTGTCAATCAGAAGCGGTGCTTGAATAAAACCTTTGATCCTCTGTGTGGTTGAAATAGGTTTTGCTCATCCTATGGTCAAAAAATGTAAAAAAGGAAATCCCTCGATGAAATACAGAAGAATTTGCCCTCTTTTGATCTTAATAATCTCCACGCTGGCTTGTAATCTTAGCTCAGGTGGAAACCACCTGCGCGATCTGGGAGGGGGTGACGAGCCATTGCCCTCGGATGTTGATATTGGCGTGCCTTTGCCGCCGAACGAGGATTTTGGGGTGTTGTGTTTTATTGAATTTGAAGATTCGATCGCTGCCAGTGCCCCGGCTTTTGATGTCTTCTACAGTCGGGACGGCGGCTTGACTTGGGAGCAAGAGGGGTTTGATGAAGGCGGGGCATCCGGATCTTTATGCAACCCGGGTTACGATTTGCCAAAGGAGCTGTGGGTTCCACCGAATGGGATGGAACGCTATCGCTTCAATCCAGGTGAAACCATTGAGATTTCAGTGGACAAAGGGCAGAGCTGGCAGGTTGCTTACGATCTGAGCCAAATCCAGTGGGAACCTGCCAGCACTCCTGCTGAGGATCGCCAGGTAATCGTCCGTCCCGGACCTTTGGATGCGATGATTGATCCATACAGCGGGAATTTACTCCTGGCGATGGGACATGCGGGTGTATTATTGCGCTTGCCATCCGGGGAGTGGCGTTGGGTCAAAGCAGGACAGTACGCCAATGAAGCCGCCCTGAATGATTCAGACGAAACCAGCCGGGATGATCTGCATGTTGACATCCAAATCCCGGCGTTCGTGAAGGTCTCCCCGGAAATTGAGGTTGACACGGAGACCAATTTTGTTGATGCAATGGCATTTTCTCCCGATGGTGCGGTTTTAACCGTCAGCGGATTTGATGGGGGCGTCAAACTCTATGATTTCATCCAATCCGATCGCTTGTATTGGCATACTTTTGGTAAGGAAGATCGAAATTGGCGATTGTATGGTCTATCCTATTCGCCAGACGGGGATACGCTGGTCACCTGTGGCACCAATGTGGATCAGACCCTGATGATCTGGGATGTCCAAAGCTGGGAATTGATCAAATCATATAAGGGATTTCAAACCAGTACGCTTGATACGGGTGCGCATGCGGGTCGCCAGTACCTTGCCATTGCTTTTGGGGCGGATCCACAAAATAAGGATCAGGTCAAGTTGTTTCGATTGCCGGAAGGCGATGAGCTTAATATTTTCAGCAGCCAGCAGGGGTCTGTCACCAGCCTCTTTTTTATTCCCGAAACGCCGCTATTGGCGGTGGCGCGTGACACAGGTTCATTGGAGGTATGGGACATTGAAAAAGGTGAGACAATGCCCTTCTCGCCAACGACTGCCGTGGCGTTAGGATATCATTCTTCCAAAGACCTCCTGATGGGTTTGCGACCGGACGGATTGTTAACAGCATGGGATATGTCCACAGGCAATTTAGCCTGGCAATTGGCTTTACAAATCCCGCACGGTTGGCGTGTCAACACAGGTGTTTTTTCTGATGATGGTCGGCGGGTTGCCGTGGGTATGCATAACGGACCATTGCTGGTTTTTGACAGTAGTAGAGGAGAGTTGTACAGTCGCCAGTGGATCAAAGATGGGGGCACATTACAGAAACTGGCTTTTTCTCCTGATGGTCAGTGGCTGGCTGCGGGTTTTACGACCGGCAAGGTCAGGATCTGGCGGGTTGATCATTTAATGCACCAGGACTGATCCCATAATTGGCGCGAGCTTTGAAAATGGGTTCAGCCTGTAAGCAATTTTCTTCTTGCCTGGCCTTTGAAGCTTAGAGGCTTTTCAGCCAGATGATACCCATTACCATTAAAGACAAAAAGCAACAAGAAATTCCCAGGAGGATGATCCCGATCACCAAACCCACTGCGGTTCGATGGGCTGCTTGCTGCAATACGGCTTCATGGGGCTTTTCAGGATTGTAATATACGCTGACTTCTTGATCCACAGGGTACGCAACCAGAAATTCAGCAGCTTTCTGGTGTGTATTAAATTCGATATCGCCGCCGAAGACAACCCGTTTACCATCATAAATCATCCCGCCAACTTCATAAGCATAGCGAATGACGGGGAGGTAGGTGGTGCCGTCTTCTTCATCCTCCATTGTCGTTATTGTGGATTCGGTGATGATACCTTTTGTTACTGGCCAGGATTGACTTTGCAGGGCTTTGCGTTTGCTACGCTGGGCATGGATGATTAAAAAAATGCCCAACCCCATCGGAAGCACAATGGACCCTACAAATAGATAAGCCGCCCAGTTACCGAACATTTCCATCTCTCAGTCCTCCGATCTTTTGGTATGGTGTATCGAATAAACGTCCAGCCTTTCACGATCATCCAGGCAGGAAAACCACGCTGCGTTTGTTGCTATTGCAATTTGACCCAAAATGATTTTTTGAGTTGCTTGTTCAATCAATCTTTGCTAATCAGGATCGTCTCTTCCAATGATTCGGGGTGGATTTAAATAGATCAGGAATAATGATAATTGTATTATACTATATGGTGGGATTTTCCCCATGTTTTCAGCGTATATCAGCATTTCACGAAAAATGAATTTTACGTTGAAATACAAAATGGCGCTTTCGGGGCATAGTATAGCTGATCCCACTTCGCGCAGCATTCCCTGTGCCCTGCAAGAGCATTGGACCGTCTGCGCTTCAGGGACTGCGAAGCGGGCAGCGGGTCATGCCTGAGTTGCAATTTGGCACGCGTTGAATAAAGCCCTCGGTGGTCAAAAGCGTTATTGACTGGATTCAACCTGACCGGTGAAGAAATGACCAAGATGAAGATAGGGGTTGCAAAACGAATTCACCCCAAAAGCAGATCATATGCGGTATGATCGATTGTGTAAAACATGCAAAAGTAAAACGGAAGTGATTGGTCGGGTTGAGGTTTTGAATGAAAAGGATGTGATCGTTGTTTAATTTAAAACACGTTTTTTCAAAAATTCCGGGCAACAGGGGGGGTCGTGTAGGAATTCGAGATGCCCGGAAAAATATCGCCTTAGCCCCCATATATAGTGCTACAAAAATTCTTAAACCCCAATATATGGGGTTTTATTTAAATAATTTCCGGGCGAAACGGGGTTTTTTAGCAAAACCAAATTGCCCGGAATGCATCAATTTCGCAAGATATGGGGAAAATTTTAAAAAATATGGTATAATATCGGTAGATGTTGCAGGTGAAATACACAATGAGCCCTTCGGGGCATTGAAACAGGACCATTTATCAAAGGGGACACCTTCTCGCTTTAGCGGTGAAATACACAATGAGCCCTTCGGGGCATTGAAACGTATATGCCATTTCGATTAATGTATGTGCCTTGCTAATCGGTGAAATACACAATGAGCCCTTCGGGGCATTGAAACATCGACAGTAAAGGGGCTTGATCCACTAAACTCTTAGGTGAAATACACAATGAGCCCTTCGGGGCATTGAAACTGTTTTGGTATAGGATTTGGATTGATTTCCACTCTCCCGTGGTGAAATACACAATGAGCCCTTCGGGGCATTGAAACGTTGCCGAGCAAGCGATTCAAAAGCCTGAATGTATTGGTGAAATACACAATGAGCCCTTCGGGGCATTGAAACGGGGTGCGCGCCAAACTTCTTCCTGAGTGCATATAACATGACACTCAGTGGTGAAATACACAATGAGCCCTTCGGGGCATTGAAACGTTGTAATTACTCCTTGCCAATAACCTTTGCCGTGTTCTTCTGGTGAAATACACAATGAGCCCTTCGGGGCATGTTATAGCTCATAGCTCAAAGCTCAAAGCTGAAAGCTAATCCCACTCACTGCGTTCGGGGACTGCAAAGCTGGTCTCACTTCTCGAAGCACTCCATATACCATGAAAGGGCATTGGAGCGTCTTCGCTCGGGGACTGCGAGACTGAAGTCTGATTCCGCTTGCACCGTTTCAGAGATCGTCTAGCTGACAGCGCAATAATTCGTCCTATCAAATGTTTGTCCGTAAAGAAAAAACCGAAAAGTATATTAAACCCCCGGTCTTCGGTCCTCGGTCTTCGGTCACTTTCAACTTTGACCATCTGTTATGATAAAGGCAGCCCTTCGGGGCATGGTATAGCTCATAGCTCATAGCTCAAAGCTAATCCCACTCACTGCGTTCGGGGACTGCAAAGCTGGTCCCACTTCGCGAAGCACTCCATATACCATGAAAGGGCATTGGAGCGTCTTCGCTCGGGGACTGCGAGACTGAAGTCTGATTCCGCTTGCACCGTTTCAGAGATCGTGTAGCTGACAGCGCAATAATTCGTCCTATCAAATGTTTGTCCGTAAAGAAAAAACCGAAAAGTATATTAAACCCCCGGTCTTCGGTCCTCGGTCTTCGGTCACTTTCAACTTTGACCATCTGTTATGATAAAGGCAGCCCTTCGGGGCATGGTATAGCTCATAGCTCAAAGCTCAAAGCTCAAAGCTAAAGGCTGAAGTCTGATTCCGCTTGCACCGTTTCAGAGATCGTGTAGCTGACAGCACAATAATTCTCCCTAATGACTGTTTATCTGTATGGAAAAAGGTGAAATGAATTTAAAATCCCCCGGTCTTCGGTCTTATAAATTCTGTTTTAATAAAGGCAACTCTTCGGAGCATTAATACTCATCGATCCCCCATTCGCCGTCATTCAACCCGCTTACATTTATATTAAGCGGGTCAATTTTTTAAAAACTAACGCCCAATTTTTTCAATTCGACGAATTCTTCAGATCAAAATTCAGCGCCAAAGCAATTTTTGGTCAGGGATGAGTCGCCATCCCTGACCAAAACAAATGAATTATCGATATTCCTTTAACAATTCCACCATCATGCGCACGCCCACACCGGTGGCGCCTTTGTGATGATAAGCTTTGATCGGGTTTTCCATCCAGGCTGTGGCAGCGATGTCCAGGTGAGCAAAAGGAAAGTCACCCACAAAGGCTGCCAGGAAAGCTGCTGCAGTGATCGATCCTCCAGCCCGTCCCGCAGTATTTTTCACATCAGCAACATCGCTTTTCACCATCTCCCGATATTCTGGCCACATGGGCAATTGCCAGACGCGCTCCCCGCTCTTTTCGCCCGCGGCTTTAATTTTTTCCGCCAACGCCTGGTCAGTTGCCATCAAGCCAGTGGCATGTTGGCCAAGGGCAATCATAATGGCACCGGTCAGCGTAGCAAAATCGATAATTGCATCCGGATTGTAGCGCTGGGCATAATACAACGCATCCGCCAGGACGACTCGGCCTTCTGCATCCGTATTCAATATTTCCATGGTTTTCCCACTTAAAGATTTAACGATATCACCAGGTCGTGTGGCGTTTGACCCGGGCATATTTTCAGCAGAAGCGATTAGCCCCACCAGGTGAATTGGCAATTTCAATCGTGCAACCGCTTCCATGGTGCCCAGTACCGTTGCTGAACCGCTCATATCGCACTTCATGGCAACCATTCCATCAGCAGGTTTAATGTCCAAACCACCAGAATCAAACGAGATTCCTTTTCCAACCAGCGCTATCGTAGGCACATTTTCAGAAGGCTCTCCGTACTCCAGGATGATAAATCGGGGTTCATTGGCAGACGCTTTTCCAACTGCAATAATCCCACCAAAACCCTGCTCTTTCAATTCTTGCAATCCCAACACGGTCGCTTTAATCCCGTGGCGTTCGCCCAACGTCAAAGCTTCATCGCCAATGCGGGCTGGAGTTATCTCAGCCGCCGGCTTGTTAACCAGGTTTCTTGCCAGGATGACCCCGGCAGAAATCGCCTGCCCTTCAGAAACGCCTTTTTCAGCTTCGTCGATATTCTTACAAATAAGTATCGCTTCCTTCACTTCGAAGGTATCTTCTTCCTTTAAATCGGTCTTGTAATCCAGAAAGCGATAGCTACCCAGAACCGCGCCTTCGACAATCGCCTGGGCAAGGACTGGTTCATCCACATCGGTCTCACCAAACATGGCAAACGAAACCCGTTCTGCTTTGAGCCGGATGGTTTCTTTGATGGCGATGGCTGCTGCATTTCGAAAGGTATCAGCAGTAACTTCATTTGATTCACCCAGTCCCACCAGCAATACCCGGGACGGCAAAACGGCATTTCGGGTATACAACAACAGTGTCTGCTTGGGTTTTCCCGAAAAATCATCAGCCAAAAACAATTCTGACAGTTTTTCAGGCAATTCTGCCTTCTCATCAGCAAAGACAACTGCAAGGTCAACCTGTTCCTTTAATACATCGCCGGTTTTGACATTAAATCTCATTTTTTCGCACTCCTTTTTTCGGATTGATAAGTTCATCACAATCATTCTACAACGAAACCTGGATTAATTGGCTTGTGTTTGATATTTCAATGTCAAAAAACTGTGCCATTGTCAAAAGAGCCAACACAGTGCGACGAGCTCATAATAAAGACTTGCATGAGCTGTTGAGCCACTTTAAATAAACTTCTGAAATTAAGGTTTTTATCCCCGCTTGCCAATTATTCAGAGAATTATCAGGTTTAATGATTTATTCGTTTACCAGCCTTAAAAACAAACCCTTGGGTTATCCCCCTACCCTAATTCAATCTTTTCAATTTCGTGCAACAAAGCCTGCTTGTCACTTTCTAACAGCTTCATGATATCAAATACTTTATCAGAAAATCCCGCAATAGCGTAAACATTTCTTTCGGGAAATTGCAGCGTCCCGTAACCCTGTAAATCGAAGGAAAACACAACCGGGTCAGCATTTGTCCGTTCCTTGTATGCGTTGAACGCTTTTGTAGGGGTATGATAACCTATCCAACCCTGCATGTCAGAAAAAATGATGATGCGATCATAAGTTCTGTTCGCGGTTTTAAATATCGAGTGGAAATTTGTTCCGCCCATTGTAGCCAATGACCGAATTCTCGCTGCAATCGTGGCTGTACTGTCAGCCGGATTTAAACTGATGTATTTTGCCTGATTAGAGAACGACATGAAATCAGCATCATTTGTTTTATACATGGCAGACGCAAATAAGGAACCGATTTCAAGCGGTCGTCCCTCCATCGGTTTGGCTATGCGAAATGATCGAACTAGCCTCTC
Source organism: Brevefilum fermentans (assembly GCF_900184705.1). Taxonomy (NCBI): domain Bacteria; kingdom Bacillati; phylum Chloroflexota; class Anaerolineae; order Anaerolineales; family Anaerolineaceae; genus Candidatus Brevifilum; species Candidatus Brevifilum fermentans. Next base: position 975,746 of record NZ_LT859958.1, on the reverse strand, counting down.
TCGACCTGTCGTTGTTTTTTATGCTTCAGGAAGGTAAAATCCTGACTATCAAAACTACCGAGCAAACCGCAATTGTCACCCGTTTCTTTGTCCTCATTAAAGCCTCAAGGAATTCCCCTAAAACGCCAACAATGCTCTATTGCAACCAATAAACTCAAACATTGAATACAACACGCTGATGATTAAAAAAACAACCACAATAAATTATATTTGTATTTTGATCCTGTTCGTCCTGGTCGCCCTTTCTGCCCTGTTTTTCTATCCCTATGCTATGGAAGTCCCACACCGTGATTCTGGGATTTACCTGTATCTCGGTCAGGAATTGCTGGAAGGGAAAACCATTTACAGCGAAGTTTGGGAGCACAAACCACCGTTCATTTTCTATGTCAATGCTTTGGGCTTGCTCCTGGGGGGCGGATCAGGATGGGGTGTTTGGGGCATTGAAGTCCTCTTCTTGTTCACAACCGTTTTATTAAGTTTTCTAACCCTGCGCCACAAGATCAAACCCATTGCCAGTTTATTGCTGATCATCGCAACTTATATGGCGTCATATCAATATATGAGCGGCAATTTCACAGAAGAATATGCCCTGGTGCTCCAGGCTGCCATCCTGTTCATTTTCCTTTCTCAACATTTTAAAAGCCATGAGCTGAGAAATTACTTCATCATCGGGACCCTATCGGGCATCGCTTTCAACATCAAACAGACTTATATTGATGTCACCATTGCCATCGGCTTACTGCTGATCATCGAGATGATCGTTGATAAAAAATGGGCTAACATCAAATCCATGGCGTCAATCGGCGTGGGATTCTTGATCCCCAATCTGATCACTGTTTTAAGCATGGCGATCAATCATGCCGTGCGCGAATGGTGGGATGCCGCCTTCATTTACAACTTTGCATATTCTGACATTGGACCTTTTGAACGCGTCAATGCGTTGATCGATATTTTTCAGGTCAACTCAAAATACCCATTGTTCATCTTTCTCTTCCTGACCTGGGTTGGCGCATCTCTCGCCTTTCTGTATCAAGCTTTTCCCCTCATCACACACTTTTTTCATACACGCAAGGGGAAAATCTTTTTGTTCACACTCACGGGCTTCTTCTTCGTCTTGCTGGGGATCGGTCAATTCATGGGAACACAGCCAGGGCTGGGGATAATTGAGACCGTTGTGCTTTCTTTCGCCGTGCTAAGCCTGATCCTTTCGCTATTATTTGCTTTTGTTTTAAAGCCTAAGAACCATCAAGTGCGGAAGCCAATCCGTCTGACCCCATGGGACACCCTGAACGATCAAAAAATCTTCTCCATTCACGATCCCCTGTTAATTGGGGTGTTTCACTTTCCGATTGTGCTGTTCCTCGCCACCGCCTCCGGGCGGAATTATCCCCATTATTTTATACCTTTATATGCAACTGCATTTCTATTGTTTTCTGGGGTTTACCTGATCACGCAAAATGTCGATTGGAAATTAAGTAAAACGCGTATAGCGAACATTATTTTCATCGCGTTGTTTATCATCGGTATGATGCAGCCCGGTCAGCGGTTGTTACGTGGCTTGGGTGGTCCCTATACCTATCATCCTTATCGCGAACTGGTTCAATACATCGTAGACAATTCCAATGAAGATGACCAGGTGCTGGTGTGGGGATTGGAGACTTTGATCAACTACCTTTCCCATCGTTCATCACCATCACGGTTTTCATATGTCGATTCTTTGTATTATCGATCGCCCTTACAAGCCGAATCGACAGCCATCATGCTTAACGACATCCTCGCCCACCCGCCAAAGTTTATTTTGGATATGCGAAACCCGCAGTACCCCTTTATCGATGGCGTCTCCAACGATGAGTGTCTCGCAATGGTTCCAGCAGATGGCACGGATTTAGAAAAGATCATCCATTTCACCTGTAAGAATTATCAACATATCGACCGTGTCAATGGGGTTGAGATTTACAAACGAATCGATTGATCCTTTCAGGAAATAAAGCCGCTCCTTGGAATCAAAAACAGCAGCAGATTAATTTGAAATATCGCCCGTCAGGGAAGGTGCGCTTAACCATTCCAGTGTTCTTTCAAAAATGGGATCATCGCCTCAAGGTAAGCCTCGGGCTGATCACGAAACAGCTCCGCATGGTCGCAGTCTTCAAACAAAACCAGCCTGGCTTCCGGGACCGCGTCCTTCAACTCCTGGGCTTGCGAGCAATCCACCATCTTGTCCTGCCTTGAATGCAGGATCAATATCGGTCGCGGCAGAACGCGCGCCAGCTCTTCAACAGGTTTCACGTTCCTCAAATCAAAACCGATCAGCACGCGCCACATCAAAAATACCCCGGGCAGGAAGAACATCGGCAGCCCGCTTTCCACTTTCCAGTTGGGCTCGATCAACGCGTTGATATCGGCAAAAGTGCTTTCAACGACCACAACACCCATCGCAGGCTCTTCGGCAGCCGCACCGATCACCGCTGCACCTCCCAGGGAGATCCCCAACGCGCCGATCCGCCCCGGCGCAAACCCTTGCCCGAGCAAGAAATCCACCGCCCCCAACACATCCCGCCGCTCCTGAGCGCCAAAAGTATAGCGTTTCCCCTCGCTCTCGCCGTGCCCGCGCAGGTCGATCATCAGCACACCCATCCCCGCTTTGTGGAGCTCCGCTGCCAATGCGGACAAATTGCCCGAGATGGCATTTTGTTTGCTGGCATTGCGCCCGTGTACCAGGATCATCACCCTTTCGGCGTCTGGATTAGGGAGATACCAGCCTGCAATTTGCAATGGTTCACCCCGCGCCTTGAATTGCACGCTTTCATATTCCACGCCGTAGCGTCCCGGGTTTTGATCATACTGGGGGTGATCGCCGATCTTCGTCAGCGTCAACGCGGCAACTGACCCAACCACCAGGTAGATCATAATGATCGCCGACAGCGCAACCAAAACCCAAATTAATGTCGTCATTGTTTACCTGTTATTGATATTAATGCCGCTCAGCCAGCCTGCGCCTTTTTCTTCAACAACGCCTGTTTCTCAGCCGCCGATAAGAAAGCGACTTCGACGGCATTGATCTGAGCCTTGCGTGTGTCCGCTGAGGTCAAGCCAGCTGCCGGCGCCGCGATCTCAAACTCATCTCGCAGCGTCACCGGGCTGATGCCGGGGTCATCGGTGTTGATGGTCGCCAGCAAACCGGCGTCCAGCCATGTTTTCAACGGGTGCTGTGCGTAACTGGCGACTGTGTTGGTATGCCAGTTGCTGGTCAGATTGGCCTCAATACCAATCCGATGCTCGAGCATGTAATCGACCAGCGAGGGGTCATCCATGATGCACACCGCATGCCCGATGCGCACTGCTCCCAAATCCCTGATCGAACGCCAGACGCTTTCAGTCCCGGCGGATTCGCCGGCATGCACGGTGAATCCCCAGCTTGCAGCGCGCGCCTTCTTGAAATGAGGAGTAAACCACTCCGCTGGAAAGTTGGCTTCATCCCCCGCAAGGTCCAGCCCGACGATGTCATCTCTGTAAGCCAGCAATGCGTCCAGTTCCTGGTAGCCAATCTCCACGCCATACGTGCGGCTGATGATGCCGATCAGGTTCACCCGGATATCACCCAGCGTTTCTACCGCAGCTCTGACCCCGTCCACCACCGCGCCCACCACCCCAACCGGGTCAAGGCCATGCGGCTCAGCCATAAACCAGGGGCTGAACCGTAGCTCAATATAGTCGATCCCTTCTTCACGGGCATCCAGCACGTTTTCATACGCCACCCGGCGGCAGGCATCCTCATCTGCAAAGATCGATATCATCCAGGTGAACCTTTGAAAATACGCCATGATGTCAGTTTCTGGTTCACTGACCTGTATGTAAGGACGTAAATCTGCCAGGTTGTCGGCGGGTAGAGGTAAGTTGTGCTGCTGCGCCAGTTCAAGGATGGTGGCCAGGCGCACATTGCCATCCAGGTGGCGGTGAAGGTCAATTAGAGGTAAATCGGCGTGGATCATGGTCATCCTTTTTATCTAATTTATTTGGCTCGATCAGAGATATTATATTACAGATTATATTTCTTTCCGTGTCCAATAAGGGCTTAGAATGCATAAAAGCCTGATCTCCTTTTTATCAGCGTGTTTCACGCTCATCCAATGAACCCCCGAGGATAAGATAAATCAGGTCGTGATTTGCCAAATCACCTGAAAAATCACACTCCATAAAAAAGTGGCATTATAATTCTTACCAGAACACAAACAGCCAAGGAGAGTGTCGATGTCTACAATTCACCGCTTTTTAGGCGACACCACCACGCAGGACTACACCTGGGAGGGGGTTGAACCGCTTGAAATCCACACCGAAGAAGTCAGGCAAGTCCTGAAACACGTTCTGGTCGGCCCGGATGACGGCGCGCCAAATTTCGTCATCCGCTATTTTCACGTTCCGATCGGAGATAACACCTTCTACGACAAGCACCCACACGAACACGGGATCGTGATCCTGCATGGGAAGGCCAGGGTGCAAATCAACCAGGAGTATTATGAACTGGGTCCGTTGGATGCCATCTTTATTGCAGGCAATGATATCCATCAGCTCGTCAACATCGGTGATTCACCGCTGGGTTTCCTGTGTGTGATCACCCGCCAGGCGGAATATTGATGAAATCCATCACCGCTGAACTGCTGTTCGATACTGGCAACACCCTGGGTGAAGGTCCCCTGTGGCACCCGGAAAAATCCTGCCTGTATTGGGTCGATATCGAAGCTCAATTTCTATACCGCAGTGACACCGCACTCAATTCCTACACCCGCACCTCGTTTGATACGCCCATCGGCGCGTTTTGCTTCACAAAAGAAGGCGGGTTTCTACTGGCTACCGGTCAGGGTTTTTTAGCCTGGGATGGACTGAATACTCAGCCAATCTGGAATCCCCTGCCGCCACGAAGCAATGTGCGCCTGAACGACGGTAAAGTCGACCCCGCTGGGCGGTTCTGGGCTGGCAGTATCGACACTGAGCAGTCCCAGGCGGAATTATATCGCCTGGACCCTGATGGCGCTCAACACACTCTGCTCAAAAATCTCGGCATTGCCAATGGCCTGGATTGGAGCCCCGACCGGAAAACAATGTACTTCACGGATTCCAGCCAGTACACCATCTTCAGTTTTGATTACTACCTGGAGACCGGCGCCATTGGAAATCAGCGCCCCTTCCTTCAACTGCCCCGAACCAGCGCTGAGATCGTCCCCGATGGTCTGTGCGTGGATGCAGAGGGCTGCCTGTGGAGCGCTCATTGGAATGGCTGGCAGGTCGTTCGTTACAGCCCCGCCGGCGTGCCCCTGCTTACCATCAGACTGCCCGCCCAACGCGTGACTTCCTGCTGTTTTGGTGGTGAGCGCAAAGACCTGCTGTTTATCACCACTGCACGCACCGGTCTCACGCAATCAGCCCTGCACAAGCAGCCTCACGCTGGTGGTGTATTTGTGGTACACACTGAAACGACCGGTCAGAACACACATTTCTTTGGATCATAACACTTAAAAAGGAGGTTTTGAACATGCACATTGGCGTATTAACAGCCCTGTACCAGGATCTGCCCTTTATAGAAGTCCTCGATAAGGTCAAGGCCATGGGCGTAACCGCAGTCGAGATTGGCACCGGCGCTTTTGCTGCCAGCGCTCACATTGACCTGGCGCGCTTGTTGACAGAAAAACCAGCCCGAGAGGCTTACCTCGACGAAATTCACCAGCGCGGGATGTTCATCAGCGCCCTCAGCTGCCATGGCAATCCCCTTCACCCTGACCCAGCCATTGCGGACCATGCGGATGATCTCTTCAGAAAAACCGTTCACCTGGCGCAATTGATGGCCGTGCCGGTAGTGAATACCTTCTCCGGGCTGCCCGCTGGATGTGAGGGCGACCGCACGCCCAATTGGGTCACCTGCCCCTGGCCGCCGGAATTCCTTGAAATTCTCGATTACCAGTGGAACCGGGTCGCCATCCCCTACTGGAAGGATGCAGCAGCCTTTGCCGCCGACCACGGCGTCAAGATTGGCATTGAGATTCATCCCGGTATGTTGATTTACAACGTGGAAACCCTGTTGCGCATGCGTTCAGAAGTCGGACCAGCCCTGGGCGCCAATCTCGATCCCAGCCACCTGGTCTGGAACGGCGTGGAGCTGGTGGCAGCCATTCGCGCCCTCGGCGAGGCCATACATCACGTCCATGGGAAAGATTGTTATGTCGATCCCCTCAATGTGGCTGTCAACGGTTGCAACGACCACAAACCCTACCACCACATCCTGGATCGCTCCTGGACTTTTCGCACCATTGGCTATGGACACGATTTAAAATTCTGGAAAGACTTCGTCAGTGCGCTGCGCCTGGTCGGGTATGATTACGTGATCTCGATTGAACATGAGGATGCCCTGATGTCCAATGACGAAGGCTTGGTTAAAGCAATCACCTTGTTGAAAGAAGCCATGATATTCGATCCCCCCGGTGAAATGTTCTGGGCATAAGCCGAGTTTAACGCTCTACTCAGCTTATGCCCATCAGGTGGCTGAAAAATCATATGACCAATTGATGGTCAAAAAATGGAGCGAGGGTCAACTACCAGTCGGTATGAAATGAGCCCTCTTTGTCCAGGCGGCGATAAGTGTGCGCACCAAAATAATCACGCTGTGCCTGGATTAAATTAGCTGGCAAACGCTCGGTGCGGTAGGCATCAAAATAAGCCAGCGCCGAGCTGAGCGCATATACCGGGATTCCCAATTTAATTCCGTTGATAATCACGTGGCGCAAGTCTCCCTGCCGGCTGACGACTGCTTCTCTGAAGTCGTCATCCAGCAGCAGGTTGACCAACCCCGGATCACGGTCGAAAGCTTTCATGATATCATCCAGCAAATCTGCCCGGATAATACAACCTGCCCGCCAGATTTTTGCAATCATCTGCATGTCGAGATCATAATCATATTCTTCCGAAGCCACATGCAGCAAACCGAAGCCCTGTGCGTAGGCAAGAATAATGCCCGCATACAAAGCATTTTTAATGGCGGCAATCATTGCCTCCCGGTCACCTGAAAATTTTTCTGATGGACCATCAATTAATGCCTGAGCCACTGTGCGCTGGCTTTTCATACCAGAGATAATCCGGCTGGTCACTGCTGCGTTGATGGTATGTGTCGGAGCACCCAAATCAAATGCATTTTGGGAGGTCCACTTTCCGGTTCCCTTTTGCTGGGCTTCGTCCACGATTAAATCCACCAGCGGTTTGCCCGTTTCGGGGTCTACTTTTTCAAAGATCTTGTAGGTGATCTCCACCAGGTAAGACGCCAGCTCGCCTGCGTCCCACTCTTTGAACAGCTCGCTCAATTCCATCGTTGAAAGGCCCAGGCCCCGGTTCAGCAGGTCATAAACTTCGGCAATCATCTGCATAATCGCATATTCAATCCCATTATGCACAGTTTTGACGTAGTGACCGGCACCGCGCGGCCCGATGTAGTCCACACAGGGTTCTCCATCATATGCCTTTGCAGCAGCCGCTGTGAACATATCCTTAAGGGCTGCCCACGCATCTACGCTGCCCCCCGGCATAATGCTGGGACCATGTAAAGCACCCTCTTCTCCGCCCGAGACGCCCGTACCAATAAATAAAAACCCTTCTTTTTCCAGCTCAACCGTGCGCCGTTCGGTGTCCTCGAAATATGAGTTTCCACCATCAATTAGAATATCCCCGGGTTCAAGATGGGGTTTAAGCGCCGCAATGACTGCATCCACTGCAGGCCCAGCCTTGACCATCAACATGATCCGGCGCGGCTTTTCCAGGCTGTCCGCCAACTCAACATAGCTGTAGGTGCCAATAATGCCCTGATCGGCGGGCAAACCGGCGACAAATTGCCGGGTGACTGACTCGGTGCGGTTAAACACCGCCACAGGATAGCCGTTATTGGCAATATTCAACGCCAGGTTCTGACCCATGACGCCCAAACCAACAATTGCAAATTTTGCTTTTTCCATTGTTCCTCCAATAAACGTGTTAGATTGAAAAAAGTGCCAGCAGATTCGCCAGGCTCTTTTTTATTGACTGCAAAGATTTTGTTCCATCCGGGTTAATCATCATCCCTTCATCCCTTCTGGCGCCAAAAGGGATTGCCCTTCAACAAATGACGCTAATCAGAGCTCACCAACCCATAGAATAATGGAAGTGGAGCCTTGGGCTGATCCGCAATGACGCTTGCAGCAGATAATTGCTCTGCTGCCAGATTCAGCGTTGTTTCATCCCGCGCGTGGACCAAGAATAACGGCTGACCGACCTCCACGTAATCGCCAACTTTGACCAGGACAGAAATCCCCACCGCAAGATCGATTTCTTCACCTTTTTTTGATCTTCCGGCGCCCAGAAGTACCGCTGCTTCTCCAACCAGCCTTGCGTTTACCTCGTGGAGATACCCGTTTACCGGCGCTGTAATCATCGATTCAATCGGCGCTTGAGGTAGTTTCTCCGGGTGATCCACATAGCTAACATCCCCGCCCTGAACGTCGACCAGCCGTCGGAGATATTCCAACCCCTGTCCTGTCATCAAAGCCTCCTGGGCCATTGCTCTGGCTTTTTCAATGGTCTCAGCTCGTTTTCCCAACACCAACATTTGACTGGAAATTTCCAGGCAATGCGCCCAAAAATCCGCCGGACCTTCACCTCGCAGGGTTAGAATCGCCTCTTTCATTTCCAGCGCATTGCCCACAGCTTGCCCCAGCGGCTGATTCATGTCTGAAAGCACCGCAGCAACGTCTCTGCCGCTCAAATCTCCGATCGATACCATCAACGCAGCCAGCTCCCGGGCTTCATCCAGTGTTTTCATAAAGGCGCCATGACCCACTTTCACGTCAAGAACGATCGCCTGGGCACCTGCGGCAATTTTTTTACTCATAATCGAAGAAGCAATCAATGGGATTGACTGCACAGTTCCGGTTACATCCCTCAACGCGTAAAATTTTCCATCGGCTGGTGCCAGATCAAGACTTTGCCCGGACAAAACCATCCCCAGAGTACCCAGTTGATGTAGAAACTCATCCTTGCTCAAGTTTGTTCGGAACCCGGGTATCGATTCGAGCTTGTCCAGTGTGCCTCCGCTGAAACCCAAACCATGACCGGACATCTTACCTACCGGCAACCCACATGCTCTCACCAGTGGAACCACTACAATCGAAGTTTTGTCGCCAACACCACCAGACGAATGCTTATCGACGGCAATATCAACCACGTGGCTTAAGTCCAGTTTTTCACCTGAATTTGCCATGGCGAGAGTCAGGAAAGTGGTTTCTTCGGCAGTCATTCCTTTCAACAGCACTGCCATTGCCCAGGCAGCAGCCTGGTAATCAGGGATCTCGCCGTTCGTATACCCCCTGACGAAGTATTCAATCTCTTGCCTCGAAAGTTCGATACCATCGCGCTTTTTTTCGATGATATCTACGGCTCGCATTAGCACCTCCGGAATGTTTTCCAAAATCAATTTTAAGTCGAACAGGTAGACGTTCTTCTACCCACACAGCCTTCCAGTATGTGATGTTCGAAAAATCCAGGTCATCTTTTAAGCCTGACCACAACCTTTCGTTTCGGATCTTCACCATCACTTTCTGTTTCAACCTCAGGATGATCCCGCAATTCAATATGAACGATTCTGCGCTCATTGGGGGGCATCGGTTCCAGGGCTTGTTGTCGCCCGGTGCTGACAACCTGATCGGCAATCCTCCGGGCTAATTTCCTCAGTTCATCGGCTCGTCGTCGACGATATTTCTGAACATCGATTTGCAATGGAATCCAGCGGCCCACTTCCCGGCTCACAATTAAACTGGTGATGAACTGCAGCGCGTTGATCGTCTCTGCTTTCCTGCCAATTAAAAAGCTGAGATCGGCGCCTTCAATATCAATCAAGACAGGTTGAATCCTGTTTGCATCAGATTCGCCCATGCGTACCGAAACATTAGCCTTGACGCGCATCTTCTCCAGGATGATTTGGATGGTCTCCCTGGCAATGATCACTTCTTCTGGTTCATCAATTGGTGTGACCGCATCGTTTTGAGTTGAAAGACCTGGTTCATCCGCAGACGCATCCAATGCTGCTTCAAAAAACTGAGGTTTAACCTTCAAAACAACCCTCGCCTGTCGGGTGCCAAGGCCCAACAGGCCCTTTTTCCCCTCATCCAATATCTCAACATCAATATCAGCCTGTGTTAGCCCCAGTATTTGTAAACCTTTTTCAATCGCTTCTTCAACAGAAGGCGCAATCACTTCCAGCTTAGTTCTTTCTTCTGACATAAATTCTGCTCCCTTTACACACTTTCTCAGGGCCGATGAAAAATATAA